>NZ_JBHWJT010000146.1:0-1048 GCF_042731325.1 Streptomyces sp. NPDC059866 | reverse complement strand
CCGCAGCCGCCCCCGGAACCGTCGCCTCCAACCGGTTCAGGAACCACATCCGCTGCTGCGCGAACGACAACGGCACCACACCCGGCCGCTCCCACGCCCGCAACGCCGGCCCCCCGGTAGCAACGGCGCCGTCCACCACCCGAGCCAGCCCCGCCACCGACGGCTCCGCGAACAACTCTCCGATGCCCACCTCAACATCCAGTACCGCCCGCACCCGAGCCACCAAGCGCATCGCCAACAGCGAATCCCCGCCCAGCTCGAAGAACGACGCCTCCGCACCCACCCGCTCCACACCCAGCACCTCGGCGAACAGAGCGCATAGTCGGCGCTCGGTGTCGGTCTCGGCTTCGCGGCCGGTGGGACGGTCGGCGAAGTCGGGTGCGGGCAGGGCGGCCCGGTCGAGCTTGCCGTTCACGGTCAGTGGCATTGCGTCGAGCATGATCAGGGCCGTGGGCACCATGAACTCGGGCAGCCGGCCCAACAGGTACGCCCGCACGTCGGGGATGTCGACGGTGCCGGCGGCGGGTACGACGTAGCCGACGAGCCGGTTGTCGCGCACGGTCACGGCGGCGTGAGCGACGGCGTCGTGCCCGGCCAGGACCGTCTCGACCTCACCCGGTTCCACCCGGAACCCGCGCACCTTCACCTGCGCGTCCGCCCGCCCCGCGAACCGCAACTCGCCCTCGGGAGTCCAGCGGGTCAGGTCACCCGTCCGATACATGCGCTCACCCGTACTCCACGGGCAGGCCACGAAGCGTTCCGCCGTCAGACCGGGCCGTCCCACGTAGCCGCGGGCCACGCCCGGTCCGGCCACGTACAGCTCGCCAGTGACGCCGGGGGGAACGGGTTGCAGCAGGTCGTCGAGCACGTAGGTGCGGACGTTGTTCAGGGGGCGTCCGATGGTCGGCGGCCGGTCCTGCGGACCGATCCCCGCGTCCACCGGGCCGGCGGTGGCCATCACCGTCGCCTCGGTCGGCCCGTACGTGTTCACCACCCGCGCCCGACCCGCCCACCGACTCGCCAGATCTGCCGTGAGCAACTCCGCACC
>NZ_JBHWJT010000145.1:0-1062 GCF_042731325.1 Streptomyces sp. NPDC059866 | reverse complement strand
AGTCCTGATCGTGTATCAGCGCCCCGCGAAACGCCGGTTTCCCGCGCTTCATATACAACGCGCACCGTTTCCGGATTACGTCCCGTGGCACGTACAGCCCAATGCAGCCATTGACCGCTCGACGCCCGCGAGTGATCTTCGTGTCGGCCAGCTGGGTTCTCAGCTCGTAGCCGAGGAAGCGCGCCGCCTGGCTGGCGGCGTGCGTGATCAAAGTCTTGGATTCCGAAAGTTCCAGCCTGAGTTCGTCATGCAGGAACTCCCTCATCCGGTTCTTGATCTCCAGGGCTTCTCGCTTCGGCCCAGCAAAGCCGAGCAGCCAGTCGTCGGCATAGCGGATGTACCGCAGCCGCCGGTAGTCCGGATCATCGGGATCGGCACTGGGAAGGCGTCGTAGCTGCTGCCGAAGCGCACGCACTGCCGCCTTGTCACCGCGCTGACTTGCCCGTTTGATCCTCGCCTCGACGCGCCAGTACTCCCGGCTCCGCCGGCGCAGCCTGCCCCGGTTGTAGTCCGGCAACAGGTGCTGTTCAACGAACTGATCCAGCCGGTCCAAGTAGATGTTGGACAGGATCGGGGAAGCCACGCCGCCCTGCGGCGCACCGCTCAGCGTGGCCTTCCACCGCCAGTCCTCCAAATACCCGGCCTTGAGCATCTGGCGGATCAGCCGCAGAAATCGCCCATCATGGATCTTCTCTTCCAGGATCGCGAGCATCACCTCGTGATCCAGACTGCCGAAGCAGTCGGAGATGTCTCCTTCGATGAACCAGTGTGTTCCCTTCCAGACTTCCACCACTTCGTTGAGCGCGGTATGGCAGCCTCGGCCGGGGCGGAACCCGTGGGAGTGGCGGGAGAACTGGACGTCGTAGTACGCCTCCAGAAGGAGACGGACCACCTCGGCGACCAGCTTGTCCGACCAGGTGGGCAGTCCGAGCGGACGTTTTCTCCCGTTCTTCTTCGGGATGTAGGTCCGCCGTACTGGAGTCCACCGGTACGTCTCGGCCCGTAATCCGCCGATGATCGCGTTGATTTTCTCCAGGGACATGCCGTCCACGGTCTCCCCGG
>NZ_JBHWJT010000144.1:0-1094 GCF_042731325.1 Streptomyces sp. NPDC059866 | reverse complement strand
ACCGTGATGGTCCCCGTACCGGTGGACATCGCCGCGCAGCTACTGAGCCGGCGATCCTCCAACGATCCCGAGACGCTGGGAGTGCTCCTCGCCGGTCTGCGTCGCTCCCTCGCCCATGAGGCGATCGACGACGAACTGTACGACGACCTGGAGGCCGTACTCGGCGAACACGCACACCCCGCTCCGTACGACATCGCGGTCATCGCGGGGCGGTTCCGGGAGGCGACCACCACGCTAGTGGAGATCGTGCCGCACCTCGTGAGCCCGTACCCCATCGACGAGATCCGGCGCCTGATCCACGTGAGCGCCGAGCATCCCCGCCCCGAAGGTGCACACGGCCACCTCCGCCGGTTCGCCCTGGCCGTCCTCGCGCTCCTCGACCTGATGGGAGATGACGGCTCGTGACCCCCGTACGCCCTGCCATGACACAGACGAGAGAGAAGAACCGTTCCGTGCGCACCACGACCGAGCCGCGCCTGATCCCTTTCATCACCCAGCGGGAGGGGGAGGACGCCGCGCCGGACAACCTCATCATCGTCCGGCATGCATCCGGCCCCCGGCTCTACTACGCGGATGAGGACGCCGCGGGCAGGGACCGGCCGCTGCGGGGGGTGCTGTGGGCGCGCTGCGGCTTCAACCCGATGGATGAACACGGCATGCCGAGGGGCAAACCGCAGTGGAAGTTCATGCACCCGTACCGGCAGATGCTGACGATGCAGGCCCTGCGCTGCCAGGTCTGCACCCAGTCCGCGAGGACCGCCCTCGGGTTCCCCTTTTTCTGCCCCGGGGCAGGGACCCTCATCAGGCGACGATTCTCACGAACCAGCCGCCGGTGTGCGCGAAGCATCTCCGCGCCGCCGCCGCGCTCTGCCCGCACGTTGAGCCGGTGGTCTTCCTGGCACAGAACGCCCCCCTGTACGGGGTCCACGGCACTCTCTACGGCCTCAACGCGCGCAACGAGGTGCATGTCGTCGCGCGGCCGGACCATGCCCTGCCCTTCGGCCACCCGAACGTGCCCACTCTGCTCGCCTCGCAGCTGATCCGCCGGCTGAGTTCCTTCCGCGTCGTCGACCTCGGCGAGCTGACGCGGGAGC
>NZ_JBHWJT010000143.1:0-1133 GCF_042731325.1 Streptomyces sp. NPDC059866 | reverse complement strand
CCGCAGCCGCCCCCGGAACCGTCGCCTCCAACCGGTTCAGGAACCACATCCGCTGCTGCGCGAACGACAACGGCACCACACCCGGCCGCTCCCACACCCGCAGCTCTACGCCGTCACCCCGACCGGCGCCCGAGCCCACGACACGCGCCAGCCCGGCCACCGACGGCTCCGCGAACAACTCCCGGATCCCCACCTCAACATCCAGCACCGCCCGCACCCGAGCCACCAAGCGCATCGCCAACAGCGAATCCCCGCCCAGCTCGAAGAACGACACCTCCGCACCCACCCGCTCCACACCCAGCACCTCGGCGAACAGAGCGCACAGCACCTCTTCGAGAGGTGTCCCGGGCCCGCGGCCGGCTCCTGTTCCGGTGAGATCCGGTGCGGGCAGGGCGGCCCGGTCGACCTTGCCGTTCACGGTCAGCGGCAGGGCGTCCAGCACCACCATCGTCGGCACCATGAACTCCGGCAGGCGTCCCGCCACATAGGCCTGCAGGTCCACGAGGTCGAGGCCGTCACCGGTGGGCACCACATAGCTGACGAGCCGCTTGTCCCGTACGACCACGGCGGCCTGGGCGACGCCCGGGTGTCCGGCCAGGACCGTCTGGACCTCGCCGGGCTCGACGCGGAACCCGCGGATCTTCACCTGGGCGTCCGCCCGCCCCGCGAACCGCAACTCGCCCTCAGCCGTCCACCGGGCCAGGTCGCCCGTCCGGTACATCCGCCCACCCGCACCCCACGGGCAGGCCACAAACCGCTCCCCCGTCAGACCGGGCCGTCCCGCATAGCCACGTGCCAGGCCGGGGCCCGCCAGGTACAGCTCACCGACCAGGCCCGGCGCCACCGGCCTCAGGAAGTGGTCCAGCACAAACGTCCGCACATTCGCCAGCGGCCGCCCGATGGACGGCGCCTCGTCCCCGGCCCCGATGCCGGCATCCACCGCACCGGCCGTGGCCATCACGGTCGCCTCGGTCGGCCCGTACGTGTTCACCACCCGCGCCCGACCCGCCCACCGACTCGCCAGGCCCGCAGTAAGCCACTCCGCACCCAGCACCCACCTCTGCACACCCGGCACCGTGTCCGGGTCCAGCACCCCCAACAGCGACGGCACCACACTCGCCGTCTCCACGCCG
>NZ_JBHWJT010000142.1:0-1140 GCF_042731325.1 Streptomyces sp. NPDC059866 | reverse complement strand
AGCGAGACGGGAAGGTGCACGCGAGGAACCAGTGCTTGACGCCCCGTAATTACGACACCGGCTCCAACCTGGCGGATCTGGGCCGGACGCAGTGCACGACCACCGCTGGCCGGTGGTCGACTCCGAAGCCGACTCCACTTATCGGTGGGGAGGCCACGCCGAAAGCCTGCGGCGTAGGTGTGGCGATGCTGCTGGGGTAGAGCTGGGCACCTCACCCGTCGACCGATTCCGTGGTGAACGTGGGAACTGCCCGCGGGCGCCCCAAGCCGGACCTCCAGTCCGGTCGAGGGCAGGCCCATCGCCGGCTGATGGCCGTCGGGCAGGGCGGAGGCTCCGTAGTACTCCGAGACCGGGAGAGCCGGCCACACGGGGAAGGGGGCCAGCAAATCAGCAGTAAGGAATCTGGAATGCCAGGAGGTCATCGCCGGTGGATACCGACGAGCTGGAATGGGCCTTGATGAAGGCCGAACGCCGGGTACTGGAGATTCAGACCAAGCTGCACCGTTGGGCTGCTGATGATTCTCATCGCAGGTTCGACGATCTGTTCAACCTCGTGGCCGACCCCGCCTTCCTGTTGGTGGCGTGGGATCGTGTCCGGGGAAACAAGGGTGCCCGCACGGCCGGAGTGGACAGGAGGACCGCTCACTCCATCGAGGCCGGGCAGGGAGTCGAGGTGTTTCTCGACAGGCTGCGGAGTCAGCTTAAAACCCGCAGCTTCCGACCGGTTCCCGTCCGTGAGCGGATGATTCCCAAGGCGAACGGCAAGCTTCGTCGTCTTGGGATTCCGACCGTGGCGGATCGGGTGGTCCAGGCGTCCTTGAAACTGGTGCTGGAGCCGGTGTTCGAAGCGGATTTCCTCCCGTGTTCATATGGGTTCCGCCCGAACCGCCGGGCTCATGACGCGATCGCTGAGACTCGCTATCTCGCCAGCCACGGATATGAGTGGGTGGTGGAGGGCGACATCACGGCGTGCTTCGACGAGATCTCGCACCCGGCCCTCATGGAACGGGTGAGGAATCGAATCGGGGACAAGCGGGTGCTGTCCTTGGTGAAGGCGTTCTTGAAGTCCGGGATCCTGTCCCGGGACGGAGCCTTCACGGACACACGCACCGGGACCCCGCAGGGCGGGATCCTGTCGCC
>NZ_JBHWJT010000141.1:0-1158 GCF_042731325.1 Streptomyces sp. NPDC059866 | reverse complement strand
CTACTGAGGTTTTCGGTTCGGGGTGACGTTATGGCGGCGTTGTGATCAGTCCGGTCTCGGCGACGAACCCGTCGAGCAGGCCGGGCCGGTACTGCATCCGTTTGAGACGGGTCCGGACCAGGCCGGCGAGGTCATCGATGCTGCATGGGGCCAGATTGCCCAGGCTTTTCTTGAGATGCGCCCACACCCCCTCGGCCGGGTTGAGGTCGGGGCTGTAGGTCGGGAAGCGGAAGACTGTCAGCCACCGCCGTTTCCCGATCAGTTCGCGCATGGCGGCGTCGACGTGGTGGCTGTAGTTGTCCCAGACCAGCACGATGTTGCCGCCGAGCTGCTGGTGAGCGGCATCCAGGAGCGAGGCGAAGTCCTTCTCCCGAAAGCCCTTCTTCTCGCCTTTGCGGCCATGGTGCACCAGCATCCTGAAGATCAGCCGGGTGCGCTGACCGGCCTTGCGACAGACCAGACCCGCCAGGGAGATACGCCCCGATCCCGCAGCCCTGACCCTGACCCGCGGCGTGTGACCGCGCCGGGACCAGGTCCGTGCCTTCGGCGGCCGCAGCAGCTGCCCCGACTCATCCGCGAAGCACAGCCACGCATCCTGGTCCCTCACCGTCTTTCCACCCGTGGCCACGTCTCCTTGATCCACGTAGCCACGGCGTCCTCGTCGCGTTCGGCAGCCCGGCGCTGCGGGGCCTGCACTGTAAAGCCCATCTGGTGCAGGATGCGCCAGGTCTGCGCTGGACTGAAGCGGACATGAAAGCGTCTCGCGATCACCGTGGCGACGCGGTCCAGCGTCCACCGCTGGTCCTCCACCCAGCCATGTGCGGCCGGCCCTTTCTCCAACTCCACAGCCAGCCACTCCCGCCAGCTGGGCTTCATCCGGGAGGGCTGCCCTGACGGCCCCTTGGACCGAAGCGCCTCCACACCACCCTCCCGCCAGCGGGCATGCCAGGCATAGGCGGACTTACGTGAGACCCGTAACCGCCGTGCGACCTGCGGCGGCGCCACCCCTTGCGCGAATAACTCGGCTGCCTCGAACCGCACTTGCTCCCGCTGAGCCCGCTGCTTCGCGGTCAGGCCACCCCCATCGGGATACCGCATGACACCGGAATACACCCGCCAGCGAGATCACCGTCACCCTAGGCCGAAAACCTCAGTAGC
>NZ_JBHWJT010000140.1:0-1163 GCF_042731325.1 Streptomyces sp. NPDC059866 | reverse complement strand
GCGTTGACGCCGGAGGTGGACGGTGTGCTGGGGCGGTATCCGCTGCGGGAGTTGGTGACGGCGTCCGAGCCGTTGCCGCTGCTGGTGGAGCGGGAGCGGGCGCTGTTCGGGTCCTGGTACGAGTTCTTCCCCCGCTCGGAGGGCACGCCGGAGGGTGCGCACGGCACGTTCCGCACCGCCGCGCGCCGGCTGCCGGTGATCGCCCGGATGGGGTTCGACGTGGTGTACCTGCCGCCCGTCCACCCGATCGGCAGCACCTTCCGCAAGGGCCGCAACAACACCCTGTCCCCCGCCCCGGAGGATGTGGGGGTGCCGTGGGCGATCGGCTCGCCGGAGGGCGGGCACGACGCGGTGCACCCGCAACTGGGCACGCTGGAGGACTTCGACTGGTTCGTCGACCGGGCGCGGGCGCTGGGTCTGGAGGTGGCGCTGGACTTCGCGTTGCAGTGTTCGCCGGATCATCCGTGGGTGGACAAGCACCCGGAGTGGTTCCGGCACCGCCCGGACGGGTCGATCGCGTATGCGGAGAACCCGCCGAAGAAGTACCAGGACATCTACCCGATCGCCTTCGACCGGGACATGGACGGTCTGGTCGCGGAGACGGTGCGGGTGCTGCGGCACTGGATGGCGCACGGGGTGCGGATCTTCCGGGTGGACAATCCGCACACCAAGCCGGTGGTGTTCTGGGAGCGGGTGATCGCGGACATCAACCGCAGCGACCCGGATGTGGTCTTCCTGGCGGAGGCGTTCACCCGGCCGGCGATGATGCACACCCTGGCGCAGATCGGGTTCCAGCAGTCGTACACGTACTTCACCTGGCGCACCAGCAAGCAGGAGCTGACGGAGTACCTGACGGAGCTGTCGGGCGAGGCGGCGGCCTACATGCGGCCGAACTTCTTCGTCAACACGCCCGACATCCTGCACGCCTACCTGCAGCACGGCGGCCGCCCGGCGTTCGAGGTCCGCGCGGTCCTCGCCGCGACCCTGTCGCCCACCTGGGGGGTGTACTCGGGCTACGAGCTGTGCGAGAACACGCCGCTGCGCGAGGGCAGCGAGGAGTACCTGGACTCGGAGAAGTACCAGCTCAAGCCCCGCGACTGGGAGACCGCCGAACGCGAGGGACGCACCATCACCCCCCTCATCACCAAGCTCAACACCATCCG
>NZ_JBHWJT010000138.1:0-1171 GCF_042731325.1 Streptomyces sp. NPDC059866 | reverse complement strand
CCGTTCTTCTACCTGCTGGAGGCCCGCGGCCTGGACTGCTGGCTGGTCAACGCACGTGACGTGAAGAACGTTCCCGGGCGCCCGAAGACCGACAAACTGGACGCGGTCTGGCTGGCCAAGCTTGCCGAACGCGGCATGGTCCGCGCCTCGTTCGTCCCGCCGAAGCCGGTGAGGCAGCTGCGGGACTACACCCGCACCCGCACCGTGTTCGTCCAGGAACGCACCCGGCACAAGCACCGCGTGGACAAGGTTCTGCAGGACGCACAGATCAAACTGTCCGGCGTCGTCTCGGACCTGTTCGGCATGTCCGGGCGAGCCATGCTCGATGCCCTGGTCGCCGGGGAACGCAATCCGCGCACCCTGGCCGACCTCGCCAAAGGCAACTTGGTCAAGAAGAAGCCGGCCCTCATCGAACCCCTGACCGGGCAGTTCGAAGACCACCACGCCCGGTTGCTGAGGGTGCTGCTGGGCACCGTCGACCACCTCACCGCACAGATCGGCGAACTCGACCGGCTGATCGCCCGGACGCTGGAGGAGATCACCACTCCGCCAGACCGCTCGGGCACCGGGAGCGAGCCCGCCACGACAGTCAGTGCACGGGCTCTGGCCGAGAAGCTGGACGCCGTCCCAGGGATCGGACCGGCCACCGCGCAGATCATCCTCGCCGAGATCGGCGCGGACATGAGCCGGTTCCCCACGCCCGAACACCTCGTCTCCTGGGCGAAGTTGTGCCCCCGCACCATCCAGTCCGGCGTGAAGAACAGCACGGGTCCGGCCGGGCAGGGCAACCCCTGGCTCAAGGGCGCCCTCGGCGAGGCCGCGAACGCCGCCGCCCGCACCGACACCTTCCTCGGCGCCCGCTACCGCCGCATCGTCAAACGCCGCGGCCACGCCAAAGCCCTGGTCGCCGTCGCCCGCTCGATACTCGTCATCGCCTGGCACCTGATCAACGACCCAGACGCCTCCTACCAGGAGCTCGGCGCCGACTGGCACCGCCGCCACCTCGACCCCGCCCGCAAGACCCGCGATCTCGTCCGCCAGCTCCAGGCCCTCGGCCACCAAGTCGCCCTCACCCCGGCATCAGCCTGACCGGCCCGTCTCACCGTCATCCGGGCCGCACGCGGCCCGGATGCTGCCGCCTGCCCTCCCGAACATCGATTTTCCGATCAGC
>NZ_JBHWJT010000137.1:0-1198 GCF_042731325.1 Streptomyces sp. NPDC059866 | reverse complement strand
GATGTTGACGATGTCGGCGACCTGGCGCGGCTCCTCGGCGGCGGCCTTGACCAGGTGGGGGACGGCCGCGTGGGCGGTGTACATCAGGCCCATGAGGTTGATGTCGATCATGCGCCGCCAGTCGTTCAGGTCCGCGCCGGGAGCGGGCCCGAGCAGCATGAGGCCGGCGTTGTTGACCAGGGTGTCCAGGCGTCCCAGGTTCTCGACGGTCCGCTCGACCGCTTCCGCGGCGGCCTGGGCGGTGGTGATGTCGGCGGCCACCACCAGGGCCTTGCCGCCGGAGTCGGTGATCTGCGCGGCGAGGTCGGTGAGCCGGTCCTCACGCCGGCCTACCAGGGCCACGGAGGCGCCCTCGCGGGCAAGCTCCAGGGCGGTGGCGTGGCCGATGCCGCTGGATGCTCCGGTGACCAGGGCGGCGGTTCCTTCGAGACGACGAGTCATGGTCAAACCTTTCGATGAACGGCCACGCCGTTGCGGGCCGTAGGGGATAGAGCGACAGCGCTGGTGCGGCCGTATGGGGGTGGAGGCCACTCAGGACTGGGCTACGGGCAGAATGGGCAAGTGAGTACTACTGGTCAGAAGACCACCGACACCACGCGTCAAGGGACCAAGGAGGACGGAGCGCTGCCGCCCCGCGAACGCCTGGTCCGGGCCGCGTCACGCCTGTTCTATTACGAGGGCGTCCGCGCGATCGGCGTGGAGCGGCTGATCGCCGAGGCCGGGGTGACGAAGGCGACCTTCTACCGGCACTTCGCCTCCAAGGACGACCTGGTCGTGGCCTATCTACTGACCAAGGACGCCTACTACAAGGAGGTGGCCGAACCGCTGGCCGCCGGGCATCCGCCCGCGGAGGCGATCGACCTGATCTTCGAGGCGATCGCCGAGCACGCCCGCGAGCGCGGCTTTCGCGGATCGCCGTTCCTGAACGCGGCCGCCGAGTACCCGGACGCCGACCATCCGGTCCGCGGCCTGGTGACGTCCCACCGGGACTGGATCCGCACCCTCTTCAAGCAGCTGCTCACCCGGCTCGGCCACGCCGATGCGGAGTCGGCCGCCGGTGCGCTGTTGATGCTGTACGACGGCGCGATGGCAGCCGGCTACCTGGACGACTCGACGGCCGCCCACAAGACCCTGCTGGACGCGGCCCGGCTGATCCGGTCGGGAGGCTGACCCCGTCGGGACCGCGTGAAGCAGCGGC
>NZ_JBHWJT010000136.1:0-1201 GCF_042731325.1 Streptomyces sp. NPDC059866 | reverse complement strand
GCTAGTGGCTCGTCACGCAGCCTTGGCCGGGTAATGAGTCCATGATCGGATCGGTGAGTCGGGGGCGAAGGTGGTCTTCGGTTCGGCGCGCGTGTTGCGCCAGCGTACGTATGCGCCGATAGCGGCGTTCTGCTCGTCGTGGCTGCGATGGTCGGTGCCGTTGAGTGCGAAGTAGCGCAGGGCTGCGAACTCGGCCTCGATCCAGTTCAGCCAGGAGCCGTAGGTCGGCAGGAAGACCAGCTCGATGTCGTTGTCGGTCGCCCAGGTGCAGACGCTTGCGTGCTTGTGCGGGGAGAAGTTGTCCAGCACCACATAGAGCTTCTCCTCAGGCCAGCGGGCGCGTAAGGCCTTGAGGAGGTCGAGGAACTCCCGCCAGCGCTTGCGTGGCCGGATGCGGTAGTACAGCTTGCCGGTGGCCAGATCGAGGGCAGCGAGCATGTGCCTGACGCCGTTTGTGCGGTTGTAGGTGGCCCGCAGTCGGCGCGGACGCCTCACCGGCCCCCATGCCTTGCCTTTGCGGGGCATCAGGTTCAGCGGCCCGAACTCATCGACGCATATCACTCGTCCGTCGGCGGGCGCTGTGTCGTACAGCGCCAGGATGCGGTGCATCTTGGCGATGAACTCCGGGTCGGTGGACGCCTTCCAGGTGGTGGTGGTCTTCCAGGAGACCTTGCCCTGGCGCAGGATCCGGCGCAGGGTCTCCCGGCTGATGGCCGCGGTCACCTTCTGCTCGATGAGGTGCTCGGCGAGCTTGCTCAGGCTCCAGGTGGAGAACGCGGTGATCTTCCAGTCGGCGGGGGACGTCCGGGCAATCAGGCAGATGTGCTCGCGCACTTCGTCACTGATCGCCCTCGGGCGTCCCCCGCTCCATTTTGGGTCCAGCGCGTCGAACCCCCGCTCGTTGAAGGCGTGGATGACATCGCGGACGTAGTCCTCGCCGACCTGCATCAGCGTCGTGATGTCCTTGACCGTCTGGCCCTGGGCGGACATCAACACAACGATCGCCCGACGAAGTTTCACCGGGTCCTTCGCGGTCCGGCTGATCCGCTGCAGCTTCCGGCCCTCGTCCATCGTGACTGGCCGGACGAACACACTCGGTCGGCGTCCCACGACCACCTCCAAGATCAGGTCTTGGAGACAGTCTGCTGGCCGACGAGCAGCGGGTCGATTACCCGGCCAAGGCTGCGTGACGAGCCACTAG
>NZ_JBHWJT010000135.1:0-1207 GCF_042731325.1 Streptomyces sp. NPDC059866 | reverse complement strand
GCTGAAGTGTGCTCAAGCGTGTTCTGGTGAGCGAGAGTGAGTGCGAGCAGTCGTTGCCGTGACCCGCGTGTCCGCCAGAGCGGCTCGGGGTGCGAACGGAAATCCTGACGTCGAATGCGTGACCTCTGCGGTCGGGCTTCGTTGGATGGAGGAGGAGATCGTCGGGGCGGAGCCGGGCCGGGGGTGAGGGATGAGCGGGCTGCGGAAGGTCGCCGAGCCGTTCGTTGCGTCCGGCCCGTCCGGAGTGGCGATCCGTACCCGGATCAAGCACCTCACCGCGCAGGACGAGAAGGTTCTTGCGATGGTCGGCGCGCATCTGGGTTCGCTGGCGTCGCGGGACCTCAAGACGCGCTGCGCGGACGGTCTGGAGCACTCCACCGAGACCTGGGCGGCCAGGAAGCGCGCGCTGACGCCAGCTGCGTCTTCGCGCTGGGGCGGGGCGATCACCAAGGCGTCGCACGACCAGTGGGCGCTGGCCCGCCGCTGCCAGCTCGCCCACATCCACAGCCTGGAGGCCGGTGTCGCCACGATCGCGCACCGGCTGGCGCAACCGGTCGGGCAGAAGGGATCCAAGAACGCTCCGGGCGGCTACCGCTCCCGTCAGGAGTGGTTCGCCAAGTCCCGCCGCCTTCGCGTCCTGGAGGACCGGCTGGAGCGGGAACGGGCCGACCACAAGGCCGGGATTGTGCACGTGGTGCGCGGCGGCAAGCGCCTGGCCCGCGCCCGCCACCACCTGGAAGCAGCCGGGCAGCTGACCGAAGCCGAGTGGCGTCGGCGGTGGGAGTGCGGGCGCTGGTTCCTGCAGGCCGACGGCGAGTCCGGCAAGCGGTACGGCAACGAGACCCTCCGCATCGCCCCCGACGGTCGGCTGAGCATCAAGCTGCCCGCTCCGCTGAAGAACCTGGCGAACGCCCCGCACGGCCGGTACGTCCTCACCGGCACGGTCCGCTTCGCCCACCGAGGCACCGAGTGGGCCGACCGCGTCGAGGCCAACCGGGCCGTCGCCTACCGCATCCACTACAACCCGGCCCGGAACCGCTGGTACGTGACCGCCGCCTGGCAGATTCCACCCACCACGACCCTCCCGCTGGACGCCGCGCTCGCCCACGGGGTGATCGGGGTGGACACCAACACCGACCACCTGGCCGCCTGGCACCTCGACGTGCACGGCAACCCGATCGGCACCCCCCGGCGGTTCTTCTACGAC
>NZ_JBHWJT010000134.1:0-1208 GCF_042731325.1 Streptomyces sp. NPDC059866 | reverse complement strand
GTCCGGCCGGGGTGCTGGTTGAAGGCGTTCACGATGGCCTGGTAGGCGGTGTTCGTTTCGGGCGGATCGGGCTCGGTCCCGGGCGGGACGCGTTCGGCGATGATCTTCCGGGTGGTGGCCAGGTCTGCGAGTCGCGCTTCGGTCTCGGCCAGGGCGGCGGTCAAGTGGTCGATCTGGTCGCGTAGTTCACCGGCCCGGGCCGTGGTTTTGTCGTGCTGGTCCTGGAGGTCTGCCAGGAGCTCGCTGATGTTCACGCGGCCAGCCCAAGGGTGTCGCGCCAGGTGGGGGCGGGTGTGGTGAGGCGGCGGGCCATGTTGGCGATGGAAGCCCAGTAGACGCGCGAGGCGGAGGTGTCGGGACGGTGGTCGTACTCGCGGGCCAGGCGGCGGTGCAGCATCAATGTGCCGTTGACCTGCTCCACGATCCACCTCTTCGGTTGCGGGACGAAGCCTTTGCCCTGGTCTGCGGGGTTGCGGCGGACGACCTCGACGTCGATGTCCAGCAGGGCGCCGTGGATGAGAACCTCGTCCTTGAAGCCCTGGTCCACCAGGGCCTTCTCCAGACGCATTCCGCACCGCTCGGCCGCCTGGTCGAGCAGGGCGGTGCCGGCGGCGTTGTCGTGGGCGGAGGCGGCCAGCACCACGACGCCGATGATCAGCCCCAGAACGTCGACGGCCAGTCCCCGCTTGCGCCCCGACACCTTCTTGTTGGCGTCCAGTCCCGTCGTGGTCTTCGGGACACCCGCGGCCGCGCGGACGGACTGGGTGTCGATGATCACCAGGGACGGGTCCTCTAATCGCCGGGCTCTCTCCCGCACCTGGCAGCGCAGGAGTTCCTGGATCCGCTGGTCGAGCCCGTCCTCGCGCCACAGGCCGAAGTAGTAGAACACCGCCGACCAGGCCGGGAAGTCATGGGGCAGATAGCGCCACTGGCAGCCCGTCCGGTTCTGATAGAAGATCGCGTTCACGACCTCCCGCAGATCGCAGGACCCGGGATCTCCGGTCGCTGACCGCGCCACCCTCTCCTGCTTCCAGGCCGTGATCATCGGCTCGATCAACGCCCACTGCTCGTCCGCTAAGTCGCTCGGGTACGGCTCTCGCTTCATGCCCCGCATCTCAACATGGACATGCCCGGCAGGCGCCCTGCGTGACGATCAGTACCACGATCGAGCGATCACGAACCGAGGAAGATCGGACTTAACGTCCACT
>NZ_JBHWJT010000133.1:0-1233 GCF_042731325.1 Streptomyces sp. NPDC059866 | reverse complement strand
AGGATGGCTGCCAGGAGCCGGTGGGTGTGGTCCACGCTGCTGATCTGTGGGTGGCGGTAGCTGCGCGGGCGGTGGAAGCGTCGCTGGAATGCTGCCTCGGCCAACGCGTCCCAGAAAGGCTCCGAGACCGCCACCAGATGCTCGAAGGCGGTTCGTGACATGCCGGTCAGGGCCGGATCGGTGAGCATCGCGGTCAGGGCCGGGTCGGTCCGGTGTGTCGTTGCCGGCGCGTCTGGCGCTCGCGGTGGAACGGGAGACAGTGTGTAGTTCCAGTCGCCGTGGAAGGCGTTGGGTGTGATCGGAAGGGCGTGGAACTCGGCGGGTGTGACGCTGATGCCGAGGTCGTAGCTGCCTGTGTCCAGTTCGGCCCCGATGGTCAGACCGGTCTTGGTTGTTGTGGCGGCGATGGTCTCGAGGACCACCTGGTAGCTGGTCAGCGGCCGCCCCCGCCAGTTCGCGGTGATGTGACAGAACATCCGGTGCTCTATCTTGTTCCACTTCGAAGTCCCCGGCGGTAGGTGACAGACCGTGATCTCCAGGCCGCTCTCTCGTGCGAAGGTGGCAAGGTTGCTTTTCCAGGTCCAGCGGCGGGGGTCGTTGGAGCCGCCGGAGTCGGCGGTGATCAGGAGCCGGGTGGCATTCGGGTGGTCCGCCCGTCCGCGGTGTTGCCACCAGCGTCGGATGGACTCCACCGCGAACTGGGCGGTGTCGTGGTCGGTGCCGACGTTGACCCATCCGCTGTTGTTGGCAATGTCGTAGATCCCGTAGGGGATCGCCATGGGCTGCTCGTTGGTGGTGAACGTGTGGCAGTCCACCTTGATCGCGTTCTTGCCCGGCCGCCAGGTGCGACCGGGCCGGTCCCGGTTGCCGAGCCATTCCTTGGCCTTGGTGTCGACGCTGATCACCGGCTGGGCATCGTTGAGGAACGCGGCGGCGGTGGCATTGAGGTGGGTGAACTGGGCATCGCGGTCCGGATGGCTGATGCCCTCTGTTGTCTTCGCGGTTCCCTGCAGGCTGTAGCCCAGGGTGTGCAGCAGGTGTCCGACGGTTGAAGCGCTGACCGGGTGGCCCTGTGTGGTGAGGGTCGAGGCCAGGGCCCGTAACGACAGCGTGGTCCACCGCAACGGGGAGACGGGGTCACCTCGGGTGTGCGGCTCGATCAGCGACTCCAGCGCGGGCAGCAGACCAGGGTCGGTGTCCGTCAGCCGCTTGCGGCCCGCACCTGGAGCCCGG
>NZ_JBHWJT010000132.1:0-1293 GCF_042731325.1 Streptomyces sp. NPDC059866 | reverse complement strand
CGAGTTGCTGTCCGCCGGGTGTGCCCGGCGCGGGGAAGGACTTCGAGACGTGCTCGATACGGGCGGCGTGCGTCACCGCCGTGGCGTCCTGGGCAGCCTCGGCGACCGTGGTGGCCATGGTCGTCACCTCCTGGGTACTCATCGGGGCGGTTGTCGCTTGTCAGCTGTTCGGCTACTCGGCGCCGAGACCGGCGTCGTCGACCTCGTCCTTGCCCTCGGCCTCGAGGACCTTGTTGAGCGGGGCGAGGTCGTAGATGCCCTTCAGATCGGGCTCCTCCAGCAGACCGGCCTTCACCGCGTGCTCCGCCTGGGTGCCGAGGGTGGCGGCCAGCGGGTCGTCGAGGAAGGTGACGGACTCCCAGGCCGGGTCGATGACCTCGGCGGGCAACTCCTTGCCCGACAGCTCCTTCAGCGCCGCGTTGGCGGAGGCCTTGGCCTGTTCCGGGTTGGCGTTGATCCACTCGTTGGTCTTCACCGAGCCGCGCAGTACGGCCTCGACGACGTCCGGGTGCTCCTCGAGGAACTTCTGCGACACGATGATGTTCGTGATCACGAACTTCTTGTCGGGCCACAGGTCCGCCTCGTCGAGGAGCACCTTCGCGCCCTCGGTGACCAGCTTGGACGCGGTCGGCTCCGGCACCCAGGCGCCGTCGATGGAACCGGACTTGTAGGCGTCCGGGGTGATCTTGTTGTCGGTGCGGACGACGGAGACGTCGCCCTTGCCGCTCTCCGCGTCGACCTTCCAGCCCTTCTCGGCGATCCAGTTGAGGAACGCGACGTCCTGGGTGTTGCCGAGCTGGGGCGTGGCGATCTTCTTGCCCTTGAGGTCGTCCGGGGACTTGATCTTGTCCGGGTTGACCACGAGCTTCACGCCGCCGGAGGCGGAGCCGCTGATGATGCGCAGGTTCTTGCCGTTCGACTTGGTGTAGCCGTTGATGGCGGGGGAGGGGCCGATCCAGCCGATGTCGATGGAGCCGGCGTTCAGCGCCTCGATCTCGGAGGGGCCGGCGTTGAAGGTGGACGCCTTGATCGTGGTGCCGCCGAGTTCCTTCTGGAGCAGTCCCTCCTGGACGCCCACCAGAGCGGTGGCGTGGGTGAGGTTGGGGAAGTAGCCGATCTTCACCTCGTCGGCGGAGAGCTTTGTGGCGTCCGCCGCGACCTCGGTCTGCTTGTCGTCGTCGGTGGCGTCGGATCCGTAGCCGCAGGCGGTGAGCAGGAGGGGAAGCGCGGCTATGACGGCGAGGGTGCGCAGGGCGGTGAGCGGTCTTGCGGCAGACACGGAGGTGTCCTCTC
>NZ_JBHWJT010000131.1:0-1310 GCF_042731325.1 Streptomyces sp. NPDC059866 | reverse complement strand
GGCTCAGTCAAGATTTTCGTGATGGGGTGACCGAATGTCACTTCGGTGGCATGGTCCGCAGTGTGTGACGACTTGCTGGACATGGTGTTTCCGCACCTGGAGAAGGTGCTGGTGGAGCAAGTGCGAGTGGAGGGCGGCGTGGTGCGGGTCCAAGCCCGCACCCGCGATGGTGCGCTTGCGTGTCCCGACTGCGGCGTTTCCTCGTCCCGGGTCCACAGTTGGTATCGACGGTGTCTGGCGGATGCGGCTGTGGGCGGGCGTCCGGTGGCCATCGAACTGTCGGTGCGGCGGTTGTTCTGTGACGTCGCCAGTTGTGCGCGTCGCACCTTTGTCGAGCAGGTCGAAGGACTGACCATCCGATACGGACGTCGCACCGTCGTGCTGGCGACCCTGGTGCAGGCGATTGCCCTGGCGCTTGCCGGCCGGGCCGGTGCGCGGCTCTCCGCCGTGCTGCACATCGTCGTCAGCCGGATGACGCTGCTGAATGTGCTGATGGCGCTGCCCGACCCGAGTCCTGCCTCGCCGCGGGTGGTGGGGGTGGACGACTTCGCCACCCGACGCGGACGCAGATATGGAACGGTGCTGGTCGACGTCGAGTCCCGTGACGTCCTCGACCTCCTGCCGGGCCGGGAGAAGGAGCCCCTGGTCATCTGGCTGACTGGGCACCCAGGTATCGAGGTGATCTGCCGGGACCGGGCCGGCGCCTATGCCGAGGCAGCCCGCGCGGGAGCTCCGCGCGCACTGCAGGTCGCCGACCGGTGGCATTTATGGGACAACCTCGCCACCGCCGTCGAGCGCACCGTGATCGCGCACCGTCCCTGTCTGAGCGCACCGGAGTCGAGCGCGCCTTCCACGCGGCGCACAGCCACATCCCCGCCCCGGACGCTCAATCCGGATACCGGCACGGAGAAGTGGCTGGTCACCCGGACACGCGAGCGGCACAAAGCGGTGCAACGACTGCTGGCGAAAGGCTGGACAATCAGCGCCATCGGACGGGAGCTGGGACTGGCCCGGCACACCGCGGAACGCTATGCCCACTGCGAGAACCTCGATGGCCTCATCGACCGGGCCCTTCGCACCACGCGCCTGGACGACTACAAGCCGTATCTGATCCGGCGCTGGAACGAAGGATGCACCGATGCCGCCCGCCTCTTCCGGGAAATCCAGGCTCAGGGCTGTCCAGGGCGGACCCCGCAAGCCGTGCGCCGCTATCTCCGCCGGCTTCGGACCGGCCTCGGCTCGATCCGGTCGCCCGCCCCGGTACTCAAACCGCAGCAGATCACCAATTGGATCATGTGGAATCCCCAGCA
>NZ_JBHWJT010000130.1:0-1313 GCF_042731325.1 Streptomyces sp. NPDC059866 | reverse complement strand
CAATGCCGTTGCATTACGGGCCTGTGGGTTGGGGTCTTGTGATGAGGATGGCTTGGGTGCCGGTGCGGGTGGGCTGGGGCCAGGCACGGTGTTCAGCCCGTTTGAGCCGGTAGTTGGACATCTTGCGCTTCACGGCTCGGGGCTGGCTGCGGAGTCGTCTGATGGGCAGGAGCCGTTCCAGGAGATCCTGCTCGAGCATCACCAGGGCTCTGACCAGGAGGTCAGGGGGAAAAGCTGCCCGGCGTGACGGTCACGCTGCGCCGGGCAGAGCGCAGGGTTTCGGTGAAGGAGACCCGATCTGGGTCCAGGCCACGGGGGGCGGCCGTTCTCAGCATGAGTTCGCGCAGGGCGTGGTGGACCAGCAGGTGGGCCCAGATCTGCTGGCGGACACCATCGGGAGTTTTGCTGCTGAGGACGACGCGTGCGCCGCGCTGATGGGTCTTGATCTCGGCGAAGACGGACTCGACCTCCCAGCGTTCGTGGTAGAGCGCGGCCAGTTGCCTCGCCGGATAGCGGCGGGCGTCCAGCAAAGTGGTGACCAGGCGGTAGCCGTCGGCCGCACCCTCACTGACCCGATCCTTGAGCTGGTAGGCCAGGACCCGCACGGTGACCGGCTCATCCCGGGCACGGCCGCTGCTTGCCCGGATCTGTGAGAGCCATGACCCGTCACGGAACTGCTTGATCACCGGCAGGACGCGGTTGGCGGGCACCCGCCACAGCAGATCGGCGCCGGTGGCGGTGAAGGCCCGCCACAACGGGACACCCAGGAACTCACGGTCGGCCAGGACGAGCTGGCCCGGGCCGACCGAACGGGGCAGGCGGCCGACCAGGGTGACTTCCCCGGTGCGGCAGCCGGCGAGTTCCGCGTCCAGCAGCGCGTGGCTGCCCACCTCCACCAAAGCAGCCATCCGTACCTGGGGAAACGCGCTCTGGCCCGACCCGCGGCCGTTGCCCGGACGTCCGAAGGCGGCCTCGTTGGCTTCGGTGTCCGCCACGTCCCAGCAGGTCCCGTCCACCGCAAGCAGCCGCAAGCCACGCCAGAACGCGCCGGGCGTCGCCTCGGTGGCCATCGGCTTGGCGGTCGTGGCGAACAGCACCCGCAAGGGCTCGGAGCCCAGCCGCTGCCGGGCCCGAAACAACGAGGACTTCGCCGGCAGGTGCCAGTCGCCCAGCAGCCCCTGACCTCGCAGGCCCTCCACCAGGTGCCGCATCACTTCCAGATACGGAGCCGGGGAGAACAGCGCCAGCCCCAGCACGAAGTACACCACCAGCCGTGCGGGAAGCAGCCGCCTACGTTGCTCAGCGCACCCGCA
>NZ_JBHWJT010000129.1:0-1428 GCF_042731325.1 Streptomyces sp. NPDC059866 | reverse complement strand
ACACTAGTGTGATGCGCCTGAAATGACGGTCTTAAGTCTGTAGGCTGTTTCCATGGCGTCTCGGGGTCCTCGTGCTGTCGAAGTCGTGCTGTCTGCCGCGGAGCGGGCGGAGTTGGCACGTTGGGCGGGTGGTGCGGTGTCGGCCCGTGTGGCGGAGCGGGCCCGGATCATTCTGGCCTGTGCGGATGGAGCGTCAAATACCGGTGTAGCAGCGGATGTCGGGGTGTCTACGGAGACGGTGCGCAAGTGGCGCTCGCGGTTCGTGGCCCGGCGGATAGCGGGCCTGGTGGACGAGCCGCGGCCGGGCCGGCGTAAGCCGGAGCTGGTGCTCTCCGATGCCGAGCGTGCGGAGCTGACGCGCTGGGCGCGGCGGGCGAAGACCGCGCAGTTCCTGGCGCTGCGGGCGAGGATCGTGCTGCGGTGCGCGGAAGGCGGGACGAACAAGGAGATCGCCGCCGAGCTCGGTGTTTCGCACGGAACGGTGAACCGCTGGCGGTCGAGGTTCATCCGCTTGCGGCTGGACGGGCTGACCGATGAGCCGCGTCCCGGCAGGCCGCCCTCGATCCTGCTGGACCAGGTCGAGGGCGTGCTCACGGCGACACTGGAGTCCACCCCGGGCAAGGACACCCACTGGTCGCGGGCCTCGATGGCCAAGCACTCCGGGCTGTCGAAGTCCACCATCGGGCGGATCTGGAAGAAGTTCGACCTCAAGCCCCATCTCCAGGACGCGTTCAAGCTCTCCACCGACCCGCAGTTCATCGCGAAGGTCGTCGACGTCGTCGGCCTGTATCACCATCCGCCCGAGAAAGCGGTGGTGCTGTGCGTGGACGAGAAGGCGCAGATCCAGGCGCTGGACCGGTCCCAGCCGGTGCTGCCGATGATGCCGGGCATGCCCGAGCGGCGCACTCACGACTATTACCGGCACGGCATCACCAGTCTGTTCGCCGCCTTCAACATCGCCGACGGCAGCGTCATATCGGAGCTGCACCGCCGCCACCGGGCCATCGAGTTCAAGAAGTTCCTGGTCACGATCGACAAGGCGGTGCCCGCTGGCCTCGACGTCCACCTGGTCTGTGACAACTACGCCACCCACAACACCGCCGAGATCAAGACGTGGCTGGGCAAACACCCCCGCTTCCACGTCCACTTCATCCCCACCGGGTCCTCCTGGATGAACCAGGTCGAGCGATGGTTCGGCCTGTTGACGGACAAGCTGATCCGCCGCGGCGTTCACACCTCCGTGAAGGCGCTGGAGGACGACATCAGGGCCTGGATCGACTCATGGAACGAGAACCCCAGGCCCTTCACCTGGACCAAGACCGCCGACGAGATCCTCAAGTCCCTCGCCGACTACCTCGGCAGGATCACCCCACCCAACAGCTGAAACCGGAGATAATTAACCACGGGATTTCTGGCGCATCACACTAG
>NZ_JBHWJT010000128.1:0-1447 GCF_042731325.1 Streptomyces sp. NPDC059866 | reverse complement strand
ACCTGATAACTCAGACACGCTCGCAGACACCCGAACCACCCCCCCGGGGACCACCACTGGGCAGCCTACGCCCGTGACCTAAAGCAACGGCATTGCCCTTAGACGTCATCTCATTTGGCCGGGTCGGTAGTCTGTCGGTCGTGGTGGGGATCGTTGAGCGGCTGGTGCCGGATGAGTTGTGGGAGCTGTTTCAGCGGGTGGTGCCGGAGCCACCGACGCGGCCGCAAGGGGGCGGCCGTCGTCGGCACGGCGACCGGGAGGTCCTGGCAGCGATCGTGTTCGTGGCCACGTCCGGCTGTACCTGGCAGCAGTTGCCGTCCGCGTCCTTCGGGCCGTCTGGAGCGACGGCCCACCGACGGTTCTCCGAGTGGAGCAAGGCCAGAGTGTGGGCGAAGCTTCACCGCCTGGTCCTCGACGAGCTCGGTTCCCGCGGGGAGTTGGACTGGTCGCGTTGCGCGATCGACTCGGTGAACATGCGGGCTCTCAAAAGGGGGACATGACAGGTCCGAATCCGGTGGACCGGGGCAAGTACGGCTCGAAGATCCACTTGATCACGGAGCGGACCGGTCTGCCCCTGTCCATCGGGATCTCAGGGGCGAACCTGCACGACAGCCAGGCCCTGATCCCCCTGGTCAAGGGCATACCCCCAATCCGCTCCCGTCGCGGCCCTCGGCGACGCAGACCGGGCAAGCTCCACGCCGACAAGGGCTACGACTATGACCACCTGCGCCGATGGCTCCGAAGGCGCGGTATCCGCCACCGCATCGCCCGCAAGGGCATCGAGTCCTCCACCCGGCTGGGGCGCCATCGTTGGACGATCGAGCGCACCATGTCTTGGCTGGCCGGCTGCCGTCGCCTGCACCGACGCTACGAGCGCAAGGCCGAGCACTTCCTCGCCTTCACCAGCATCGCCTGCACTCTCATCTGTTACCGGCGCCTCTCCAAATGAGATGACGTCTTAGGCACCGGAGGCGACAGCCGCCTCCACCCATGAAGCGCTCCGGACAGCCGAAACGTGCAGCCGAACAACCAAGAATATTACGTTCGGTAGTGATCCGATTGCGTCTAGTTCAATCATTGGCCATGGCAGTCCCGGGATCTCGCTTCCGGTATCCACTCCCACGCGGCGCGCGGCGCAGCTACCGTGGGGGCATGGCGAAGGAGATCCGCATCAAGGTCGACGACGAGACGTACGAGGAGCTGCAGCGTCGCGCCGCCGACGGCCACGAGGACCCAGATCAGTACGCGAGCCGGCGGCTGACTGACGACCTCGCGCGCACCCGGTTCCTCGAGGGCGCGAGGGCTTTCGTCGAGGAGCACGGGCAGGCCTTCGCCGACCGCTTCGGGACCGGCGCTACTGAGGTTTTCGGCCTAGGGTGACGGTGATCTCGCTGGCGGGTGTATTCCGGTGTCATGCGGTATCCCGATGGGGGTGGCCTGACCGCGA
>NZ_JBHWJT010000127.1:0-1640 GCF_042731325.1 Streptomyces sp. NPDC059866 | reverse complement strand
CTAGTGCTGTGACCGGGAAGGTTCGCCGGGGTCGGGAGCGGACAAGCGGTTTGATGGGCTGGGCAGCCTGTGCACTGGGCGTGGGAGGATCGCGCAGTGACTATCACGCTGCATGACTTTGACGGTGAGCACTCGCTGACGCTCGCTGCCGGTGACCTGGCCGCCGACGCTGCCGTAGTGGCCACCGGGCACGAGCCGAATGGGTACTTCTGGGAGGGTCTTGTGCAGTTCGCCTGGCCGGATCTCGCTGAGCGCCTCAATTTCGATAGCGAGGGCGGCATGTTCTGTGCGATCGGGAGCTCGAGTGACCTCGCGCAGCTCAAAGCTGCCCTTGAGCCCGTGATCTCGAGCCCCGGCACAGTTCGCGAGATTGTTGCCCGTGCCGAGACGGCAGGCTTCGAGTTCGACGACTAGCGCTGTGACCGGCAGGTCTGCCGGGTTCAGGCCGCAAGCTGGAGGGGTCTGCCGCCCCAGCGGATGTGTTTCTCGCTGCGGATGCGGGCGCGTTCGCGTCGTTGGGCGGCGAGGACGTCGGGGTGTCGGGCGTTCTTGTTGCGCCAGCGAAGGTAGGCGTGCAGCGCCCGGGTCTGGACGGTGTGGTTGGGGTGGATCGAGTTGGCGAGGGTGAACTGCCGCAGGGGCCCGAAGTGGGCCTCGATCGGGTTGGCCCAGGACGCGTAGGTCGGGGTGAAGCAGAGTTCGACCTTGTTCCGGTCGGCCCAGCGGCGGATCCGCCAGTTCAGGTGCGCGGACAGGTTGTCGAGGATCACGTAGATCGGGGCGCCGTCCGGGCGGGCCGCGCGGATCGACCGTAAGGCCGCCCAGGTGTGGTTGATGCCCTTGCGGCGTCGGACGACTCCCCAGAGTTGGTCATCGCCGACGGAGTAGCAGCCGTGGAAGTAGGTGATGCCGTGGGTACGGCGGTAGGTCGCCGGCAGCCGATCCGGGTTCCCCTGCGGAGCCCAGCACGATCCCGCGGTCGGGCGGATGCCGAGCGGCCCGAACTCGTCCAGGGCGAATGTCCGGTCCGGCCGCTCGGTGAGCGCGAACTCGATCCGGTCGAGCTTGGCGTCGAAGTCCGGGTCCGGAGACTCCTTCCAGGTCTTCGTGCGCTGGAAGGAGATCCCGCGGCGGATCAGGAGGCAGCGCAGGGCCTCCCGGCCGATCCTCACCGGACGGGCGATGTTGCGCCGAAGATGGTCGGCGAGCTTGCGGATCGACCAGCGCGTGAAGGGCTTGCCCAGCGCTGTGGGCCGGGTGGTGGCCGTCTGGACGACGAAGTCCTCGTCGTCAGTGCTCAGCAGGCGGGGACGGCCTCCCGCCCACCGAGGGTCCAGGCAGGCCAGGCCGATCTCGTTGAACCGATGGATCACGTCCCGGACGGTGTCCTCGTCGGCCTGGACCAGCTGCGCGATCGCCGGGACCGGGCTGCCGCCCGATGAGGCCAGCAGCATCATCGCCCGCCGGAATCGCACCGAACTGGTGCTTCCCCGCCGCACGATCCGCTGCAGCTTCTGCCCCTCCTGCTCAGTCAGCCGGCGAACCCTCACCGGTGATGCCATACCCGCCCCCTGCCACACGCCGTCACTGACACCCAACACAACGAGTGGCCCGGCAAAGGTTTCCGGTCACAGCACTAG
>NZ_JBHWJT010000126.1:0-1702 GCF_042731325.1 Streptomyces sp. NPDC059866 | reverse complement strand
AAGATCACTGAAAATCTTGGGTGTAGGGCGTCTGGCTGTCGGCCGGGCGCCCTCCCTTATGTGGTGGCCGGGGTGAGTGTCCAGGTGTCGTCGGTGCGGGTGAGTCCGAGGTTGATCAGGCGGCGGAGGTTGAGGGCCGCGGCGCGGTGGTGGAGCCAGGTGCCATTCTTGATCACGCCTCGATAGGGCACTCTGCGGCTGCCGTGGGCGACGAGCCAGGCGATGGCCCGTTCGACCGGTGGGCGCCAGCGGCGGTACTCACCCTGCCAGTTGGGATCGGTGGCGGCCCGGCGGGCGGCGGTCAGCAGGACATGCTGAGGGTGAACGGTGAGGGTGCGTCCGGTCTTGGAGGTGGTGCAGCGCTCGCGCAGGGGGCAGCTGCGGCAGAGCGCCTTGAACTGTGCCTGGCGATTCCCGCCCGTCTGGGGGCGGCCCAGGGCAACGGTGTGCCCGGCCGGGCAGGTGGCCGTGGCGGCGGTGGTGTCGACGCGGAAGTCGTCGATGGTGAAGCCGCCGGGGATGGTCTGTCGCAGCGGCGGAGGTTTGATCACCAGCGTGTGGCCGTCGGCCTGCAGACGCATCCGCAGGTCACCGGTGCCGTAGGCGGCATCACCGAGGATGGTTAACTCCCCCTCCTCATCGGCCAGAAGATCCGCGGCGACGGCGGCCTCGTGGTTGCCCGCTCCGCTGCCACCGGTGAGCGCAACAGCGGTGAACAGCCCGGTCTCGGGCTCGATGGACACATGTCCCTTGAAGCCTTCCTGGTGGCGGGTGCGGTTCTTGTGGATGTGCCGGGCGTCGGGATCGACGGTGGACACCACCCGGTCCTTCGCGGTGCGTTTCGCGATCCGCCAGCGTCCGTCACGGCCGTCGGAGTCGTCGGCCGGCTCCACGTCCTGTCCCGCGACCAGGGCCAGCAGCCTGACCGCGCCGGCGGCCTGCTCGCCGAGTTGCTGCTCGGGCAGATGCCCCAGGAGGTTCAGCGCGTCGGTGACCAGGGCGTTGATCAGCGCACTTCGGGCGGCCTCGTCGTCCCAGGCGATCTTCGGCTTGCCGGGATCGGTGTAGTCGTGCGCGGCGCAGTGTTCCGCGGCCGTCTCCCGGCCGCCGGGCACCTCGCGGATCACCCGGCGGATCGCGGCGATCAGCTGGGTGACGGTGTCCTGGGTGGCCACCGCATCGTCCAGCACGGTGGAATCCAGCGCCCGTCGGTGTTTGCCCTTCAGCACACCAGTGGCCGCCACCACGTCCCTGACCTTGGCGAAGATCCGGTTGGGATCCTGCGAGTGCCGCAGACGCCGCCGGAAGTACGTCAGCAGTGACGGATCGAAGGCAGTATCCAGCAGCCCCAGCCCGCATGCGGCCTTCCACCGCAGGTCGCACCGCAGTTCCTGCACGGTCTCGAAGTCCGACAGCCCATGCAGAGCCTGCAGCACCACGACCGCGGCCAGCACCTGCGGCGGCAGGCTCGGACGGCCGTTGCGCGAGGGGTACAGGTCCGCGAACATCTCCGCCGGGAACAGCACCTCCCGGTGCTCGGCCAGGAACGCGAACACACTCCCGGCCGGGATCAACTCCCGGCACGTCTCCCACACATCCGGCCCGACCGGCTCCCCGGCCCACTCGCCCTGCATGCCAACAACACTGGCCCCGACGCAACCGCGTCGGGGCCAGAACCGCAACATTTTCAGTGATCTTCTAG
>NZ_JBHWJT010000125.1:0-1756 GCF_042731325.1 Streptomyces sp. NPDC059866 | reverse complement strand
CACGGACCGTGGCCAGGAGCCACGCGCCCGGACAGGAAGACCCCAAGGAACGCGGGCGACCAGCGCACCCAAAACCGTTCGGGATGCGCGCAGTGTCGGGCAGTGGGTCCAAGACCCACTCCTGCTCACCGATTAGGAACGGTAGTAGTCGTTCGGGTCGGGGGCTTCCTGGTCGGCGAGGACCAGGCCGTGGGCGCTGTACTCGCTTCCGACGAACGTGGCGTGCTGGCCGCGCAGGTAACCCCAGTCCACGCCCAGCGGGTAGGTCGGGAGCCCGAGCGTGCAGTAGGGCGGGTTGTGCTGGTGATGGTCACCGATTCCGTCCCGGTACTCCAGCCCGCATTTCCAGCAACGGGTGTAGCCGGCGGTCTGCACACGCTCGTCCTCGCAGAGGTAGCAGTCGGCCCGGTGCTGGTCGTGCTCTGCATGCTCCTCGTAGGCCCGCTCGGTTGCGGCGTCGATGCGCGCCTCCTCAGCGGCTTCCGTGCAGTAGCAGCCATCGCACGTCGTGCAGACACCGCAGCCTCCACACAGGACCCGCAGGTGGTGCCCGCAGGCCGGGTTGACGTCGTTGAAGGGGTCGCCGCTCCAGGAGGAGACCCAGGGGCCGCCGTCCCGGGGAAGGTCTTCCTCGAGGTCTCCCGCGCGGCGAGCTGCTCACGCACAAGGGCGGTGTGCTTGGCCGGGGCGCCGTTTCGAGCGGCGGCCCGTGCCTTCTTCGAGGCGGTCGTCTGCTTCTTCGGCATTCGCGTACTCCAGACCCGGCGTTCTCCCACGCTTCCGCCGACCGCGTACATCGAGGCCAGGTGATGAACTGCGCGGGCCCCGAGAGACCTTGACCGACTGGGCCCCGGCGGCATGGGCGCGGGACGGCGGTGAACGGCGGTACGTGTCTAGTGCGGCGGCCCCTCCTCGGGCTGCTGGTCGCGGTGAAGAACGACGTGGACCGCGGCGCCGATGACGGCCGTAGGGGCGTAGCCGCCGACCGCGACCCTCCGCCGGGAGGCCGGATCGTCGGCCAGTACCCCGCCGCCCAACCGGGCGGCGCCGGCGAGCGCGTCGGAGATGCCTTCAATCGCCCCAAGGACGGCAGCCGGAGCACCGAGGGTGGAGGTCAGCAGTGATGGGATTGAAGTGCTCTCCTCCCTTCGCAAGCTCAGGAAGGAGAGCACTTCAATTTTCCGCCCGACTCACCCGTACGCAGCCCCACGTGCCTGTCACGACGATCAGCGCTGCCAGGCCGCCGATGACCCCTTTGTACGCGCCGGGGTCCAGGTCCGCTTCCGTGTCCTCGTCCTCCAACGGAGCAGCTGCGCCCTTGGGGTCGTACAGCACGCGCAGTTTGTCGCCTGGCTCAACCCTTTCCGGGTCGCAGCCGTCCGTCATCTGAGGTGAGATCTCCCGGCCGTCGCGGGTGCGGAGCGTGCACTCGTCGGACTTGCCGTTGTCGACGTCGACCACGACGGCCTCGGTCCACCGACCCCGCTTCTGCAGCCCCCGCTCGTCGCCGGCCTCTCGGGTGATGACCGCCAGCACGACCGCGGCAATGAGGGCAACGGTGAGCGCCCCGATGGCCAGTTTCGGCGTCTTCTTGTGAGTGACGTGGCGGAGCAAGACGCCGGGCACCAGGACGAGCGCCAGGGGTTGTGAACAGGTGGCGGTGGACGGCACTTGAGCGTGTTCTGGTACGCATGAGTGAGCCTCCGGGCGGCGGCAGGCCCACTCCCCGGCGGGGAACGAGAGTTCTTGCGTCGAA
>NZ_JBHWJT010000124.1:765-2115 GCF_042731325.1 Streptomyces sp. NPDC059866 | reverse complement strand
GACACTAGGAGTCGATGAAGGACGGGACTAACGCCGATATGCTTCGGGGAGCTGTAAGTAAGCTTTGATCCGAAGATTTCCGAATGGGGAAACCCACTGCTCGTAATGGAGTAGTATCCATACTTGAATACATAGGATATGAGAAGGCAGACCCGGGGAACTGAAACATCTAAGTACCCGGAGGAAGAGAAAGCAAATGCGATTCCCTGAGTAGCGGCGAGCGAAACGGGAACAGCCCAAACCAAGAGGCTTGCCTCTTGGGGTTGTAGGACACTCTATACGGAGTTACAAAGGAACGATATAAGCGAAGAGGTCTGGAAAGGCCCGCCAAAGAAGGTAACAGCCCTGTAACTGAAATGTTGTTCTCTCCAGAGTGGATCCTGAGTACGGCGGAACACGTGAAATTCCGTCGGAATCCGGGAGGACCATCTCCCAAGGCTAAATACTCCCTAGTGACCGATAGTGAACCAGTACCGTGAGGGAAAGGTGAAAAGCACCCCGGAAGGGGAGTGAAATAGATCCTGAAACCGTGTGCCTACAAGTAGTCAGAGCCCGTTAACGGGTGATGGCGTGCCTTTTGTAGAATGAACCGGCGAGTTACGATCCCGTGCAAGGTTAAGCAGAAGATGCGGAGCCGCAGCGAAAGCGAGTCTGAATAGGGCGCATGAGTATGTGGTCGTAGACCCGAAACCAGGTGATCTACCCATGTCCAGGGTGAAGTTCAGGTAACACTGAATGGAGGCCCGAACCCACGCACGTTGAAAAGTGCGGGGATGAGGTGTGGGTAGGGGTGAAATGCCAATCGAACCTGGAGATAGCTGGTTCTCTCCGAAATAGCTTTAGGGCTAGCCTCAAGGTAAGAGTCTTGGAGGTAGAGCACTGATTGGACTAGGGGCCCCTACCGGGTTACCGAATTCAGTCAAACTCCGAATGCCAATGACTTATCCTTGGGAGTCAGACTGCGAGTGATAAGATCCGTAGTCGAAAGGGAAACAGCCCAGACCGCCAGCTAAGGTCCCAAAGTATACGTTAAGTGGAAAAGGATGTGGAGTTGCTTAGACAACCAGGATGTTGGCTTAGAAGCAGCCACCATTTAAAGAGTGCGTAATAGCTCACTGGTCGAGTGACTCTGCGCCGAAAATGTACCGGGGCTAAACGTATCACCGAAGCTGCGGACTGTTCTTCGAACAGTGGTAGGAGAGCGTTCTAAGGGCTGTGAAGCCAGACCGGAAGGACTGGTGGAGCGCTTAGAAGTGAGAATGCCGGTATGAGTAGCGAAAGAGGGGTGAGAATCCCCTCCACCGAATGCCTAAGGTTTCCTGAGGAAGGCTCGTCCGCTCAGGGTTAGTC
>NZ_JBHWJT010000124.1:0-755 GCF_042731325.1 Streptomyces sp. NPDC059866 | reverse complement strand
GTACCACCTCCTCACCATTTGAGCAATGGGGGGACGCAGTAGGATACGGTAAGCGCGGTATTGGATATCCGCGTCCAAGCAGTTAGGCTGGGAAATAGGCAAATCCGTTTCCCATAAGGCTGAGCTGTGATGGCGAGCGAAATATAGTAGCGAAGTTCCTGATTCCACACTGCCAAGAAAAGCCTCTAGCGAGGTGAGAGGTGCCCGTACCGCAAACCGACACAGGTAGGCGAGGAGAGAATCCTAAGGTGATCGAGAGAACTCTCGTTAAGGAACTCGGCAAAATGACCCCGTAACTTCGGGAGAAGGGGTGCTCTGTTAGGGTGCAAGCCCGAGAGAGCCGCAGTGAATAGGCCCAGGCGACTGTTTAGCAAAAACACAGGTCTCTGCGAAGCCGTAAGGCGAAGTATAGGGGCTGACGCCTGCCCGGTGCTGGAAGGTTAAGAGGAGCGCTTAGCGTAAGCGAAGGTGCGAATTGAAGCCCCAGTAAACGGCGGCCGTAACTATAACGGTCCTAAGGTAGCGAAATTCCTTGTCGGGTAAGTTCCGACCCGCACGAAAGGCGCAACGATCTGGGCACTGTCTCAACGAGAGACTCGGTGAAATTATAGTACCTGTGAAGATGCAGGTTACCCGCGACAGGACGGAAAGACCCCGTGGAGCTTTACTGCAGCCTGATATTGAATGTTGGTACAGCTTGTACAGGATAGGTAGGAGCCTTGGAAACCGGAGCGCTAGCTTCGGTGGAGGCATCG
>NZ_JBHWJT010000123.1:0-2151 GCF_042731325.1 Streptomyces sp. NPDC059866 | reverse complement strand
GTGTTACGGGAGTGCCATGCGCCAGATGCGGGCCCAGGTGGAGGCGTACTGGCGCAGCAGCGGGCCGGTGGTGTACGGGATGCCGTACTTCTCGCACAGCTTGCGCACCCGGGGAGCGATCTGGGCATAGCGGTTGCTGGGCAGGTCGGGGAAGAGGTGGTGCTCGATCTGGTGGCTGAGGTTGCCGGTGAGGATGTGCAGGAGAGGGCCGCCGTCGATGTTCGCCGAGCCGAGTGCCTGCCGTACGTACCACTCGCCGCGCGACTCGCCCTCGATCTCGTCCTCGGTGAAGGATTCCGCGCCGGCGGGGAAGTGGCCGCAGAAGATGACGGTGTGCGCCCAGATGTTGCGGGTGACATTGGCGGTGAGGTTGCCGAGCAGGCAGGGCAGGGCGGACGGGCCGGACAGCAGCGGGAAGAGGACGTAGTCCTTGGTGAACTGCCGTGCCGCCTTGCGGGCCACACCTGCGAGGTCGTCCAGGAACGCGCGCAGTGGCTTGCGGCCCTGGACGACTGCCTCGGGCTCCAGGTCGTACAGCGCGATGGCCCACTCGAAGAGCGGTGCCAGCAGCGGCCCGCCGTAGAGGGGCTGAAGGAGATGGAGGGGGTGCCAGGGCTGGTCCGCGCTCATCCGCATGGCCACGTAGCCCAGGTCCCGGTCCCGGCCCACCACGTTGGTCCAGGTGTGGTGCAGGTCGTTGTGGGTGTGCTTCCAGGCGGCGGCCGGGGTGGGGAAGTCCCACTCCCAGGTGGTGGAGTGGATGGCCAGGTCGCGCATCCAGTCCCACTGGCCGTGCAGGATGTTGTGGCCCAGCTCCATGTTCTCCAGGATCTTGGCGGTGGTGAGCATCGCCGTTCCGGCCAGCCAGGCGGGCGGCAGCAGGGACACGGCCAGTGCGGCCCGGCCACCGGCTTCCAGGGCGCGGTGCACGGTGATGAGGGTACGGATGTAGCGGGCGTCCTCGGCGCCGCGCTCGGCCAGCACCTCGGCGCGGATGCGGTCCAGTTCCTGCCCGAAGGCGTCGGCTTCGTGCGGCGCAAGAGCAAGCGCAGCGGCCACTGGTTCTCCCTTCCTGAAGGCTCGAGGCTAGACAGATGGTTCCTACAGGTCGATGTGCACGGGGCCACAGGCGGCCGACACGCAGGTCTGGATCAGATCGCCCGGCTCGCCGTGTACGTCGCCGGTCCGCAGGTCGCGGACCCGGCCGGCGGACAGCGGGCTGAGGCAGCTGTGGCAGATGCCCATACGGCAGCCGCTGGGCATGACGACACCCGCCGCCTCGCCGACGTCCAGCAGGGGCGTGGCGGAGCCGGCGTCCGTCTCGACACCGCTGCGGGTGAAGCGCGCCCGCCCGCCGTGCCCGCCCGATCCACTGCCAGGCGCGGCCGGTGACGGCGGTCGGAACCGCTCCAGGTGCAGCCGGTGCCGGGCATCCGCGTCGCGCCAGGCCCGCTCGGCGAACGCGAGCAGCCCTTCCGGGCCGCAGGCCCAGGTCTCGCGCTCCGCCCAGTCAGGGCACAGAGCACCCAGGCGCACTCGATCCAGCCGTCCTTCCCGACGGGTGTGGTGTTCGTACAGCGTGAACCAGCTCTCGCGGGCGGCCATGGCACGCAGCTCACCGCCGAAGACGACCCGGTCGGCGTCCGGCGCGTTGTGCACCAGCACGGTGTCCGGGCGGCGGCCCGTGCGCCCGGCGAGTGCGCGCAGCATGGCCACCACGGGAGTGATGCCAATACCGCCGGTCAGGAACAGCAGGCGCGCCGGCGGGGGACCGGGCAGCACGAAATCCCCCTGGACAGGACCGAGGCGCAGTGTTTCCCCGGGCCGGACCCGGTGGGCCAGGTGCGGCGACACCCGTCCGTCCGGGACCCCCCGCACCGTGATGGCGAAACGCCCGGAGCCGTCCGGTGGGGTCGTGATCGAGTACGTCCGCCAGTGCAGTACGCCGCCGATGCCCACTCCCACCGGCACGTACTGACCCGCCGCGCGATGCCCCGACCAGCCACGCCCCGCCCGCACCATGAGCGTCGTCGCGTCCGCCGTCTCCGTCCGGACCACCTCCACCCGGCCCGCCGGCCACCTGGCCGACCACAGGGGATCGACGACCGCCAGAAAGTCGTCAGGCAGCAAGGGCGTGGTCAGCCGCCCGGC
>NZ_JBHWJT010000122.1:0-2196 GCF_042731325.1 Streptomyces sp. NPDC059866 | reverse complement strand
TTCGAAGGACGCCGTATCGTCGCCGCCGGACGGGCGGAGACGCCAAACGCCTGTGGAGTGCCGGTAAGACGGGCACCCGTGCCCGCGCAGCGCGGAGAAGCAGGAAGCCCCCGGAAGGGTCAGACGACCCAGGCAGGAATCCCTGGACTCTAGGCCAGGGAGCACGTCAAGCCGAGGGCAACATCGCCACAGCGGGCGGCTGCCTGGCATCCCAGTACCTCGCCACCTGGGTGATCACCCGGACGCTGGGAGAGGACGCCGCACGCGACGCATCGACTACGTGGCCCCGGTCGGCGAGAACCAGGAGACGGTCGAGCGCGCCCTGCGAGCCGTCCACGCAGGCGAACTCGCACTACGCTGACGCGCGCCCGCCCCCCATCAGCCGTCCAAGGGGGCCGCCTGCCTGCCATCGCTCCTGCGCGGCAGGCAGGTGTGTGACTGCGGGGCCGACGCCGCTCCAAGGGAGACGTCGTGACGGCAGATCGTTCATGCCCGGGGCGAGGTTCTTTGGCCGGCAGGGTGATGGCGGCCCCGGCGATGTCAGCCCCGGCACCCGGGTGCAGGAGCGATGCTGGGTCGGTACTGCAGGCGTCCGCCAAACTCCGTTGGGACAACCTCGATCGTAGCCTTGCAGGGCCACCGCACCATCGGCAGGTCCTCTCGCAAGGTGCCCGTGGTCCCGCGTCGGATCGGCCACCACAGCCGCGTCGCCCGACCCGCAGGTGACCAGGCCGCATGGGTATCGGTCCTGAGCTGATCAGAAGGCACGTGACGGCGGGGTCAGTCGTCATTGTCGCCCAAGTCGTACGGGAACTCGGCGATGCGCTGCTCTTCTTGGGCCAGGAGGGCCGCGTAGCGGACGGTCAGGTCTCCGTCACTGCAGGACCGCGCTGCGGCGTGGGCCGCGCGGTACAGGACTGGGGGTATGCGGTGGACTGTGTCGAGAAGAGCCGTGCCGGTGATGAAGGACTGGTGGGCGAGGGCAGGGCTGCCGGAGTCGGCGGCTGAGCGTGCGAGCAGGAAGTGTTCCTCGATGAGGTCGAGGGCCACAGCCTTGTCGCGCCAGTCGTCGTCGGCAGGGGGCGGCTCGATGTCGAAGAGTGCGGGCTGAGGCGGGCCCGGCTTCGGGGACGGTGGGCCGTCGAGGGTAGTGAGCGCATGCTGCAGCGACGTCCATGCCCGGTCGAGGTCGCCTGTGTGCCGTTCCAGAGCGGACAGGCGGGTGTACTCGCAGCCTCGGGCCAGGTCGGTGTCCTGAACCGAGACGTACAGGCGCTGGGCGCGGGAGGCCTGCCGGAAGTCGCCGAGCTCGGCGAACCCGCTGACGATCCAGGGAAGTTCGCTGATGTCGGCGGGCCCGATGTCGTCGAGCATGCGTATTAGGGCCGTGCGGGCGAGTTCCGTGCGGCCCTGGCGACGGGCGAGGGTCACCCAGGTCTCGACAGGCTCGGATTTCGGGTCGTCGCCGAACCACTCCGGCGTGTCGAGGGCTTCGGCCCAGGCCTGCAGGGCTTCGGGCTCCCAGTGAAGATCCTCCTCGCCGCTCTTGCCGGGTCGGCCGAGTGGCAGGTCGGACAGGGCGCACCAGGTGCCGAAGTTGGCGCAGCGAGCGGCGTAGAGACGGGAGAGGTCTTCCTCGCAGAGGCAGCGGGCAACCAGGAACACGGCGAGGTGCAGTTCGTCGCCCATCCCGCCGAAGGGGGCCTCACGGCGGCAGAGAGTTTCCTGCTCGAGGAGATAGCGCAAGAGCGGCAGGTCGGTTTCGCGCCGGCCGTACTGGACGGCGCGCAGTACGCCGGCGCGGCGGGCTGCGTTGGCGTCGTGCTCCGGGTCACTCTGGCCGGACAGCGGGGAGAAAGCCACCATCGGCCAGGCGGCGCGGTCGGCACGCAGGTGGGCCAGGTCCGCCTCGCAGGCCCCGAGCAGGGGCGCCCACAGTGGGGGTCTGAGTGGACGTTAAGTCCGTTTCTGGTAGCGGCCTCGTCCGGGTTGGGTGAGGAAGCCTTGCCGGACGAGGCGTCCGAGGCGGCTGCGGGTGACGTTGACGGTCGTCTCGTCGGTGGGCATGCCGAGGAGTTCATGCAGCTCGCGGGCTCGGAAGGTCCGGCCGGGGTGCTGGTTGAAGGCGTTCACGATGGCCTGGTAGGCGGTGTTCGTTTCGGGCGGATCGGGCTCGGTCCCGGGCGGGACGCGTTC
>NZ_JBHWJT010000121.1:0-2270 GCF_042731325.1 Streptomyces sp. NPDC059866 | reverse complement strand
AGCACGCCTCCAACGCAATGGGCAACTTCTGCTTCGAAGTGACGTTGCGTTACCGGCGGTTGGAGAAGCTGCCTCGCGTCGAGAGTAGGCGGCGTCATGACGGGTAGTACGTTCATGACATGGTACGCGGGGAGCGTGTCGACGGCATCGAGTACGCGCGGCGGGTCAACGCTGCCGCGGACCTGCTGGCGGCGGAGGTGTCTGTCGCGGAGGCGGCCCGTGTGCTGGCTGCTCGTTTCGGGGTGTCGGTGCGTCAGGCACGCCGGTATGTGGAGCAGGCCGTGGCGCAAGGTCGAGTCGCCATCCCCGAGGCGAATGTGGTGTTCACCGTCAAGTTGCCCGGGTCGCTGGCCGAGCAGGTCCGGGCGCATGCCCGTGCGAGCGAGGCCACCGTCTCCTCGGTGGTGGCTCGAGCGCTGGCCGACTACCTCCGCGACGAGGCCGGTGGACGGCGGTCAGGGCCGTGAACCGTCCGGTGGTGGAACTGCAGTGGGTCTTCTCCCGGCATGCCGGTGCGGAGCTGTCCGCGGCCTACGAGGTGCTGGTGCCTCAGTGCCGGGCCCGCATCCGGGCCGATCAGCAGCTTCAGGTGCGGGAAGGAGTGGGCGGTGAGCACGGCGGCGATCTACGCGAGGGTGTCCTCGCAGCGGCAGAAGAAGGATCAGACGATCGCCTCGCAGACGGCCGCGCTGCGCGGGTACATCGAGCGGATGCGGCTTGAGCTGCCCGAGGAGTGGGTTTTCGAGGACGAGGGCCACTCCGGCGCGACGCTGATGCGTCCCGCGCTGGAGCGGCTGCGGGACCTGGTCGCCCAGGTCGGGGTGGACGTGGTAGTCGTCTACGCCCCGGACCGCCTGGCGCGCAAATTCGCCTACCAGGCCCTGCTGATCGAGGAGTTCGCCCGCGCCGGCACACGCGTGGAGTTCGTGCGCGGCCCGCGCGGGGACAGCCCCGAGGACCAGCTGCTGGTCCAGTTCCAGGGCATGTTCGCCGAGTACGAAAAGGCCCAGCTGATGGAGCGCTACCGGCGTGGGAAGACCTACCGGGCGCGGGCCGGATCGGTGAACGTGCTGTCCGGGGCGCCGTTCGGCTACCGCTTCGTCCGCAAGACCCCCGAGTGCGCCGCCCGCTACGAGATCAATGGTGCCGAGGCTGCCGTGGTGGCCGAGCTCTTCCGCCGCTACGTCGACGAGGGCTCCTCCATCGCCGACCTGACCCGCTGGCTCACCGACAGCGGCACCCCCACCCGCACCGGCAAGACGCGCTGGGACCGCAGCGTGGTCTGGGGCATGCTCCGCAACCCCGCCTACGCGGGCACCGCCGTCTTCGGCAAAACCCAGGTCCAGCACGAGCCCGCCGGCATCAACCGCAGGGCCCGCCTGGAGGGACGCGCCACCCCGCGCCCGGTCAAGACCATCGGCCGGCCCCGCGAGGAATGGATCGCCATCCCCGTCCCCGCGATCATCACCCCCGCGACCTTCGAACGCGCCGCCAAGCGACTGGAGGACAACAAGCGCTTCGCGGCCCGCAACACCAAGGTCCCCTCCCTGCTGCAGGGCCTGGCGGCCTGCGCCAGCTGCGGATACGGCTACTACCGCACCTCGACCCGCACCACCAACAAGAAGATCTACTACTACCGGTGCCTGGGCTCGGACGACTACCGCTACGAGGGCGGCCGCGTCTGCACCAACAAGCCGGTCCGCGCCGACTACCTCGACACCCTCGTCTGGGACCACATCACCGGCCTCCTCGCCGACCCTGCGCTGATCCGCACCGAGATCGACCGACGCCTGCAGCAGGCCCGCACCGCGGACCCGGCCCGACGCGAACGCGCCCGTCTCGAGACCGCTCTGGCCGCGGCCACCCGCGGTATCACCCGCATGATCGAGGCATACCAGGAACAGCTGATCACCATCGATGAACTGCGGGCTCGCATGCCCGACCTCCGTGCCCGCGAGGCCAGTCTGCGCGGCCAACTCGACGCCCTGACAGCCCAGCTCGCCGACCGCGACACCTACCTCAAACTCGCCCATGATCTGGAAGGTTTCCTCTCCCAACTCCGTGCAGGCACGAGGGCGGCCGACGTCCCCGAACGCCAACGCGTCCTCCGGCTCCTGGTCCAAGACATCCTCATCGGCCCCGAGAAGATCATCATCCGGCACCGCATCCCGATCAGCGAGCACGCTCCAGCCGACCACGGTCAGTCACCGGACACCGACGCCGAGGGTGACTTGCGCCCGGGTTATCTATTGCGTTGGAGGCGACAGGAT
>NZ_JBHWJT010000120.1:0-2606 GCF_042731325.1 Streptomyces sp. NPDC059866 | reverse complement strand
ACCGACGACACCTGGACACTCACCCCGGCCACCACATAAGGGAGGGCGCCCGGCCGACAGCCAGACGCCCTACACCCAAGATTTTCAGTGATCTTTCACGACTGCTCATCGCTGCTCACTGCGGTGCGAGCGGGGGCCGACCGGGGCTGCGGGAAACGCTTCAGCCCGCCCCCGGTCACGGGGGCGGGCTGAAGCGGCGAACCGCGGCGACCGCGCGGATCGCGGCGAGACGGTGCCGGCGCCGGTGCACCGGCAGCCGGGTGTGCGGTCGGGGCGCGGCGCACGGCTCCTCCACCGGACGGCTGTCCGTCGGATGTTCGCCGTCCCGGCCCGCCCTCGCGGCGGGCTTGCGCAGCTTGCCGACTTCGGGTGGCTCAGGCCCTTGCGGTGAGGGCGGTAACCGCAGTGCACCACCGCTCGATCACGGCGGCGTTCGGCAAGGCATGGCCGTAGCCGTCGAGGAACAGGCCCTCTGCTCCGGGGATCGTCTCGGCCAGAGCCCGGCCGTGCTCGACGGGGATGATCGGGTCGTCGGTGCCGTGAATGACCAGGGTCGGCACGTCGAGGGAGCGCAGCCGGGGCGCGAGGTCGCCCACGGCGGCCGTGGCGGCTATGGCCGACTGGCTGGGGTCCGGGCGCAGCGGGTCGTTCGCGCGGTCGAACTCCCGGGTCAGGGTGCGGCGGCACTCCTCCAGGTCGTAGTCGATGGTGCCGGCCACGAGGGCGTACATCCGGAACCGCGCATCGATGAACTCCTCCCGGGTGGCAGGCGGGTTGACGGCCAGCTCGGCCGCCACTTCCGCCGCCTTCTCCAGGTACTGCGCGTGCGGGGGCGGGGAGAAGATCGACGGCTCGCCGGTCAGGGCGGGGACGACCCCAGCCAGCGCCGAGCTGGTCGAGACCAGGGTCAGCGACCGCACCCGGTCGCGGTGGTCCAGCGCCATGAACTGGGCGATGAACCCGCCCATGGAGGCGCCGACGATGTGCGCGGCCTCTATGCCGTAGGCGTCCAGCACCGCGACGGCGTCACGGGCGAGGTCCTGGCAGTCGTACGGGTTCTTCTCGAAGTCCACCAGGTCGGACCTGCCGGTGTTGCGGTGGTCGTAGCGGATGACGTGCAGGCCGTCCGCCGCCAGTCCGTGGCACAGGCTGTCCGGCCATCCGACCGCCTGTGCGTCCGCTCCGACGATCAACAGCACGGCCGGGGCGGCGGGGTCGCCGAAGTCCTCGGTCCACAGTTTCAACTCACCGGCATCGACGATCTTTTCGGGCATGTGACTCTCCCATTTCCATGCGTGACTGGAGTGTTCGGTGACCGCCGGGGCGCCCCCTGACGGTGGGACAGTCGGGCATCGACCGGCGACGGCCGCGTGGCTCGACCGCTCGGGGCGATCGGTTCGGCACTGGGTGGATGTCTCTATGGTTCGCGTGATCCACAGGGCGATGGGTGAGCAATCGCTACTCGCCTTCCGCCGGCGGATCCGGCGAAGCCGTTTCCCTGCGCGTCCGAGGAGCGCCGCCCACCAGCCCGACACGCACCACCCCCATCTCTTGGGGTCATGACTGGGGTCGTTCCCCAATGCCGCGGGTCGTCGGGGGCCGCTATCGAATTCCTGCACGGCGAGGGGCGGCGGACGACGCGCCCCTGCTTCCACCGCCACCGACCCCGACAGCCTAGGAGGCCGCTGTTCGCATGATGAGGTTCCTCACGGGATTCGCCCTGATCTGGCTGGTGCTGTACATGACCGCGCCGCCCGTGCCCACCCCGGGCGCAGCCGCGACAGCCCTGACCGCCACAGCGGTGTGCGCGACCGCCGTGGCCGTATCGCTTCACGGCGCGCGGTGGCGGGAAGTGCCCGCTGTCCTGGGCCTGACCCGGCCGCGTCCTCGCGCACTGGCCGTCGCCGCCGTGGTGGCGGCCGGGTGCCTGTGCGTCCATCCCCTGTTCGCCGTTGTCACCGGCCACCCCGTCACGCTGCGCCAAGATGCTGCCGGTCTTCTGATCGGCGTCTTCGCCTATCACGGCGTGGCCGAAGAACTCGCCTGGCGCGGCTACGCCTACGCCCGCCTCCGCCGTGGGTGCTCGTTCTCCCGCGCCGTCATGTCCTCGATGCCGCTGCTGACCCTGACCCATGTGCCCGTGGTTCTCACGGCCGGCCCGGCTGTCGGCATCGCCGCCATGTCCGTCGCCGCTGTCACCACCTGGCCGCTGGCTCACCTGTACGAGCAGGGGGGACGCAGTGTGTGGGCGCCCGCGCTGGTCCACGGCGCGATCGACACCTTCAAACTCGTCACCGTGCCGGCCGAGGCCACCATGCCGTACTCACTGGCCCTCGCGGCGACGGCGCTCGTCTTGCCACTCGCCGTCTTCCCTCTCACCCGCATCGCGGCACGCCCTCTACGCGGCCGCCACGCCGGGTGACGCCTCCGCCGGCGAGCAGGAGACAGCGACCAACTGTCATTGGAGGATGACGTCCACGCCGTGTTCCTCGAAGATCTCCAGAAGCACGTCTACTGAGCTCTTCGGGTTGTTGTCGGGTGGAGGGTCAGTCCGGTGCCGACAAGGCAGCCGTCGACGAGGTCGGGGCGGAGCTGAATGTGGCGCA
>NZ_JBHWJT010000119.1:0-2655 GCF_042731325.1 Streptomyces sp. NPDC059866 | reverse complement strand
CAGACAGCACGACTTCGACAGCACGAGGACCCCGAGACGCCATGGAAACAGCCTACAGACTTAAGACCGTCATTTCAGGCGCATCACACTAGTGTCCTGCGCCGGAGATCCGTCGGCGGAAGTGGGCGAGGGATTCGAGGATCTCCTCGGCGGTCTTCGTCCAGATGAACGGCTTGGGGTCTGCGTTCCAGCCCTTGACCCAGGCGCGGATGTCGGCTTCCGGGGCCTGGACGTTCTTGTGTGCGCCGCGGCGGATCTTCTGGTCGGCCAGGAAGCCGAACCACCGCTCGACCTGGTTGATTCACGAGGAACCGGTCGGGGTGAAGTCTATGCCGTAGTGCAGCAGGATCGCGTCGCGCTGCCGTTCGCTGAGGGAGGCGACGGCGGCGTACAGGGCGATGGCGTCGGTCAACGTGTCGTAGGGGTCGTCGACGTTGTCAGCGAGTGCGGCCTCGAAGGCTGCGGTCTCCATCAGCTCCGGGCGGCGCTGGCGCTTGCGGTGTATGTCGATGATGCGGCGCTTGAAGATCGTCCAGGCGTAGCCCTCCAGGTTCTCCATCTGCAGCATGCGCGGCCAGCGGTCCATGACCTGGTCGAAGGTCAGGTCGACAGCTTCCTCGGCGTCGGAGCCGAGCTGCAGGTAGGCGTAGCGCATGTAGTCGGTGCGGCGCTGCTGGTGAAAGGCCAGTACGCCATCTGCGCGGTCACGTCCCACTGGTCGATGGGCACCGCGCGTGGCGTGCCCACGGCGCCACTGGTCTCGTCCGTGCTCGTCTCGCTGCTCACTGCGCCTCCTGCTGCGACTCGGGAGTGTGAGCCGGGGTGCGGGTGCCGGTGAGCTGGGTGATCCCGATGCGGACGCCGGCTGTGAGCAGCCGGCGGTATCCGCGGATCACGTCCGGACCGAACACCCTGAGGGCGAGCGCGATTTCGAGCAACCACGCTGCAGCGTCGTGCTGCACGTGTCCTCCCCTGCATCTGTGTCATTTCGGATGCCACCCTTCCCCCTAAGGGCTGTCCCGCAATGATCGCGGTTCCGAGTACATAGCCGCCTGAAGACCTGACGACGTGCTCAGTCGGTGGCTCGTGGAGTGTCCAGGGATCGGGCGAAGTCGGAGAGCGTGTGGAAGTCGTTCTCCCGTAGGCCGACCCGAGGGTTGACGTGGTGCAGTAGCCCGGGTCCTCGATGGTGGGCGGTTACGTATGTCTGGTCCAGCTCACTCTGTTCATCGTCCACCCAGGCGAAAGGACGGCCGCCTGCGTAGTTCACCAGCGGGCCGGTCTTCCAGTGGACTCCATCGGGGCGTTCTTGGAGCAAGACATCGCCGAAGTCGACGAAGGGAAGTCTCGGAAGGCCGAGCACCGGTGCGATCCACCGGTTGGCGTCGTCCATCCATGTGGTGGCCCAGCACAGCTCGAAACCGAGCCGGAGCAGGAGTCGTCCATGCTCTGGATTGAGCCACACCCGCAGGGGGCGCCGCCGAGACCAGAGAGGCCTGTCATCCTCATGGGCGTCGTCCCGGGGAACTCTGAGTGTGGTGTAGCCGTCGGGACGCTTCTCTGGCTTGGCCGCATAAGGGTTGAGCGGCCCGTCCACGTCGAGGAACAGCAGCGGTCGGTTCACGGTTTCCCCCGGTCTTGCTCACTGTCGACTGCCCCGATGAGCGTAGCTGCAGAGATCGTCTCGGCACTGGGCTGGTCTGAGTGATGATCATGCTGTGGTGAGTGTGATCACGGCATCAGAGCCGTCCTGGATAGCCCCGTTCACCGGGCTGAGTCTGCGCTGCTTCGGCAAGCTGCTGACCATGCTGCGGCGCGACGGAGCCGATGTGGTGCCCCGGGGCCGACCGTGGAGTCTCTCGCTGGAGGACCGGGTGCTGCTGGTCACGGCCTACTGGCGTACCAATCTGACGTTGCGGCAGCTCGCCCCGTTGTTCGGCGTCTCGAAGTCAACAGCTGGCCGAGTCATCAACCACCTCGGACCCTTGCTCGCGCTTCGGCCCCGCAAGCGGTTCGCCAAGGACACCGTTCTCATCGTGGACGGCACCTTGGTCCCCACCCGCGACCACAGCATCGCCGAACGGTCGAAAAGCTACCGATACTCAACCAACCACCAAGTCGTCATTGATGCTGACACCCGCTTGGTCGTCGTGGTTGGCCAGCCACTCCCCGGGAACCGCAACGACTGCAAGGCATGGGAGGAGTCCGGCGCCAAGAACGCTGTCGGCAAGACCCTCACCATCGCCGACGGCGGCTACCCGGGAACCGGACTCGTCATTCCGCACCGCCGTGAGCGCAGCCGGACCGAGCTTCCGGACTGGAAAGAGCAACACAACAAGTCCCACAAGCAGGTCTGTGCCAGGGTCGAGCACGTCTTCGCCCGCATGAAGACCTGGAAGATCCTCCGCGACTGCCGCCTCAAAGGCGACGGCGTCCACCACGCCATGCTCGGCATCGCCCGGATGCACAACCTCACCCTCGCCGGATAGGTCGGCAGGTGGCGCGGTGGCCCGCTACGCCCGAGGCAACTCCAAGATCTTTACGGGACAGCCCTTAGACGCAATGCCGTTGCATTACGGGCCTGTGGGTTGGGGTCTTGTGATGAGGATGGCTTGGGTGCCGGTGCGGGTGGGCTGGGGCCAGGCACGGTGTTCA
>NZ_JBHWJT010000118.1:0-2656 GCF_042731325.1 Streptomyces sp. NPDC059866 | reverse complement strand
GCGCAGCCCGCCGCTTAGCCGGTTACCAACGGACGTCCACCGTGGCAGCCGGCGGAGGGGCGCAACCCGCGGCGGGCTCGCCGCACCCCCGCGACCCCGACCCACCCACCGGCACGAGCGCCCGCCGCTCAACCGTCGGAGACACTCCCACCGGCACGAGCGCCCGCCGCTCAACCGTCGGAGACACCCCCACTCGGCCCTCCCGACCGGCGATCACCGCTCACCCCTCGTACGCTCGGCTCATGTCAGAGGTGTACGCGGCCCGCCGAACCCGGCTACGGGAGCGCTGCAACGCGGCCGGCAGCGCAGCGGCGCTGATCTCCCGTCCCGCCAACGTCCGCTACCTCGCCGGAGCGGCACCCCAGCGTGCTGCCCTGCTGATCGGCAAGCGCGAGGACCTGCTGGTCTGCACCGGCCCCCCGGACGAGAAACCGACGGAAGGCCGCCCCGACGAGGCCCTGCCCGTTCACACCCTGCCCGGCCCCGGCCCCGCCGGCGATCCCGCCGTCGCGGCCGCCGACCTCGCCGTATCCCAGGGCGCCGACTCCCTCGCCGTCGAGGAACACCACCTCACCGTCGCCCGGCACCGCGCCATCCGCTCGGTCGCCCCCCGACTGCGCCTCGCTGATCTCGGCGGCGCGGTCGAGCAGCTCAGGGTCGTCAAGGACGAGGAGGAGATCTCCTGCCTGCGCATCGGCGCCGAAATCGCCGACCAGGCCCTCGGCGAGCTTCTGGAATCCATCCTCGTGGGCCGTACCGAACGCCACCTCGCCCTGGAACTGGAGCGCCGTCTCGTCGACCACGGCGCCGACGGCCCCGCCTTCCCGACCTCCGTCGCCACCGGCACCAACTCCGGCCGTCGCGGCCACCGCCCCACCGACCGCCGCGTCGAGGAGGGCGATTTCCTCTCCGTATGCCTGGGCGCGACGTACCGCGGCTACCGCTGCGAGATCGGCCGTACCTTCGTCATCGGCACCTCGCCCGCCGACTGGCAGATCGAGCTGTACGACCTGGTCTTCGCAGCCCAGCGCGCCGGCCGGGAGATGCTGGCGCCCGGCTCCGCCTACCGCGATGTCGACCGCGCCGCACGCCAGGTGCTGGATTCCGCGGGGTACGCAGAAGGCCTCCCGCCCCTCACCGGCCATGGTGTCGGACTCGAAATCGACGAGGACCCTCAGCTGGCCCCCTCGGCCATGGGTAAACTGGACGCTTGCGTGCCGGTCACCGTCGAACCGGGGGTCCACCTCCCGGGCCGGGGCGGCGTCCGGATCGATGACACGCTCGTCGTACGCCCCGAGGCGGACGGCGGACCCGAGCTACTCACCATCACGACCAAGGAGCTGCTCGCGCTCTAGCGGCACACCACCGCGGCGCCTGCCCCGGGGTCGTCCACGTCAGTCCAGGAGATTCCGCAACCGTGGCTTCCACGAACGACCTCAAGAACGGCATGGTGCTCAAGCTCGAAGGCGGCCAGCTCTGGTCCGTCGTCGAGTTCCAGCACGTCAAGCCCGGCAAGGGCCCGGCCTTCGTGCGCACCAAGCTCAAGAACGTGCTCTCCGGCAAGGTCGTCGACAAGACCTTCAACGCCGGCGTCAAGGTCGAGACGGCCACCGTCGACAAGCGCGACATGCAGTTCTCGTACATGGACGGCGAGTACTTCGTCTTCATGGACATGGAGACCTACGACCAGCTCATGGTCGACCGGAAGGCCGTCGGCGACGCCGCGAACTTCCTGATCGAGGGCTTCATGGCCACCGTCGCGCAGCACGAGGGCGAGGTGCTCTTCGTCGAGCTCCCGGCCGCTGTCGAGCTGACCGTCCAGGAGACCGAGCCGGGCGTCCAGGGCGACCGCTCCACCGGCGGCACCAAGCCCGCCATCCTGGAGACCGGCCACCAGATCCAGGTCCCGCTCTTCATCACCACCGGTGAGAAGATCAAGGTCGACACCCGCAGCAGCGACTACCTCGGCCGGGTGACCAGCTAACCGTGGCTGCCCGCAACACGGCCCGCAAGCGTGCCTTTCAGATCCTCTTCGAGGGTGACCAGCGCGGCGCCGACGTCCTGACGGTCCTCGCGGACTGGATCCGGCTCTCCCGGACCGACACCCGGCAGCCGCCGGTGAGCGAGTACACGATGCAACTGGTCGAGGGCTACGCGCAGCACGCGAAGCGGATCGACGAGCTCATCGCGCAGTACTCGGTCGGCTGGACGCTCGACCGGATGCCGGTCGTCGACCGCAACATCCTGCGCCTGGGCGCGTACGAGCTGATCTGGGTCGACGAGACCCCGGACGCCGTCGTGCTGGACGAGATGGTGCAGCTGGCGAAGGAGTTCTCGACGGACGAGTCGCCCTCGTTCGTCAACGGACTGCTCGGCCGGCTGAAGGACCTCAAGCCCTCGCTGCGTCGCACCGCCGAGGACGCCGGGGACTGAGTCACCTGAACGCCTCAGGGCCGCAGCTCGCACGCTGCGGCCCTGAGGCGTTTTTCGTGTCCCTCGGGTGCTCAGAAGGCTCCCGAAGCGCTCAGAACGCCGCCGGGGGTGGTGCCCGGAAGGAGTTCCTGCACGGGGACGCCGGACGACTGCGCCCGCAAGGCAACGCGCGGCACGGGGACCGCGGGGTCCCCCCCCGCGGACCGACCGACCCCCACCCCCG
>NZ_JBHWJT010000117.1:0-2662 GCF_042731325.1 Streptomyces sp. NPDC059866 | reverse complement strand
CCCCGGATCGCCCGCCCGCACCTTGGAACAGCTACACGCCCGAACAACCCCCGCGGAAACCCATCGCTGACAGTTATTGAAATACGGGCCCCCGGCCGCACCGAGAACTGCCAGATCGGCGTCTTCGCCGCCTACGTCACCACACGCGGACGCGCCCTGGTGGATCGGGAGTTGTATCTGCCCAAGTCCTGGACTGACGACCGCGACCGCTGCCGCGCCGCCCACATCCCCGACGAGCGGACCTTCGCCACCAAGCCCGACCTGGCCAAGGCCATGGTGCTGCGGGCACTCGCCTCCCCATTGCCCATTGCCTGGGTGACCGCCGATGCCGCCTACGGCCAGGAGTGGCGGCTGCGCCGCATGCTGGAGGAGGCCGCCCTCGGCTACGTGCTCGCGGTCCCCAAGTCCCAGCAGGTGCCGCGCTTCGGACGCATCGACTACCTCTTCACCCAGGCTCCTGAGGAAGCGTGGGAGATGCGGTCGTGCGGTGACGGCGCGAAGGGCCCGCGCGTCTACCACTGGGCCGCCCTGCAGATCGCGTCCATCGAGGACTTCGACGGCGAGATGCCGACCCACCAGCGGTGGGCACTGGCACGCCGCAGTATCAGCAAGCCCGACGAGATCGCCTACTACCTCGCCCATGCGCCGCTGGGCACCGACGTCGGGCACCTGGTCCGCATTGCCGGGATGCGCTGGGCTATCGAAGAAGCCTTCCAGGCCGCGAAGAACGAATGCGGACTGGACCAGTACGAGGTCCGCCGCTACACCGGCTGGATGCGGCACCTCACCCTGGCCATGCTCGCCCACGCCTTCCTCGCGGCCATGGCCGCCGACGCCGCGGCAAAGGGGGATGCAGAAACGGTTCCGGCGCCCTGGCTCCGCTCACCGTGGCAGAAGTCCGGCGGCTCCTGGCAACTGGCCACCCACCAGCCGAGCGCCATCATCAGCCGCTGATCAGCGCACGCGCCCTGAGATGGTCGCACTGGCGCAGGCGACGCCAAGCCGTCGCCCGCCGGTGTCATTACCAGCGGCGGCTGCACACAATCGAGGGGCAGCCCGGGAAAGACAACACTGACCTGACACCAGGCCAGTACACTCACCCAAACCGCCCCTGAACAGGGAAAACAGCGAAGTGCTGCTGGAGTACTAGTAGGACTCCGTTAGGTCTGTCTTGATCTTGGTGTGGTCCTGCTGGGCAGAGGTTGGCGGCAGGTGGTGCAGGTGCCGGTCCAGCAGTTCAGCAGGTCCTGGAGGGCGTCGAGGATCTGGTAGAGGGTGAGTCCGGTGTGTCGGCTTTTGGGGTCAGCCGCTGCTCGGTGAGGAAGGCGTGGGCGGCGGTGACCAGGGTGGCGTGGTGGTGCCAGCCGTTCCAGGAGCGGCCTTCGAAGTGGTCCAGGCCCAGGCCGTGCTTGAGTTCCCGGTAGTCGTGCTCGATCCGCCAGCGGATCTTTGCCAGGCGGACCAGGTCGGCGATCGGGGTGTCGTCGGGCAGGCCGGACAGCCAGAACCGGGTCGGTTCGTCCTCGCCGTCGGGCCATTCGGCCAGCAGTCGCACCTGGGGCAGGACGCCGTCCCACCGGCCGTGCTCGGCCACCGCGGCTGCCTGGGCCAGCCGACGCGAGCGCACCCCAGCCGGCCGGACCTTAACGGAGAGGAAGCGGGAGGTCATCGGGCCGCGGGAGCCTTCCCGCCAGGTCACCTCGCCGAAGGCCTCCCGTCCGGCGGCCGCGGCCAGGTCCGCGACCGTCACCGGTGGCTGCCGGTAGCGGGGCACCGGCCGGCGGCCGGTGCCGGACCAGGCGGGGACGGCAGGGACTGCGTCGTGTGGCTGGACGGTGATGTCGCCGCGGATGCCGACCACGTACGCGTGTCCCCGCTCGGCCAGGGCGGCGCGGAAGTCCGCGTTCTGGCCGTAGCCGGCGTCCGCCACCACGACCGGCGGCACCAGGTGCCATGTGGCCAGTTCGTCCAGGGCGTCCAGTGCCAGCCGCCACTTCTCCCGGTGCCCGATGTCCTCCGGGACGCCGGTCCGCTGGCGCCGGACGGTGTCATCCGCCCACTCCTGGGGCAGGAACAGCCGCCAGTTCAGCGGGCACGAGGCCGTGTCGGAGACCGCGTGCACGCTGACCGCGACCTGGCAGTTCGCCTGCTTGCCCAGCGCACCGCAGTACTGGGGAGCGACCGCCACCGACATCCTTCCGTCCTTGGGGAACGACACGTCATCGACCGCCCAGGCGTCCGGGCCGATCTGCGGCACCATCCGCTGCGCGATCCGCCGACGCACCGGCACCGGATCCCACGTGGACTGATTCACGAACTGCTGCAGGTTCTGCTCGTTGCCGTCCGGCAGCCGAGAGGCCATGGCCTGGATGGACTTGCGGCGACCGTCCATCATCAGTCCCCGCAGATAGCAGTCGCTCTTGGCCCGCTGGTCCTTGCGCGGTACCGAGGCGAACACATCCGCCACGAATAACGCCAACTTCACCCGAACACGGTTGACTTCATGTGCGTCCACACACTCACCATGCCCCTGAACACGGCTGGCAGACACACTTAACGGAGTCCTACTAGTGTGATGCGCCAGAAATCCCGTGGTTAATTATCTCCGGTTTCAGCTGTTGGGTGGGGTGATCCTGCCGAGGTAGTCGGCGAGGGACTTGAG
>NZ_JBHWJT010000116.1:0-3025 GCF_042731325.1 Streptomyces sp. NPDC059866 | reverse complement strand
CCGCCGTACTGGAGTCCACCGGTACGTCTCGGCCCGTAATCCGCCGATGATCGCGTTGATTTTCTCCAGGGACATGCCGTCCACGGTCTCCCCGGGCGTCATCGCACCCTTGTTGGCGTAGATGCGCCCGTAAGCCATCAGGAACAACTGCGGGTTGAACAACTGCCGATACAGTCTTTCCAGCGGCAGACTTCTTCTGCCGCGTTCCCGGAGGACGTCCAGCACCGTTGCGGTGCTCTGCATTACGCATACCTCCCATCGCCGGACGCCTCAATCACCTGTGCCCCTTCGCCCTGTGACCGGCTTTCCCGGCCTCCCTGGCAGGTCGTCACTCCTGCGACTACTACGGGCACTCCGTCGCCATAGGGCTCGCGCCCCGTAGGCGATCCCGTGGTACGTCTTCGTTGTACGTATCGAGCGCGACGTAGGCCGCCCACTCATTCCCTTGGCCGCCCTCGCTGGGAGGCGCTCACGCCATGGAGGTTGCCCCAGCCTCCAACCGCGACCGAGACATGACGTGACGTCGAATTCAGGCGCCGTTTCGACGGGTGTCTTTCGCACCACTGGGAATTGGGCTTCAAGCAATCAAGCCTTAGCCATATCGCGCGGGTCTTGCGGCACTCCGCCCTGGACGCCTCCAGACGGACACCACTTCCCGAGCATGCTGTTGTCCCCTCACGCTTTCGCGCTCAAGTAAGCCCGGCGACCCAAGAACCTCCCTCCAAGTTCATCCCGACTGCGTCGGGGATACAACGAAGCGCCTCACGGCGCACGCTGGTCCAAGACCTTCACCGATCCGCGGCTCTGCGCGGCCATCGTCGACCGGCTCACCTTCAACGCCACCCTGACCGAGACCGGCACCGACTCCTACCGCCTCGCCAGCACATGAGCCCGGGCTGAGGAACCCGCCAAGGTCGGCTGAGTGCGATAGCTGCCGATCTTGACGTGAGCGACGAGGGGGTTGAGGGACATCGGAACGAAGACCGGTGCTAAAAGATTGTTGCATGTGGGTTCAGCGAGTGATCGAACTGACCGGGTGGGAGCCGCTCGGGATCTCCGTCGACTGGGCGGCGATCGAGGGAGAGCTGGGGGTCCCGCTGCCGGCGGACTACAAGGAGCTCTACGAGGTGCTCGGCGGCGGCGTCTTCAGTGATTCCGTCTACTTTCTGGGGCGCGACGAGGGCGTCTCGTTCGACTTCCTGACACAGTGGCGGGTCTCCCTGTCGGTCGACCAGGACAGCAAGCTCGGAGACGTCTCCGCCGTCGATCCCTATGCGATCTACGCGCCGGGCGGCAAGGGGCTGGTCGAGTGGGGCTCCACCGAATGGGCCGACGAGTACTGCTGGCTGATCGATGCCGAGCGGCCGGGCGATTACCCCGTCCTTGCGCGGTCCGATGACGGCGGCGCATGGGACCGGTACGACATGTCCACCTCTGAGTTCCTCTACCGCGTCCTTGCCGATGCCGATTTTCAACCTTTCGGGATCGCGCAGTACGACCTCGGCACGACGTTCAAGCCCGGCTCCGGCGGCCCCTTCGACGGCCAGCCGCTCTGACCAGAGGCTGGCCGTCCCACGTTCGTGGACATGACAGTACCGTCGTTTCTCATCGAGATCCGTGAGCCAGGTGATCACCAACTGCCTCCGGAACCGGTCGCCAAACGCTGTTCCTAGAGATCAACGAAGCCAGAGGCCGTGAGGCCAGCACCTGCGGCCTCCCCAGGGGCGCAGCGAGGGTTTCCCTGCGCCCGGCCGTGTGAGGTCACGCCCGGGGCGGCGCGTGAGGATCAGCCGGTCAGCACAACCTTGGGTGCCCCGTTACCGGAGGAGTCGAGTCCCTCGGGGTCGAGATCGACGGTCACCACCCGGGACGCACCCTGGTACTCGCCATGCACGGTGAACACCAGGGCCCACGACCCGGGGTCCCCGTCTGCGGACGCTCATCGACGCCGAAGGACACTGGCGACAAACCACTCATCAGCGGTCGGCTTCACGCGATCGCGTCTGTGCCCCAGGACTCTCGTGCCGCTTGGGTCAGGGATTGGCGCGTCTGCAGGTAATTCTGCCGGAGCTGGGAAAGCCGCTCGCTACTGTCGGTGGGATCTGCGGCGTCCGAGACCAGAGCCCACATATCCTCGGTGTCTAGCTGCGGTACTGCTTCCAGGGCGGCCTGGGCCTCGGCGTACACCCTGGGTCGGGTTGCCGACTCCTGTGGCCCCCAATCCAAGGGATCTGAAGCTCGCAGCTGCTCCAGGGCCAGCCGCGCACGCTCGGCCACTGGCCCTCCAGGATCGGACGGATCGATCGCAGCTAGAACTCGCGCTGCCCGAACTACTCGAGCTTGCCTGTTTGCTGCGTGCCACATGTCCAGTACCGCGTTCAACAGGAAGACGAGCGGATTGTGCATGGTGGAAGGCAGGGCGAGCTCGGCCTCAGCGTGTGATCGATGTAGTTCCCGGAAGGTCAACTCGGCCTCTGGCGGTGGCTCCGACGCCGACACATAGGAGTCCTTGCACAAGTCAAAGCATGCGCTCGCAATCCCCAGGTACGTCGACAGGGCAGACCACTGACGTTCATGTAAAGCCTGCTGTCTTGCGGCCCCGGCCGCTGTCGCTGCCGCATCTCTTGCCGCCTGCGCCTGATCGTGCCCTCCACGGGCCTGGATCCGGGCGCCCAGAACAGTGCCCGCAAACGTCCCCACGATCGTGCCGCCCACACCTATGGCGCCGATCAGAGCCACTACGATGTCCGACCTCATGAGCCAGATCATCCCGTAACGCAAGTTGCCTGAGCACTAAATGCAACTCTGAAGCAGATCGTGCTGTGATTCAGCAGCGCGAGACCTGCCCGCACGTGCCCGAGGGCTGAGCCGGCCAGTCTGCGCGCCCGACAGGAGGCTCCTGCCGCCCTCGAGCCTCGTCCGGCAGCGTCCGCTAGTGCTGTGACCGGAAACCTTTGCCGGGCCACTCGTTGTGTTGGGTGTCAGTGACGGCGTGTGGCAGGGGGCGGGTATGGCATCACCGGTG
>NZ_JBHWJT010000115.1:0-3280 GCF_042731325.1 Streptomyces sp. NPDC059866 | reverse complement strand
AGACAGCAGTTGCACCGCGCCGATCCGCTGATCGGCATCCTCGGCCACAGCCGTCAGCAGGCGGACCAGGCGCTGGGCGACGGCGGTGACGGTGTCGTGGTCGAAGCGGTCGGTGCGGTAGTCCAGCCGCAGCCTGAGGACGTCGCCGGGTGCGACGGCCAGGCTGAGCGGGTAGTGGGTGGCGTCGCGGCCTTCCGTGGACGTGATCTTGAGGCCGGCTGTCCGGCGGTCCGCGGAGGTGTCGCGGTCGGCGGGGAAGTTCTCGACGGCCACGACCGTGTCGAACGCTTCGCCGAGGCCGGCGGTCCGCTGGATCTCCGTCAGGCCCAGGTGCTGGTGCGGCAGCAAGGCACCCTGCTCACCGTGGATGCGTACGGCCAGGTCGGCCCACGTGTCCCCTGCGTCCATCCGCACCCGGACCGGAACCGTGTTGATGAACAGGCCGATCATGTTCTCGATGCCGGGGATCTCAGGCGTCCGCCCCGAGACCACGGCACCGAAGACCACGTCGTCCTGGCCGGTCATCCGGCCGAGGAGGACGCCCCAGGCGCTCTGGACGAGCGTGCTCAGCGTGACGCCCAGACGACGGGCCTGGGCTTGCAGCGCGGCCGTGGTCTCCCGCGGGACCTGCGTGAGGAAGCGTTCCGGCAGGGCCGGTGCCGGTGCCGTGCCGTCGGAGACGGCGGCAGCAGCCGGAGTGGACAGCAGGGTGGGCTCCGCGTCGGTGAGCGCGGTGGTCCAGGCCTCGCGTGCGCCGTCGCGGTCCTGTTCGGAGAGCCAGACCAGGTATTCCCGGTAGGGCGTGACGGGAGGAAGGCCGCTGTCGTCGCCCTTGGCGTCGTACAGGGCGAGCAGTTCGCGCACCATGAGGGGCGCCGACCAGCCGTCGACGAGCACATGGTGCTGGGTGATGACCAGTCGGCTGCGGTCGGCCCCGCCTTCGCCGTCCCGGTGCCTGATCAGCGCCATGCGCAGCAGTGGCGGGCGGTCGAGGTCGAACCGCCGGGCCCGCTCGGCATCGGCGAAGGCCCGCAGTTCGGCTTCGGCCTGCACGGCGGGCAGACGGGAAATGTCGCGCTCCTCCCACGGCAGCTCTACGTCGCGGGCGACCACCTGGACCGGCTGGTCGAGGTCGTCGATCCAGAACGCGGCCCGCAGATTCGCATGCCGGTCGAGGAGGGACTGACCGGCGGCGCGCAGGGCTGAGGCGTCCACGGCGCCCTCGAAGTCCAGGATCAGCTGTACGGCGTAGACATCCGGTCCCTTGCCGTCGAGCAGGGCGTGGTAGACCAGCCCTTCCTGCAGCGGCGACAGCGGCCAGACGTCCTCGAGCTCATGCGGCATGGCTGATCCACTCTCCGTACTCAGGCGCTATTCGTGTCGGACCGGCCCATGGACAGTGCGCGACCACTTCACCGGAACCGGGCCGCAGCCGGCCGGCCGCCGGCTTCCGCGTCACCAATGTCTTACGCAGTGGCGGCATTGGCGTATGAAGGGAGGACCACGATGCATGCCACCGGCATGCAGGACCCTCGGAAAAGATGTCAGTTCGGCTGGTTCGCCTGATCCGCAGAGGGCAGCAAGAAACCGCCAATAAGCCTGACATGCCTGTGAGATCTCCCCCGAGAAGTCATTCCACGGCCACGCTCTCCCCGCGTTGAAAGTCTTCTCGGTCACGCGGCGATGAGCCCGTCCGGACGCTACTACAGTTACTTGAACCTGTCACCCATGATTCCTGTGACCGGACCCGAACGACCCAGCTCAGAGCGGTTTCTGACACCTCGTAGGACAGATCTCGCCTGCTTGGGTTGTGACGCATACAACACGGTCAGGGCCATCCCCGGCGGGACACGGGCACCACACTGAATCCGGGTGCGGGACCGCGTGCCGCGGCGCGGTTCGATGTGTAACTATGCAGGCGTCCGGCGAGTGACCGGGGTGGGTGCAAGTCGCTGTGGAGGGGCCTGGAGTGCCGGATCCGGTGGATGAACAATGGCCTTTGACGGCTGCCCAGTTAGGTATCTGGTTTGCCGCGTCCCTGGGGCCCGGCGGCTCGGTCTACAACGTCGGCGAGCGCGTCGAGATCCATGGACCGGTCGATCCGGACATTCTCGAGAAAGCGCACCGGATTACCCTGGAAGAAGCAGAGGCACTGCGGCTCGCCATTACGGAAGGTCCGGACGGACCACTCCAGGTTCTCGGCTCCGCCCAAGCACCCGTGCGCCGACTGGACTTCACTCTCCAAACGGATCCGAAGGCCGCAGCCGAGGCATGGATGCAGTCGGACATGGACACCGCGTTCGACCTCACGCAGGGGCCGCTGTATGCGCCCGCATTGCTCACGGTCGACCCGAACTTCCATATACTGTACAGTCGTTACCACCACGTCATCATGGACGCCTGGAGCTCCGCGCTGATCACTCGGCGCACCGCCCAGGTCTACTCGGCCATGGTGGCGGATCGACCCGACGACGGTACTCCGCTTCCTTCGTTCCGTAAGCTGCTGGAACGGGAAGGAAGCTATCGCAATTCAGAAGAGTACGAAGCCGACCGCCGCTACTGGCTCAAGCGCCTGCGCGATGCACCCGACCCGGTCAGCCTCTCCGGCCGTCCATACCGCAGGCCCGAGGGAATTCTTCGAAACCGCGCCGCGCTCAGTGCACACCTCTCGGATCAGCTCCGTGACGCCGCCGCCCGACTCGGCGTCAGCTGGTCGGTGTTGGCGGTGGTGGCAACGGCCGCATACGTCGGCGGCGTCACCGGAGAGAACGTCATATCCGTCGGGCTTCCCGTGTCCGGCCGCCTGGACGAGGTCGAGCGCAATACGCCGGGAATGACGGTCAATGTCGTCCCCCTCCATATCACGGTGCGACCCGAACTGCCGTTGGTCAAACTGGCAAAGCAGGTCTGGGCCCAGACCACCCGCGCCGCTCGGCACAGCCGGTACCGCATGGAGGATCTGCGCCGCGAACTCACCTGGATGTCGAGGGAAAACCTCCCCTACGGCCCCGTTGTCAATGTCATGGCATTCGACTACGACATCCACTTCGGCGGCCACCCGGCAAAAGCCAGCAGCCTCTCACAGCGTTACACCGACGACTTCTCCGTCGCCTTCCACGAAGGCGCGCGTGAAGGCGGAATCGAGGTGTACTTCGACGCGAACGACCGCATGTACAGCCAGCCGGAACTGGACGCCCACGTCGCGCGATTCCTGCTCTTCCTGGAGCGAATGGCGGATGCCCGGCCGGACCAGCCGATCGGCTCGGTCAGCCTGCTGACC
>NZ_JBHWJT010000114.1:1880-3402 GCF_042731325.1 Streptomyces sp. NPDC059866 | reverse complement strand
ACACAGTGGACGCGAGCAACTGAGGACAAGCCCTCGGCCTATTAGTACCGGTCAACTCCACCCCTCGCGGGGCTTCCATATCCGGCCTATCAACCCAGTCGTCTGCTGGGAGCCTTACCCCATCTAGTGGGTGGGAGTCCTCATCTCGAAGCAGGCTTCCCGCTTAGATGCTTTCAGCGGTTATCCCTCCCGAACGTAGCCAACCAGCCATGCCCTTGGCAGAACAACTGGCACACCAGAGGTTCGTCCGTCCCGGTCCTCTCGTACTAGGGACAGCCCTTCTCAAGACTCCTGCGCGCACAGCGGATAGGGACCGAACTGTCTCACGACGTTCTAAACCCAGCTCGCGTACCGCTTTAATGGGCGAACAGCCCAACCCTTGGGACCGACTCCAGCCCCAGGATGCGACGAGCCGACATCGAGGTGCCAAACCATCCCGTCGATATGGACTCTTGGGGAAGATCAGCCTGTTATCCCCGGGGTACCTTTTATCCGTTGAGCGACGGCGCTTCCACAAGCCACCGCCGGATCACTAGTCCCGACTTTCGTCCCTGCTCGACCCGTCGGTCTCACAGTCAAGCTCCCTTGTGCACTTACACTCAACACCTGATTGCCAACCAGGCTGAGGGAACCTTTGGGCGCCTCCGTTACCCTTTGGGAGGCAACCGCCCCAGTTAAACTACCCATCAGACACTGTCCCTGATCCGGATCACGGACCCAGGTTAGACATCCAGCACGACCAGACTGGTATTTCAACGACGACTCACCGCGAACTGGCGTCCGCGTTTCAAAGTCTCCCAGCTATCCTACACAAGCCGAACCGAACACCAATATCAAACTGTAGTAAAGGTCCCGGGGTCTTTCCGTCCTGCTGCGCGAAACGAGCATCTTTACTCGTAGTGCAATTTCACCGGGCCTATGGTTGAGACAGTCGAGAAGTCGTTACGCCATTCGTGCAGGTCGGAACTTACCCGACAAGGAATTTCGCTACCTTAGGATGGTTATAGTTACCACCGCCGTTTACTGGCGCTTAAGTTCTCAGCTTCGCCCACCCGAAGGTGAGCTGACCGGTCCCCTTAACGTTCCAGCACCGGGCAGGCGTCAGTCCGTATACATCGCCTTACGGCTTCGCACGGACCTGTGTTTTTAGTAAACAGTCGCTTCTCGCTGGTCTCTGCGGCCACCCCCAGCTCGGAGAGCAAGTCTCTTCACCGGGCGTGGCCCCCCTTCTCCCGAAGTTACGGGGGCATTTTGCCGAGTTCCTTAACCATAGTTCACCCGAACGCCTCGGTATTCTCTACCTGACCACCTGAGTCGGTTTAGGGTACGGGCCGCCATGAAACTCGCTAGAGGCTTTTCTCGACAGCATAGGATCATCCACTTCACCGCAATCGGCTCGGCATCAGGTCTCAGACTGTGTGCCAGGCGGATTTACCTGCCTGACGTCCTACACCCTTACCCCGGGACAACCACCGCCCGGGATGGACTACCTTCCTGCGTCACCCCATCACTCACCTACTAC
>NZ_JBHWJT010000114.1:0-1782 GCF_042731325.1 Streptomyces sp. NPDC059866 | reverse complement strand
TTCGATGTTTGACGCTTCACAGCGGGTACCGGAATATCAACCGGTTATCCATCGACTACGCCTGTCGGCCTCGCCTTAGGTCCCGACTTACCCTGGGCAGATCAGCTTGACCCAGGAACCCTTAGTCAATCGGCGCACACGTTTCTCACGTGTGTATCGCTACTCATGCCTGCATTCTCACTCGTCAACCGTCCACGACTCGCTTACGCGGCCGCTTCACCCGGCAGACGACGCTCCCCTACCCATCACAGCGGGCGTTGGCCCTCATGCTGCAATGACACGACTTCGGCGGTACGCTTGAGCCCCGCTACATTGTCGGCGCGGAATCACTTGACCAGTGAGCTATTACGCACTCTTTCAAGGGTGGCTGCTTCTAAGCCAACCTCCTGGTTGTCTCTGCGACTCCACATCCTTTCCCACTTAGCGTACGCTTAGGGGCCTTAGTCGATGCTCTGGGCTGTTTCCCTCTCGACCATGGAGCTTATCCCCCACAGTCTCACTGCCGCGCTCTCACTTACCGGCATTCGGAGTTTGGCTAAGGTCAGTAACCCGGTAGGGCCCATCGCCTATCCAGTGCTCTACCTCCGGCAAGAAACACACGACGCTGCACCTAAATGCATTTCGGGGAGAACCAGCTATCACGGAGTTTGATTGGCCTTTCACCCCTAACCACAGGTCATCCCCCAGGTTTTCAACCCTGGTGGGTTCGGTCCTCCACGAAGTCTTACCTCCGCTTCAACCTGCCCATGGCTAGATCACTCCGCTTCGGGTCTTGAGCGTGCTACTGAACCGCCCTGTTCGGACTCGCTTTCGCTACGGCTTCCCCACCCGGGTTAACCTCGCAACACACCGCAAACTCGCAGGCTCATTCTTCAAAAGGCACGCAGTCACGAGAGCCCGAAGGCTCCGACGCTCCCACGGCTTGTAGGCACACGGTTTCAGGTACTATTTCACTCCCCTCCCGGGGTACTTTTCACCATTCCCTCACGGTACTATCCGCTATCGGTCACCAGGGAATATTTAGGCTTGGCGGGTGGTCCCGCCAGATTCACACGGGATTTCTCGGGCCCCGTGCTACTTGGGTGTCTCTCCAACGAGCCGCTGACGTTTCGACTACGGGGGTCTTACCCTCTACGCCGGACCTTTCGCATGTCCTTCGCCTACGTCAACGGTTTCTGACTCGTCCCACGGCCGGCAGACCGTAGAAGAGAGATCCCACAACCCCCACGACGCAACCCCTGCCGGGTCTCACACGTCGTAGGTTTGGCCTCATCCGGTTTCGCTCGCCACTACTCCCGGAATCACGGTTGTTTTCTCTTCCTGCGGGTACTGAGATGTTTCACTTCCCCGCGTTCCCTCCACACTGCCTATGTGTTCAGCAGCGGGTGACAGCCCATGACGACTGCCGGGTTTCCCCATTCGGACACCCCCGGATCAAAGCCTGGTTGACGACTCCCCGGGGCCTATCGCGGCCTCCCACGTCCTTCATCGGTTCCTGGTGCCAAGGCATCCACCGTGCGCCCTTAAAAACTTGGCCACAGATGCTCGCGTCCACTGTGCAGTTCTCAAACAACGACCAGCCACCCGTCACACACCACTTGCACGGTGCTTCACCGGGGCCGGCATCCGAAGGACGAGCAGCGCTCGCACCCTCAGACACCCAACAGCGTGCCCGGCACGGCCGGCCGACCAGATCAGCGTTCCACGCCCCGCAGGGGCAGTACTAGCGCCTGGTCCGTCCCGGACCGTGCCGAATAATCAACGTTCCACCCATGAGCAACC
>NZ_JBHWJT010000113.1:0-3435 GCF_042731325.1 Streptomyces sp. NPDC059866 | reverse complement strand
GGAGAACTCCGGGCGGGCAGTCGGCGGTGAAGCAGAAACCCTCACAGCGCGAGCCGTGAGAATCCCCCTCGTTCACGAGGGGGAGAAGTCAAGGTGCGAGGGTCCTCTCGAGGATGGTGCGCAGTTCTGCGGAGAAGGCCTCCGTGCTCAGTTCGGGGTCGTCCTCCTCGGTCATGGTGCGCAGCGACAGGGTGAAGGACTGGGCGACCAGGAGCAGGGACCTGGCTTGCCGTCCGGGGTGGCCGGGACGTACCGACGCGTCCGCGTGGCCCTCCCGGAGTGCCTCGACGAGTAGTTCCAGGAGGGCTTCCTGGCTGGCCCCGCGTCTGTCCAGCACGTAGGGGACGAGCAGTTCGGGATCGACGTCGACGATCTTGCGGAAGAGCGGATGGCTCCGGAAGGCGTGCACGCCGTTGACGAGCCCGTCCACAATCCGTGTGCGCGCGGTCGTCCCCGGCTCGCGGGCCGGCATTGCGCCGGTGGCCGCCTGGATCCATTCACGGGTCATCAGGTCGCCGACCAGCGACTGCACATCGGGCCAGCGGCGGTACAGCGTCATCCGGGAGACGCCCGCCCGGCGGGCCACGTCGGTCAGGGTGGTGCGCCGGACGCCGACGGCCAGGATGCAGTCGCGGACCGCGTCGAGCACCGGATCGCTGTCGGAGGCGTTGTGACGAATAGGCGTCATGTGTCACAGTGTAACGCCTCGGACGCCCCGAGGGACGGCACACTTCCGCGACCGCACCGCTGCGACGACTGACTCGCGAAGACGCTGTCGCGACGACCTGTGAGGACAAGGGCCATGGACATGCTGTGGAGCGGCTGGGGTGACCCGGCCAGGGCGACGCCGCTGCCCGACTCGGTGATCGCACTGCTGCGTGACCTGCTCGGGGTCAAACCGCGCAGCGCCGAGCCGATCGTCCTGGAAGAAATCCTGCAAGCGATCACGGTGCCCGAGCCGTCCCTCGACCCGGCTGCGCGCCAGGACCTGCTCGCCGCCGTAGGCGGTGAAGAGCATCTGCGCACCGACGCCGAGTCCCGTCTCCGGCACACCCGCGGTAAGTCCACCCCGGACCTGCTGCGCATCCGCGAGGGCGACGTGGGCGACCTGCCCGCGGCTGTGGTTCTGCCGGCGAGCCACGACGAGGTCCTGGCGGTGCTGAGGGCATGCGCTGCACATGGCCTGGCCCTGGTCCCGTTCGGCGGTGGCACCTCCGTCGTCGGTGGACTGACCCCCGAGCGGCGGTGCCCCTTCGTCGCGCTGGACCTGCGCCGCATGGACACTCTGCTCGACCTCGATCCGGTCTCCCGCACGGCCACCCTGCAACCCGGTCTGCGCGCTCCGCACGCCGAGACCCTCCTGGCCGCGCACGGCTTCACACTCGGCCACTTCCCGCAGTCCTACGAGTGGGCGACGATCGGCGGATTCGCCGCCGCCCGCTCCAGCGGTCAGGCCTCCGCCGGTTACGGCCGCTTCGACGACATGGTCCTCGGCCTCACCCTCGCGTCACCCTCCGGCACGATCGAGGTGGGTCGCGCCCCGCGCTCGGCAGCCGGACCGGACCTGCGCCAGCTGATCCTCGGCTCCGAGGGAGCGTTCGGCGTCATCACCTCGGTGACGGTCCGGATCCGTCCCGTCCCCCACACCCGTATCTACGAAGGATGGCGCTTCGACTCCTTCGAGGCGGGCGCCGCCGCCCTGCGGAGCCTCGCCCAGGACGGGCCGCGGCCGACCGTACTGCGCCTGTCGGACGAGACCGAGACGCTCATCGGCCTCGCCCAGCCCGACGCCATCGGCACTTCCGGCCTGCCGCAGAACGCCGGTTGCCTGGCGATCACCGGCTACGAGGGCACCGAGGAGGACACCGCGCACCGCAGGGAACGGGCCGCGGCCGTGCTGCGCGACGCCGGCGGTACCTGTCTGGGCCGGGAACCGGGTGAGCGCTGGGCCCACGGCCGCTACTCGGCCCCCTACCTGCGCGACGCACTCCTCGACGCCGGGGCGTTCGCCGAGACACTCGAGACCGCCGCCTTCTGGTCCCGCCTCCCCGGGCTGTACGCCGCCGTCCGCGACACGCTCACCGGCACTCTCACCGAGTTCGGCACGCCGCCGCTGGTCATGTGCCACATCTCCCACGTCTACGAAAACGGCGCTTCCCTGTACTTCACCGTTGTGTCCGCGCAGGGCGACGACCCGGTGGCGCACTGGGCAGCCGCAAAACGCGCCGTCAACGAGGCGATTCTGACGGCCGGCGGCACCATCAGCCACCACCACGGCGTGGGCACGGACCACCGCGACTGGTACGTCCGGGAGGCCGGTCCGCTCGGCATCGGCGCTCTCCAGGCCGTCAAACGACGGCTGGACCCCACCGGTCTGCTCAATCCGGGCGTCCTGCTGCCCGCCGACTGACCCCCGCCCCTTCTCCGACCCCGTCCCCGATCCCACAGGCGCCTGGAGACACACCGATGCGACAGTTCACCGCCATCGTCAACCCCACCGCGGGCGGATCCGCCGGGGTCGCGGTGCTGCTCCGCGTGGCCCGCCTGCTGAGGCAGGCCGGGGCCGAGCTGGAGACCGAGTACAGCCGCAGTCTGGCTCACGCCCGGGATCTCGCCCGTCAGGCCGGTCGGCGACACCGGGTCGTCCTGGCCGTCGGTGGCGACGGAATCGCCGGCGGCATCGGCGGCGCCCTCAGCGGCACCGACACGCTCCTCGGCCTGATCCCGGCGGGCCGAGGCAACGACTTCGCCCGCGCGCTCGGCGTGGCCACTGATCCGGAGGCACTCGCCCGGGTGCTGCTCGACGGCGATCCCCGCTTCGTCGACACCATCGAAGTGGAGTCCGCCCACGGCCGCAGCGTCGTCCTCGGCAGCGTGTACGCGGGTGTCGACGCCCTCGCCAACCGCCACGCCAACCGCTCAGCACTGTTCAAGGGTGCCGCCTCCTACTACGCAGGCGGGCTGCGGGCCGTCGCCACCTGGCGTCCGGCCGCCTACCGGGTCACCGTCGACGGCGAGCAACTCGCGCACCGCGGCTACACCGTCGTCGCCGCCAACTCCGCCTACTACGGCTCCGGCCGGATCATCGCCCCCGGCGCCCGCATCGACGACGGACTTCTCGAGGTGGTGATGATCCGTGAGGCACCGCGCCGGCTCTTCTTCACCCTGATGCAGGAGCTCAGGTCCGGGACCCACGTTCACCGGCCGGAAGTGCAGATCGTCCAGGGAAGAGAGATCCGCATCGAGGCCGACCGCGAGGTGCCGTGGGGCGCCGACGGCGAGGTCGACGCCGTCCTTCCCGTCACGGCTCGGGTGCTGCCCGGGGCCCTTGCCGTGCTCTGCTAGTGTGATGCGCCAGAAATTGTGAGGGTTAATTGATACCTTCTTTTCATGGCGCATCGAGGCCCGGCGGCTGTGGAGATCGTCCTCTCCGAG
>NZ_JBHWJT010000112.1:0-3665 GCF_042731325.1 Streptomyces sp. NPDC059866 | reverse complement strand
CGCATGCACCTCTCACCCCGCACCGTCAGCTCACACCTCTACCGCGTCTTCCCCAAACTCGGCATCACCTCACGCGCCGCCCTCCGCGACGCACTCGACAAGCTGGAGGGCGAACAGGGGGTGTGAGTGCGCAAGGTCGAGAAGCGTTTTCTCAGTCGAATGACTGACACACGGGGTGTGCCGCACGCCCGGTGTCGTTCTCCGCATCTGACCGTCACATGACTGATGTGTCCGGTTTCGTTGCGGACGAGAGTATGTGCCGCCGGTCCCGCCCATCACCGAAACCACCATTCGTCACCTGTTTGACAGGTGACGAATGGCATGCCAAGGTTTTCAGGGCTCGGGCCGGTCACCGAAAACGCACGACGGAGGACTTCACATGATCAACAGGCGTACCTTCAGCAAGGCCGTCGGCCTGGGCACCGGCGCGGCCGCGGTCTCACTGTCCAGTCTGCAGACCAACGCATCCGCCGCAACCGCCTCGGACCAGCCGAGCGGCACTTCCGCTCCCACGGTGCCCACCATCGCCCCCGGCACCCACACCGAGTTCCGCACGCTCAAGCACGTCAAGGCCGGTGTCCTGGACATCGGTTACGCCGAGGCCGGCCCGGCTCACGGCCCGGTCGTCATCTGCCTGCACGGCTGGCCCTACGACATCCACAGCTTCGTCGACGTCGCCCCGCTCCTCGCCGACCTGGGCTACCGCGTCCTCGTCCCCTACCTGCGCGGCCACGGCAGCACCCGCTTCCTGTCCCGCCACACTCCGCGCACGGCCGAGCAGTCCGCCATCGCCCTGGACATCATCGCGTTCATGGACGCCCTGAAGATCGAGAAGGCCGTTCTCGCCGGCTTCGACTGGGGCTCGCGGACCGCCGACATCATCGCCGCCCTGTGGCCCGAGCGCGTCAAGGCCCTCCTGTCCACCAGCGGCTACCTCATCACGAACCGCAAGGCGCAGCTGGAACCCGCCCTGCCGGCCGTCGAGCACAACTGGTGGTACCAGTGGTACTTCGCCACCGACCGTGGCAAGAAGACCATGGAGAACGTGGCCAAGCGCATCGCGCTGTGCCGCTACGTGTGGACCCTCGTCTCCCCCAACTGGAACTTCGACGACGCCACCTTCGCGCGTACCGCCGAGGCCTTCGAGAACCCCGACTACGCCGCCATCGTCCTCTACAACTACCGCTGGCGCATCGGTCTGATCGAGGGCGACCGACGCTACGACCGCTACGAGAAGCAGCTGGCCGCCCAGCCCGCCATCGGCGTCCCCACCGTCACTCTCGACGCCGCCCTCGACCCCTTCACCGCACCGGGCGACGGCTCCTCGTACCGCGACCACTTCACCGGCCCCTACCTGCACCGCACGATCGCGAACATCGGTCACAACCTGCCGCAGGAAGCCCCCACCACCTTTGCCCAGGCCGTGGTCGACGCCGACCACCTCTGAGCACCGGCCGCATCCAAGCGCCAGTCACCTCCAAGATCCCCCCGCCACCGACCCGGCACTCCGCGCACTGCGTCGATCATGCCCAGGAGGAGTTCCTGACGAGCGCAGTCCAGTGGAACCGGCTGACCGCCGCCGAGCTGCGTGCCCTGGCGGCGCGCGACGCGGTGGTGCTGCTGCCCATCGGGGCCACCGAGCCGGTGTACATGGCCGTGCCCTTCGGCCGGATCACCGAGTCCGGGGTCGCGGGCGACGCCCGGGTAGCGAGCCCGGAGAAGGGCGAACGGATGCTCTCCGGCTGTGCGGCGGCGCCGGCCGACATCATCGTGCGGGACCCGTGGGCCAAGTAGGTCGACGGTTCAGCGCCGACGTGACCCCGCGGCGCGCGGCCGGGAAGGACATCGCCCTCCCCCGGCCGCGCCGGTGTTCAGGACTCGCCGCGCCTGGGCAGGCGCCAGTTCGGGCGCGGGAAGTGACAGGTGTACCCGTCCGGGTAGCGCTGGAGATAGTCCTGGTGCTCCGGCTCGGCCTCCCAGAACGGGCCGGCCGGCACCACCTCGGTCACCACCGGTCCCGGCCACAGCCCGGACGCGTCGACGTCGGCGATGGTGTCCTGCGCGATACGACGCTGCTCGTCGTCGACGTAGAAGATGGCGGAGCGGTAGCTGAGGCCGATGTCGTTGCCCTGCCGGTTCCTCGTGGTCGGGTCGTGGATCTGGAGGAAGTACTCCAGGATCGTGCGGTAGTCGGTGATCGCGGGATCGAAGACGATCTCGATCGACTCCGCGTGCTTTCCGTGGTCGCGACAGGTGGGTTCCGGCTTGTCGTCGTCGCCGCTGTAGCCCACCCCGGTGCGCACCACCCCGGCCAGTGCCCGGATCAGTTCCTGCATGCCCCAGAAGCAGCCGCCCGCCGGCAGCGCCCTCTCCTCGGCGTCACTCATGGCACCTCACCTTTCTGTCCGCGTCGGTCCGCGCAGGGTCCAGGCTCGCGCGGCGGGCCGGAAACCCCTCCGTCACCACCTTGACAGGTGACGGATCGCGTGACAAATTCATCACCAGTCAGGGCGGTGACGAAAGCCGGCAGGGTCGGCCCGCCCCATGTACCGAGAAAAAAGCCTGAGAGGGGTCTGTCGTGGTGAGCATCAAGGGTGGACGCAAGCGGCTGGTGACGGGTGCGGTCGCGACGGCCACGGCAGGTCTCGCGTTCGGCGCGTTCGCCCTCAGCGGCACCGCCAACGGCGCGGCCAAGACCGCCGAGGCCGCCGACACCGGCAGGCACGCCAAGCCGACCATCGTCCTGGAGCACGGCGCCTTCGCCGACGGCTCCAGTTGGAACGGCGTCATCGCGGACCTGCGCGCCGACGGTTACCCGGTCATCGCCGCCGCCAACCCGCTGCGCGGCCCGGCCTCCGACGCCACCGCCCTGCGCACGGTCCTCGACCACGTCAAGGGCCCGAAGATTCTCGTCGGCCACTCCTACGGCGGCAACGTCATCAGCCAGGCCGCCACCAACGACCCCGAGGTCAAGGCCCTGGTCTACGTCGCCGCCTTCCTGCCCGCCCCCGGCGAGAGCGCCCTGGAGCTCACCAACAAGTACCCGGGCTCCACCCTCCCCGGCGCCCTCGACCCGGTCACCTACAAGCAGGCCGACGGCTCCACCGCCACCGACCTGTACATCCAGCAGGACAAGTTCCATCACCAGTTCGCCGCCGACGTGCCCGCCCAGCAGGCCGCCCTGATGGCCGCCGAGCAGCGTCCCATCGCCCAGGCCGCCCTGGAGGAAAAAGCCACCACCGCGGCCTGGAAGACCAAGCCCAGCTGGGACATCATCACCACCGAAGACCTCAACATCCCCGCCTCCGTGCAGCGCTTCATGGCCAAGCGCGCCCACGCGCACACCACCGAGGTCGCCGCCTCCCACTCGGTCGCCGTCTCCCACCCGCACCTGGTGGCCAACGTGATCGAGCGGGCCGCCCGCGCCACCGTCCGCTGACACCCCCTCGAAGGGCGGCGGGACTCCAGGTCCCGCCGCCCTCGGCCGACACCGGACATCACCGGCACACCTCACACGTGTGCGGTCCGCAGGAGAATGGACGCCATGACCTCACACTCCGACCCCCGTGCCCTCGGCACCTTCCTCAGGGCCCGTCGGGCGCAGCTGGATCCGCGCGAGTGCGGCCTGCCGGAGACGGACTCAGCGCGCCGGGTCACGGGACTGC
>NZ_JBHWJT010000111.1:0-3705 GCF_042731325.1 Streptomyces sp. NPDC059866 | reverse complement strand
CGTTCCCTGCGCACTCACCACAACCCGGACACTCACTCATACACGCCAGATCACACTCGTGCGCTGTTCCGCGGCAGCAGTTCACACCCCCCGAAGGCATCGGCTACATCATCGCAGGCACCTTCCTCGTCGCCTCGATCACCCAGGACGCCCCCGGCTGGGTCGGTGCAGGGGCGTGGGTCGTCGTCGGACTGGCCGCGATCCCCGGTTCGGCCCTGTGGACGGCCCTGGCCCGGCGGTGGAGCCGCCCCACCCTGCTGGCGTTGGCCCTGATGCTCCAGGCCGCCGGTATCGCCCTCACCGGGCTGGTTCCCGGCAGCGTCAGCGCGCTCGTCGCGGCGGCTGCCTTCGGCGGCACGTTCGTGGGCATCACCTCCCTGGCACTGGCCCTCGGTGAGCACCTCCAAGTGCCGCGAGCCGTCGCGCTGCTGACGGCGGGCTACGGAATCGGGCAGATCATCGGCCCTCTGATCTCTCAACCTCTGCTGGAAACCGGCTACTCGGCACCCCTGCTGCTGGGGAGCGTCGTCCTGGCTGCCGCGACGGTGGCAGCCGCAGCGCTCAGGGTCCGCTACCCGCACCGGCTGGGCCACATGATCGAACCGTCCCGCCTGGCACGGAACCTGCCCACGTCGCGCCCATCACATGCTCACGCTCCCCACCCTCCCCACCCTCCCCACACCGTTCAAAACCGGATCAACTGACGAGGAAGAGCGGCTCTGGCCGAATTCAAGGCTCTGGCCGCAGTTCCGTGACGGACATCGCGGTGTTCACGACTATTCGGCCTTCCGGAGGCCGGCTTCGGCGACGCGCCGGTGATACTCGGCCTCAGCGGCCGTGTCCAGGAAGGTGACCGGGTGCCACCGGGCCCGGTCGTAGCCGTCGCTCTCGCGCCAGGGGTGAACGATGCCGCAGAGTTGGTTCCAGTACTCCGCGATCATGGTGAGTCGCCGCTTTTTCTTGGCGATCCGCTCGTCCTCGGTCGGCGAAGGGACGGGAGTGGGCGGTGGGGCCGAGCGGTTGCGGAGACGCCCTCTGTTGGGGCCGCGGATTTCTGATTCGAGCGCCAGCACGAGGGCGGACATCGCCTCAGCGAGAGCTGCGGCCGTGCGGTGCTCCTCCGTGTCGCCATCGTGAGCGCGCTCCAGTGATTCCAGACGGGGCGCCAGGAACTCCAAGATCGCCCAGGCGTCTTCCACCGTGACGTCCACGGCGTGGTGCAGCGTAGGCTCCGGATCGGTGGTCATCAGCGGGCTTCCCTTGTCGATGTGGCGTCGGCTCCGTATGGGTGGGATGCGTTGAGAATGATCATTCGTAAACAGCGGGACTGTAGGCGACGTGCCGGATGACCGTCCATCCTCCTCCGGACCTACTCGGCGATAGTCATGGTTGGGTGAGGATGCGGGTCCGCAGGAGGTCGAACGAGGCTCGGCCATACATTGCCCTCTTGAGCGTTTTCACCCGGTTCACGTGGCCTTCGACCACCCAGAGCTCCATGGCAGGGTGAGGCCGGCGGTGACGGCGTCGAGGTCCTGGCGGAGGAAGCCGGCGAAGCCCTTCATCGGCTTCGGCGCGTCCTGTTCGGCCTGCCGGATCCATTCCAACAGCAGGTGTCCGCGCCGGTGGCGGACCAGGTCGGCGAAGGCGCGGGCGAGGTCGCAGGCCCGGGTGATGTCCGGGCAGGCGAGCCGGACCTGAAGCAGCCGCTGGTCCTGGCTCTCGGTGAGCGACTCCCGGGGCCGCATGATCCAGGAAGTGATCTTTCGAGGGCTGGGGATATCGGCCCGGACCGGTTCGGCGGTGCCAGCGCGGAGGGCGGCGAGGTGTTTGCGGACGACTTGGCGGCTGCCCCGGTAGCCGCGGGCCTGGATCTCCAGGAACATGCGGGTGCCGCTGACCTGGCCTTGCGCCTCGGCGAAGCGGGTGTTCAGGTATGCCTTGAACGGCTCCAGGACCCCGTTGGGGCGGCGGTCGCGGGCGGAGGCAAGCAGTTGGTCAAGGTCAGTGTCGCGGAAGCGGCGGACGGTCTTGCGGTCGAGGTTCAGCCGACGGGCGATCGCACTGATCGTCCAGCGTTTCTCCAGCAGGCGGTGGAGGTCCTCGTAGCGGTGACGGGTGCGCTCGATGATCTGAGTGCGGGGCAGTTCCGCGGGAGGTAACAGCATCGGGGCCGCCTCGGGCACCTCGGGCCCCGTCTTCTCCTCGGCGTATTTGCGCAGGCAGTCACGGTGCTGGTGGCAGGTCTTCTCCACCGCGGCGGACAGGTTCTGCAACAGGTGCCAACGATCAGCGACTTCGAGGGCCTTGGGGGCGGCTTCCTTGACCGCCTTGGTGTAAGCGGTGGCCCGGTCCCGGCAGATGATCTCCGCGCCGGGATGGTCCTTGAGCCAGGCCGCGAACGTCTCGGAGGTGCGGTCGGGCAGCACGTCAACGACCCGGCCGACCTCGACGTCGACCAGAACGGTGCCGTAGGTGCAGCCCTTGCGGAAGGCGAACTCGTCCACTCCCAGCACCCGCGGGGCACGGTCCGGCACCGCCGGCGCCGCCAGCAGCCTGAGCAGCCGGGTCCGGCCCGCGGTCAGCCGCAGGCGTCGGCACAGCCGGGCGGCGGGACGGCCGCCGAGCTCGATCGCAGCCAGCCCGTCAGCCCGGTGCTGGAGCGGCGGTACCGCTCGGACAGGCCCGGTACCTGCTCGACGAACGTCGTGCGGGAACAGTTCTTCCGGTCGCAGAAGTACCGGCGCACCCGTAGCCGGACGATGACCCGGCGCGAGCCCAACGGCCGTTCGTCCAGGGTGCGTTGATACGTGCTGTGTATGCGCCTGGCCTGCTTGCAGCAGTTCGGGCACCGGCCTGGCCGAGCCGTCGACACTGCCTCCACCACCAGGACGTCGGAGGAGTCGTTCACCCCCTCCACCCGCACATCGATCCCGGGAAAAGCACATCCTCAACCGTCTTGCTCGCCACGGCAGGAAACACCCCGCCGAAACGATCCCGCGTTCCCGCTGGCCTGGGGATTCACGGAACTGCGGCCAGAGCCGTTTCCAAGAATCCCCATCAACGCCGCGACCGGCTACCTGGGCAGCTGGTCCCGCTCCACCGAAGGCCCCAGCGACGAGCTCGACACGCTGGCCACCTACCTGGAAGACGTCGCCGACATGCTCCAATCCCCGGCCCTGGCCACGCGGGACAAACCCGCCTGGTCGGTGGGGCGCTGGTGTGGGGCAGCAGGCTCGACCCCCCGCAGGAAGACCGGTGGCAGCCCCTGACCGGCTGACCGCACACGAGAAGGGGCCAGCCCTGTGGGCCGGCCCCTTCCTGCTTCATCTGCTGGCGCTCAGGCTACGTCAGCCGATCTTGCGCCACTGCAGGTCGTCGCGGTCGACGTGCAGTGCTCGAACCCCGAAGCACGCCAGCGGGCCGCCACCGCCACGTTCAGGTGTACGCCGACACCGACCGCCACGATCGCCCACCTGCGCGAGAGCACCGCCTCGGGCGACTACAGCTACTACGTCCACATCGCCCACCTCATGGCCGACCGCGCACTCCCTCAGCCTTCCGCCACCCACTGGCTCGATGGCGAAAAAGCGGTGCGCGGCCGACGGCGGACGCTACTGAGGTTTTCGGCCTAGGGTGACGGTGATCTCGCTGGCGGGTGTATTCCGGTGTCATGCGGTATCCCGATGGGGGTGGCCTGACCGCGAA
>NZ_JBHWJT010000110.1:0-3835 GCF_042731325.1 Streptomyces sp. NPDC059866 | reverse complement strand
TCACCGAGGACAGCAAAGGCCCGGGCGTCCGGCCCGGGCTTCGTCGTGGAGCGGGTAACGAGAATCGAACTCGCGCTCTCAGCTTGGGAAGCTGCTGGTGCAACGCCACTCCGCACCGGAGATGCTTGCCACGGCGTACGAACATGTCAAGGCCGAGGCCCATCGCCGGCAGGAGGAAGTGCGTGACGTACCCGGTGGCCTCTGCCACCGACGCAGGCCCAAAGGAAACAAGGTAGGCAAGCCAGGGCGACGGGCCTTACGGAGTGGCTTGACCATGCAGCTCGATCTTGGCCGCACGGACGAAGCGTATTTCTTCCTCACCGAATTGACGAACGGCATCGAGGTATGGGCTGCTAGAAGTTGGAGGACGAGACCACCAACCCTCTAGGAGGGCTCTGAACTCCTCGTCGTCCAGAGCACCGTGCGGCAGTGCGCTCCAGGCCTCACGGCAAGACCGTTCTGCTGCTCGGGCATCATGAGAACCCTGTCCATTCGGCTCATCAGCTCTTGAGGAGACAGTGGAGCGAAGGCGGCCCAGGTCAGCCAGCGCTTGCATGAGGGCTACAGCAGTAGCGCTCACCTCTGACGACTGGTCATCCATTATTCGGCCGAGTTTGCCCCACGCTCTCTCGTAAATGGCCTGCTTGCCGAGGTAATAGCCCATCGTCTGAGCCGCATTGGTCATGCCCGCAGCGGGGGCGGCTACGTCATCAGACCCTTCTAGTTCGATGATCGTTTGGGTTGCCTTAAGAGTCGCGAGAGCGTCGTCAATAGCAGCCTTCCCGGCCTTGATGTTCTCCGCTGATAGATCTTCCTCGTTATCCATGACGAATCGCTCACCCAGCTCCATTACGCGATTCGCAGCAAGGAGGAAGGAGGCGTAAGCGCCCCGTTGGATCCCACGACGCCACTGCAGATGAGCAGCGTTCGCCTCGGCACGAACAGCGTCCAACGCCGCACGGTATGCAGACTCGGCTTGAGCCAGCCCTGCCTCGCTGGTGGCCTCCGCCGTACGCAAGGCTGCCTTCGTCTGCCATCGGCCGATGAGCATGCTCGCGGGAATCCCGAGGAGCGCTACGACGGCGGCGGACAGCGCGCTTATCCCCTCAAGGTCCATGGTGCTCATGGTGTCGCAGATGAAGGGCATGGCCGCACGCCTTGGGTCGGGGGAACGACTTCAGGGCGGCTCTGCATTGGCTCGGGTGATTATGGTCGGCGCGTCAAGGAAACCTCTGTTCACCCCGCCCTGCAACACCGCTTCAGGAGAGAGGCTGGTCCGTCTTGCCGGTGACCTGCAGCTCTGTTGGTGGAGCTACCGGGCAGGGGCGCGCCCGCCAGGCACCCGTGTTGACCGTGGCTGACCCCTGCATCTGGCACGGCTGTGGCACGCGACCTCTTCGTCCCGAAGCAACTTGAGTAGGCACTCCACCTTGGGCCCGGGCGCTGCTCACCTGCGGCGTCCGTCCATGGGCGTCCGTGGGTGTCCGCCGCTGTGCGCGGGCGTTGTCACACAGTAAGACACTCACCGACTATGCGGTGGTGTCGTAGGGCACGACTAAGTTGCCCGCATGACTCACATCAGCGCGGCTCGACAGGGGCGCGTCGGCGAAGGCGTATCGAAGGCACCTCCGGGCAACCCGGTCTCCGTAAACACAGTGTCTGCGGCCGTCGAAAGCAACCGCCGGCGGTGACGGCAAACCTGCCCGGTTTGTGGGTCCCCAAGGGGGCGAATAGCCTAGTCGCAGGGGGTCGGTTCGATCAGAGGGACCGCCCATGAGTAAGTACCGAAACCGCGCCTGGCGCGCGACGGGAGTCATCACCGCACTCGCCACGGCCGCCGCGATCGGCTTCGTCGCCCCGGCTCAGGCTCAGTCCACCGCGCAACTGAACGCGTACGTCAGTGACGGCTGGGGTGGCGGAACCATCACCAGCAACCCCGCCGGGATCAACTGCCACATTTTGGCGTGGGATCCGTACGGCGGTGACCCGGCGCCTGACCCGACAGGCACCTGCACTGCGAGCTTCCCAATCGGGACGACGGTCCACTTCAGCGCTACAGCTGACGCGGGTTCATACGTCAACATCCCCCCCGACCCGAATCCCGTGATCATACGGGCTGGCTACAATTACACGGGGGTTGTGTTCTGCCCGAACGACGGCCTCTGTTCCGCAGGCTAGTCGCCCGTTGCAGTTCGGTGTGTGGCCGCGCTACCCCTCCGCCTGAAGTGGCTCGGGTGATGGCTCTTTTCACCGTGATTCCCCGCTGTTCCCCGCCCGATCTGGTGCGGTTGTGGTGCGAGTTCTGGTCCGCTTGTGCCCCACCCGTTGCTAACGGGCGTAGGCGTACAACAACACGATGACCACCACGATGCCGAGCCAGATCGGTATCCCGGTCTTGGTGAATCGCCCGCGGCTGTCCCTAGTACTCCAGCTGTAGATCGTGATCTTCACCCGAGGCCGCGCCGTCTCGGGTGAAGGGCCCGTACCGTACGGCACCGTCCCGGCGAGGAACGCCGTCGTCGTTGCCCCGCGTCACCACGTCCAGGTGCTTGTCGCCGTCGATGTACCGGACGGTGAAGCCGGTCGTCCACGTCGCCTCGGGCAGGTACAGCAGGAGCGTGCGCTGCGTGGACAGGCCTGTGGGTCCGCCCCAGTTGACGGTGACGTTGTGGCCCGGATCGCCGTCGACCGGCGCCCAGCGGACGAACGACAACAGGTCGGCATACCCGTCACCGTCGAGGTCGCCGCTGCGCAGGGCGCTGCCGTACCCTTGCTGCGGCGACTCGGTGTACTCCTGCGAGGCGTCCAGCACCTGCAGGCGTGGGGTAGCCGGACCGCCGGCCGAGCCGTACAGGACCCGCACGGCGCCGACGTTCGGTCCTGCGGGGGACCTGGTTTGCGGGGCGCTGATCGCGAGGTCGGGGTAGCCGTCACCGTTGTAGTCGTCCCACAGGCCCTTGGCGCCGGGGTTGACGGTCGTCGTGGTGGGTACGACCGCGACGGCGGCGAAGACCAGTGCAGCGCCCACGCCAAGGACGACCGCGATCGCAACAGCGCGCCAGGGCTGTTGGCGGCCAGGAGCACGCCGCGTCCTGCGCTCAACAGCTTCGCTCACGTCGACTCCGGGAATCTGGAAGGCGGTTGACGGGGATGAGAACGGCAGAAGGTCAAGGTCCTCAGCCACGCCGCCCAGTACGACTCACCGTGGGGCGAAGGGGTTGCCCTGGGGTACGCCGTGAATTCTCGCGGGGTTAACCAATCCGGCCCATCCGCCGTTTCAGGACGAGCCCTGCCGTCCCCGACTCCCACCCGCCCGGTACGGCCACCATTGATCATCGTGAGTTGTGTGGACAAACGACGAGACGGTGGCCGCAGGTCACAGCATAGATCCCGCCCGGTGGCGGGAGGCGTTCGAGGCGGCCATGGGCCGGATCGCGGGCCGGTTCGCCCGGTACGAATCCCGCCTGCGGGCCGGGCGGTTGGTACTGGGTCTTCTGTCGGACCTGCCGCGCAAGAATTGCTGGACCATCGCGGAGTGGGCCGGGGAGGGCAGCCCGCACGGCATGCAGCACCTGCTGTGCCGGGCCGTCTGGGATGCCGATGCCGTCCGCGACGACGTGCGCGAATACGTCGTCGAGCATCTCCACGACGATGCCGCGGTGCTGGTCGTCGACGAGACCGGTGACCTGAAGAAGGGCGCCCACACCGTCGGGGTCCAGCGCCAGTACACCGGCACGGCCGGGGCCCGTATTTCAATTAGTGCTCGGCAGAGGGGTGTTGGTGGGAGTCTGAGATATGACCTCGTGTCCGTCAGGCCGCGTTGCGGCTCGTGCTC
>NZ_JBHWJT010000109.1:0-4425 GCF_042731325.1 Streptomyces sp. NPDC059866 | reverse complement strand
CACCCCCGGCCCGCATCGAAGAAATCCGTCACCGCACTCAACGACCACCACCGGCGAAGGTCACGCATTCGACGCAAGAACTCTCGTTCCCCGCCGGGGAGTGGGCCTGCCGCTGCCCGGAGGCTCACTCATGCGTACCAGAACATGCTCAAGTGCCGTCCATCGCCACCTGTTCACAACCCCTGCTGCCCGACGCCGACGTCCTCGCCATCGCCGGCGCCCTGGAGTTCGAACTCGGCTGCACAGCAGCTCGTCGGCGCGAGACCGGCACCGCCTGGCGGTGGTCCCGATCTCCGCTTTCAGCAGCTCGAAAAGCTCTCGGCTGCGGCGTTATTGCAACAGGAGCCCGTTCTGCCCCTGCTCTGCCGCATGTTCAACTTCCGTAGCTGGCTGCGGTATTCGTGTGAGGTGTATTCGGATCCGCGGTCCGGGTGTGCGATGCAGCCCTCCTTGAGCAGCCCACGGCCATCTGCAGCGCGTCGACAACCAGCTCGGCGCAGTGGTGATCGGCCATCGCATAGCCGATCACCTTCCGGGTCGCCAGGTCGATGACGGTGGCGAGGTACCACCAGTCGGCAAGGGTGGGCGGGTAGGTGATGTCCGAGACCAGCTTGGTGCCGGGCTCGATGGAGGCGAAGTCGCGTCCGACCAGGTCAGGGGCGAAGACTGCCTTCTTGTCCGGCCGGGTCAGGCCGCGGCGCCTGCGGCGGGTAATGCCTTGGATGTCGTGCTCGCGCATCAGCCGCTCGATCCTTTTGCGGTTGATCCGCTGTCCCGTGCGGCGTAGGGCGGCCGTGATCCTCGGGGAGCCGTAGGCGCGGCGGGACTGCGTGTGGAGCTTTCGGATCTCCGTGACCAGCTCACTCTCCTCGCCCGCTCGCGCCTTGGCGGCCGGGCGTGCGGCACGCCAGGCGTAGTAGCCGGAGTGGGACACCCCCAGGACCTTGCACATCAGGCTGACGCCGTGGCCGTCCGGGTTGTGCTCGGAGGCCTTCTCCGCGTCGATGAACGCGTAGCGCACGGCTACTTCGTCGATTCCCTTGCGAAGAAGGCCGCGGCTTTTTCAAGACCCCGATGGTCTGCTGCTGTTCCCGGTTCTCTCGCCGCAGACGCCGCAGCTCTTCTTTCTCGTCGCTGGTCAGGGCGCCCGCAGGCCCTTGCCCGCGGTCGGCTTGGTCCTGCTTGACCCAGTTGCGCAGTCCCTCGGCGCTGACGCCGATCTCCCGGGCGACCTCGATGACCGTCTTCCCTGACGAGTGCACCAACGCGACCGCGTCGCGTTTGAACTCGACCGTGTACCGCTTGCTTGTGTTGCTCTTCTTGCTCACTGTCTGGAACAGCTTTCTCCGGGACCTTCCGTCCCAGTATCAGACTGTCCAGCTCAGCGGGGGAACTTCACCGGCGGCTTCTCTCAACTCCTGTCTGTAGATGAGTCGCATGCAAGGATGTCGTCCGTGACCGGATCGTCTTCCTCGTCTGTCGCCGAGGGCGCGCCTGGCAGCTACGGCCTGGGTCCCCGTGCCGCTGTTGTGCTGGTGTTCGGGTCCTCGGCCGCAGTCCTGGTGGTCGAGATCGTCGCTTTGCGGCTGCTGGCCCCCTACCTCGGCCTCACTCTCGAGACCAGCACCATGGTGATCGGCATCGCCCTCACCGCGATCGCCCTCGGCTCCTGGCTGGGTGGGCGCATCGCCGACCAGGTCAATCCACGCCGGCTCCTGGGCCCCTCGCTCGGGGTGTCGGGAGCGGTCGTGGCGCTCACCCCCGCCGTGCTGCGCAGCACTGCGGAGTGGGCGCCGGCGCTGCTCTTGTTGATCGCGTCGCTGACCATCCTCGTGCCGGGCGCGCTGCTCTCTGCGGTGACGCCGATCGTGACCAAGTTGCGTCTCACCAGCCTCGCCGAGACCGGAACGGTTGTCGGCCGGCTGTCCGGCGTCGGCACCGTCGGCGCGATCGTCGGCACCGTCCTCACCGGCTTCGTTCTCGTATCGCGGTTGCCGGTCAGCGGCATCCTGATCGGCCTCGGAACACTGCTGGTGGTCGGCTCGGCGCTGGTCGAGTGGCGAACGCGTGGGTGGAGCAGCGTCCCGGCCCTGACACTCGTGATCATTGCCGGCGGCCTCGCCACCATGGTCGCGCCCGGTGGCTGCGACACGGAGACCAGGTACCACTGCGCACGGGTCGTCCAAGACCCCGACCGGGGCGGCGGCCGCACCCTCGTTCTGGACGGCTTGCGGCACTCCTACGTCGACATCGACGACCCGACCTTCCTGGAGTTCACGTATGTGCGCGCCATCGCGTCGGTGGTCGATGCCGCCTTTCCTCAAGGTGAGCCACTTGCTGCCTACCACCTGGGGGGCGGCGGGCTCACGTTTCCCCGTTACCTCGCGGCCACGCGGCCCGGGACGCGCAGCCTGGTGTCCGAGATCGACAGCGGGGTCGTGCGCATCAACCGCGACCAACTCGATCTGGGATCACAAGCCGGTATCGACGTACGCGCCGAGGACGGCAGGCTCGGCCTGCGGCGACTGGACACGGGCAGTCGTGACCTCGTCGTCGGCGACGCCTTCGGGGGCGTCAGCGTGCCGTGGCACCTCACCACGGTGGAAGCGATGACTGACGTACGGCGGGTGCTCAACGAGGACGGCCTGTACGTTGCCAACCTCATCGATCACGGTGATCTGGCCTTCGCGCGTGCCGAAGTAGCCACCCTCAGCGAGACCTTCGAGCACGTCGCCCTCGTCGGCGAACCCACCGATATCGGCCTCGACCCGACCGCCGCCCCCGAGGGCGGCAATCTGGTGGTGCTCGCCTCCGACCGGCCGGTCGACCTGCGCGCGGCCCAGGAAGCGCTGGACGCCCGGCAAACCGGCTGGAAGATCGCTACCGGCGACGACCTCATCTCCTGGACCGGCGATGCCAAACTGCTCACCGACGACTACGCACCCGTCGACCAGCTCCTCCAGCCCTCCAGCGCACGAAGCAGCCAGTGACAGGACACACGTCCAGGCCCTGCCGCCGCACCTGAACAAGCTGCCCCCGAGGCTGCTGTATCGCGTCAAGCCGCTTGAGGAAGATTTCGAGGTTCCTTCCGCTGGTGCGGTCGGAGCGTTCGAGGATCTTGAAGAGCTGTCGGCAGATGGTTCGCTTGAGGCAGCGTTGTGCGTCGCGGGAGGTCTTGCCCTCGGCGATTCTGCGGGCGACGTAGGTCTTCGTGGCCGGGTCGAGCCGCATCCGGATCAGGGTGATGGTGTGCAGGGCCCGGTTGAGCTGCCGGTCGCCGCTGCGGTTGATCCGGTGCCGGTTGGTCAGCCCTGAGGATGCGGGTATCGGTGAGACTCCGGCGAAGGAGGCGAAAGCGGCTTCGGACCGCAACCGGCCCGGGTACGGCCGGCTGACCATGATCTGGGGGTGTGTCATCGGTCCCGGAGGCACTGGCAGACCGCTGATCAGGGGCATGACCACCGGTCTCGCAAGGGACTTGGGAGGCTCTTCGTAATGTGGATGCCGGCAGCTGGTGCCGCAGGTGAGGCCGGGACGCTCGACCGGAGGACGCACGTGATCGACACCAGTGACATCGGCGCCTTCCGCGGCCTGGACGCCGGCAAGGGCGAACACCACGCCACCGCCGTCACCCCGGCGGGGAAGAAAGCCTTCGACAAGCGGCTGCCCAACAGCGAACCCAAGCTGTGGGAACTCTTCGAGAGGCTGCAGGCCAAGCACGGCACCGTGCTCGTGGTCGTCGACCAGCCCGCCTCCATCGACGCCCTGCCGCTGACCATCGCCCGGGACGCGGGCTGCCAGGTGGCCCACCTGCCGGGCCTGACCATGCGCCGGATCGCCGACCTCTACCCCGGCGGAGGCCAAGACCGACGCCCGCGACGCCTTCATCGCGGACGCCGCCCGCCCCATGCCGCACACGCTGCGTGCCATCGAGCTGGAAGACGAGACCGTCGCCGAGCTGGAGATGATCGTGGGCTTCGACGACGACCACGCCGGCGAAGCAACCCGGATCAGCAACCGGCTGCGCGGTCTGCTCCCCCAGATCCACCCCTCGCTGGAGCAAGTCCTGGGCCCGCGCATCCAGCACCCGCCGATGCTGCTGATGCTCGACCAGTTCGGCTCCCCCGCACAGCTGAGATCTCTGCTGCCTAAACCGAGGGCCCGATACCGGTAGTGACTGGCGTTGACAGCCCGGCAGGCAGTCCTGCTCATGATCACCGAATTCGTGCACTGCTCACCGGACGCGGATTCCGGGATTCACCCAGAGGCCAGTACTCACGAGGGAGGTACGTGAGGTTACGTCCGTTTCGGCGTGAGTGTGAAGAGGCCAGGAGCCTTTTTCAGTTGTAGCTCTGGCGGGTGGGACGTGGGCCGCTGTTGACGTGGAGGGAACGCGCGGGGCATCTCCGTGGTTGGGCAGGTCAC
>NZ_JBHWJT010000108.1:0-4518 GCF_042731325.1 Streptomyces sp. NPDC059866 | reverse complement strand
CCTGTGGGCACTGCTGCGTGACGGAAGGTGCTACCAGCCTGCACCCCCCGTGACAGCAGCGGCTTGACAACAGCATTGGGAATCTCGGTCAGATGCGCCCGGTAGCCGCTCCATGCGGTGTCCCGTTTGATGCAGTAGTGCGCGTCGGTGTCGTAGGGGGAGTCGAACCGCAGCGAGGCGGGCGGCAGGGCGTGGCCGTCCCGCCAGCGCAGACATCCGTCCGCGTCCCAGTAGTAGTGGTGGACCCAGACTTGGCGGAGGATCTCCACCTGCGGCCGCCGCCGGCGGGGCGGGGGCCCCGGCGGCCCGGGCAGCGGTGAAGACCTTCTGGCCGTCTTGGCCGAACTCCTCGGCCCGGGTGGTCACGGCCGCCTTCCCGCCCGGCAGCTTGCCGATCTCCACTCGGCGTCCGTACCGCTTGGCCCACTCCGGCTCGATCAGCGGAGCCAGCCAGGCGGGGGCGGCCTCGGCCAACTCCTCCAGGGCTGCTCGCAGCGTCTCTCCGACCATCTCCACCGACGACACCACCCCGCACACTCCTAGCCAAGCACCGGGCACAGCCAGCCGTCAGCGGCTCACCAACATCACCAGCAGAGTCCCGGCATGGGGGCTAGGAGTCCTCAGCCCGGTCCCCTTCCGCGCAGTTGGTGTCGCTGGGTCAGGCGCATGACGTCGCGCGCGGTGATGATGCCCGCGAGGCGCTGGCCGTCCAGGACGAGGATGCGCACACCACCGAGCGGACTGAGCTTCTTGAGCGCGTCCTCCAGGAGGTTGTCCGGCGCGCAGGTGGTGCACTTCTCGAGAGGGGTGGCCGCGTCGCGCAGGCGCATGGTCTCCCGCTGTGCCACGGGGACCTTCGCGAGCTGCGGCACGTCGAGCAGGCCGCTGGGGCGCCCTTCAAAGTCCAGCAGCGGCACCGCCGAGTGGCGGGCGGTCATCGCCTGCCCGTCGACGAATTGCCGTACGGTGATCCAGTCGGGGGCGGTCTCGACGGGGCTGGACATGGCGTCGGCGGCGCGCAGCCCGCTCAGGGCGGTGGCCAGGGACGCCTGCCGCCGTTCCGCATTGGCGACGATCATGATGAAGAGGCCGGTGAGGGCCAGCCATAGTCCGCCCCAGGCGCCGCCGAGGAAGGCAATCCAGCCGAGGACGATCAGCAGGATGCCGAGGATCTGGCCGCTGCGTCCGGCTGCCCGTTCGGCCCGCTCGCGGTCTCCGGTGCGCCACCACATCACGGCCTGCACCACGCGTCCGCCGTCGAGCGGTGCGGCGGGCAGGAGGTTGAACACGCCCAGCAAAAGGTTCGCCCAGCCGAGCCACACCAGCACGGCCGCGGATACGTCCCAGCCGAGTCCCGCGTTCAGGCCTGCCCCGGCGCCGAGTGCCGCTCCACCGATGGCCAGGCTGGTGAGCGGCCCGCTCACGGCGACGAGGAAGGCGGCGCCGGGTGCGGGCGGTTTGCCCATGTCGGTCATGCCGCCGAGGGCCCAGAGGGTGACGGTGTGGACGGGGATTCCCTTGCGCCGGGCGATGATCGCGTGCGCGGATTCGTGCGCCAGCAGACTCAACACGAGCAGCAGGGCGCCGATGAGTCCGGCGACGGTGTAGGCGGTGGTGGACCGTCCCGGCACCCAGGCCGGGAGCGTCTGGTCGATGAGGCTGTAGCCGAAGAGGAACACCAGCAGCGGCACCGTCCAGTGGATGCGCAGGGGCACCTTTCCGACCCGTCCGATCCTTAGCGAGCTGTTCATCATGGTCACGCCCGAACCTGCAAGGTGCCCCGCTATTGACAGTGTCGCCCCGGCGAGCGGCGCTAGGTGAGTGTGAGTACGGACTCGGCCGGAGCGAGACCCGTGGGAGGAGCCGCGGCCACTGGAGCGGAGGGTCAGGCGCGGGGCAGAGGGCCGGTGAAGCTCCGGATGTTCCTCCCCACCGGGCGCCGGTCATGCCCCCGCCGGAGACGGGCACGCCGGGGTCCGGTCACGCGCACCGCAGAGAGGATACGTCGTTTGTGTCGCCGCCTGGGTGCGCAGCCCACTGGGAGTTGGTCAGGACGGCTGGGCGGGTAGGCGAGGGACCGGCCAGGCCGGGTCGTGTCGCCACTGCGCCCACCGGTCGACCTCGGCGAACGGGCCGCCTCGTTCGGACAGCAGGGCCAGGGCCTGACCGCGGGCCTCCTGGACGCGGGCGTGCTCGGCGTCGTCCACGATGCCCAGGCGGCGGGCTTGGGCGTCCTCGCGCTCGTCCTTCCACCTCCACCTGGTCAGGTCCGGGCCGACGAGGAGGTCGACGAACACGTCGTCGTGGAGCGCCTCGCCGCGTAATCCGGATCGGGCACAACCCCGTGTCCCCGTGTGACGTCCTGGCCGAGGACGTCGTATCGGTCCGTGCGTGACGTTGCCGTCACGTCGGTGACGGGAGACCGCGGATCATGTCTGCGGCCTTTTCCGCGATCATGATCGTGGGGGCGTTGGTGTTGCCCCGCACCACGGTGGGCATCACCGAGGCGTCCACCACCCGCAGGCCGCTCACGCCGTGCACCCTGAGCCGGGAATCCACGACGGGGCCGATGGAGCACGTACCCGCCGGGTGGTAGAGGGTCTGCATCTCACGCCGGGCGAAGTCGAGCAGGCCGGCGTCGTCCGTGGAGCGCGGTACGCGGAAGTCGGCACGGCGGTGCTTGGCCAGGCTGGGCTGGTCGGCGATGTCGAGCAGCATCCGCAGTGCCCGGATCATCGTGACGCGATCCTCTTCGGTGGTCAGGTAGTTGTGCAGAATGTGCGGCTTGGCGCTGGGGAGCGCCGAGCGTAGGGAGACCTTGCCGCGGCTCGTGGGGGCGAGCAGGACTGCACCGAACATGAAGGCGTGGTCGGTCGCGGGGCTGATCCCCTCTTCATGGAACATCACCGGTGTGGCGTGCACCTGGATGTCGGGGGCGTCCAGTCCCTCACGGGTGCGGTGAAACCCGCCGGCCTCGCCGACGTTCGAGGTGAGCGGACCGCGGCCCTCGGTCTCCAGCAGGCGGAGGTTGTCCGGCGTTTCGGCGGTGAACAGCGACTCGGTGTCGGTGAGATAGCACAGACCGACATGCGGATGATCCTGCAGGTTCTCCCCAACAGGGAGGTCGACGCGGGGCGTGATGCCGCGGGCCGTCAGTTCGCCGCCCGGGCCGATGCCGGAGAGCATGAGCAGCTGCGGAGAGTTGTAGGCACCGGCCGACAGCACGACCTCCCGTTCGGCGCGCAGGCACAGCAGTTCGCCGTCCCGGTCCACCTCGACGCCGGTCGCACGGTCGCCGTCGAGCAGCACGCGGATGCACTGGGCGCCGGTCAGAACCTCGAGGTTCGGCCGGGACAGGGCCGGCCGCAGATACGCGTCGGCCGTGCTGCAGCGCAGACCATCGCGCTGAGTGAGGTGGTAGTAGCCGACGCCGTCCTGTTCGGGGCCGTTGAAATCGCTGGTGCAGGGGTGGCCGGCTTCCTGTGCCGCCGCCACATAGGCGTCCATCAACGGATGCCGGGAGCGGCCTTCGCTGACCGTGAGCGGCCCGCCGGTGGCGTGCCACGGTGACATGGCGCCCGTGAAGTCCTCGGCGCGAAGGAAGTACGGCAGGACGTCCTGCCAGCTCCAACCGTCGGCGCCGCCGGCCGCCCAGGCGTCGTAGTCGCGGCGATTGCCGCGTATGTAGATCATCGCGTTCATCGAGGAGCAGCCGCCGAGCATGCGGCCCCGGGGCAGATAGCGACGGCGGCCGTCCAGTCCCGGTTCACACTCGCTGAGGTAACTCCAGTCGTACTTCGTCTGGAAGAGCTTGCTGAACGCCGCCGGAACGTGGATTTCCGCGGCATCGTCCACAGGGCCTGCCTCGATCAGCAGAACGCGCGCGCTCTCGTCCTCGGTGAGCCGGTCCGCCAGCACACACCCGGCCGATCCGGCGCCCACGATGATGTAGTCGTACACCTGTGCCCCCTCGCCCCACCCGGTTGCTCGATCCCTTCACCCAAGCGGTAACGGCAGGGGAATCACACCGTGCTCTCGGCCATTGTCGAGGGGGCGTCAGCCGGCTCGGTCGGCCTCGTGCAGGGAGACGACGGCTTCCACCAGGGCCTGGGGGTTCTCCCAGTTGAGCATGTGTCCGGCGTCCGGCACGGTGACCAGCCGGGCGCCCGGTATCCCCGCGGTGAGGCGCCGGGCGTGGCTCGGCGGTGTGCTGCGGTCGGCCGAGCCGACCATGACGACGGTGGGAACCGTGATCTCGGGCAGGTGCGGATAGCGGTTCTCGCGCGCGAAGGCCCGGACGATCGGCACGAGCAAGGCATGGTCCTGGCGGAGGAAGACGTCGAGGAAGACGTCGATCATGGCCGGAGAGGGCCGCTTTCCGCACTGGGCGGCTCCGAAGAGGATTCCGCCGGTCCGGGTGCGTGCTAGTGGCTCGTCACGCAGCCTTGGCCGGGTAATCGACCCGCTGCTCGTCGGCCAGCAGACTGTCTCCAAGACCTGATCTTGGAGGTGGTCGTG
>NZ_JBHWJT010000107.1:0-4857 GCF_042731325.1 Streptomyces sp. NPDC059866 | reverse complement strand
CGAACTGCCCCCTGCTTCAACCAGGTTGCTGCGACAACCCGGCGGTGAAGGTCTCTCACCTCACTCGACCCCATGGCGCCTCGTGGCGCACCCACTCGCTACGACAAGACTCCCGACAGCTGCCTCGCCGGTCTCCACCTGCGCGCCTCGATGATCTGGATCAAGGACCTCACCAGGACCACCCGATGATCATGACTCGATATGCCCCTAGGTGACGCGCTGAGGTGCCGGACGCCAAGGGCGGGCAGGAGTTGAGTCAACGGTCAACCAGCCGTGGACGCGGGGCTTCACCCGTGGATTCCGCGTCGGTGTCGTCGGTGCCGACCGGGCCGCGGGGAAGCAGCCAGTCCAGCCACTTCGGCAGCCACCAGTTGGTCCGGCCGAGGAGTGTCATGGTCGCCGGTACCAGCACCATGCGTACGACCGTGGCGTCGATGAAGATCGCGGTGGCCAGGCCGAGCCCGAACATTTTGGTGGAGGGGTCCTCGGCGACGGCGAAGGACAGGAAGACCGCCACCATGATGAGGGCGGCCGAGGTAATGATCCGGGCGGTGCGCGAGACGCCCTCAACGATCGCCGTGCCGTTGTCGCCGGTGCGCAGGTACTCCTCGCGTACGCGGGAGAGGAGGAACACCTCGTAGTCCATCGACAGGCCGAACAGGATGGCGAAGAGGAACATCGGGATGAACGACACGATCGGAACCGTCGCTTCCAGCCCGATGAGTGCGCCTCCCCAGCCCCACTGGAAGACGGCGACCATGATGCCGTAGGCCGCGCCGATGCTCAGCAGGTTCAGCAGTACCGCCTTGAGCGGTACGAGTATCGAGCGGAAGACCAGCATCAGCAGCAGGAACGACATCGCCAGCACGGCGGCGACGAACACCAGCAGGCGTTGGCTGGTGCGTTGGCCCACATCGGACAGGCTCGCGGCGGCGCCGCCGACGTGGGCCCTGGCCGGGCCGTGCCCGATCGCCGTGGGCAGCACGTCGGTGCGCAGCCGGGCGATGGTGTCGGCCGTGGCCTTGTCCTGAGGGCTGGTGGTCGGGAACACCACGAGGGTCGCGATGCCGGTGGCCCGATCGATGTGCGTCGGCGCGACGGATGCGATGCCCGGATCCGCCGCGACCGTTGCGACGAGTCGGTCCAGCACTCCCGGATCACCGGCGGGGTCCGCGGCGATGACGAGGGGACCGTTGGTGCCCGGGCCGAACCCCTCGGCGACGAGGTCGTAGGCGCGGCGCTCGGTACGGCTGTGGGGCAGTGAGCCGTCGTCGGGCAGGCCGACGCGCAGGCCGAGCACGGGCAGCGTCGCGGTCAGCAGCAGCCCCGCCGCGCCGACCGCGTACGGCACCGGGTGCCGGCCGACGTGCCCGATCCAGCGACGCCACCCGGCGGCGTGGGCGGCGCCTGCCGCCTGGTCCCGCCGCCGTGCGAGTCGGCCCAGCTTCCTGGTCTGCAGAGCCCGGCCGATCCGGCCGGCCCGGGCCAGGCGCGGGCCCGCCGCGCCGAGGAAGGCCGGCAGCAGCGTCACCGACGCGAGCACCATCGTCAGGACGACGATCGAGACGGCAACCCCGCCCACCGTCATGAACGGCACGTTCGCGACCGCCAGGCCGAGGATCGACACGACGACGGTGCCGCCGGCGAAGACCACGGGCCTCCCCGCCGTTGCCACCGCTCGCCCCGCCGCCTCGTGGGGATCGAGCCCGCGCGCGAGGTACTCCCGGTGCCTGGCGAGCACGAACAGCGCGTAGTCGATGCCCACTCCGAGCCCGACCATGCTGCCCAGGACGGGGGCGAAGGTGGGGACCTCTGTCACCCCCGCCAGTACCGTCATCGTGGCGACTCCGATGGTCAGCCCGAAGACCGCCATGCCGATCGGCAGCGCGGCGGCGACGAGCGAACCGAACGCCAGGAACAGGATCGCGGCCGCGGCGAGGATGCCGATCAGCTCACTTGCGCCGCCGTCGGGGTCGGAGAAGGCGTAGAAGAGGTTCCCGCCCATCTCGATGCGCAGGGGCAGCTCGGCGCGCAGCCGGTCGCCGAGATCGACGAGGGCGTCGAGGTCTTCGGCCGACAGCCGGCTCTGGTCGGGGTACTGCACCCGGACGACTGCGATCCGCCCGTCGGCCGAAACGAGGCCGCCGCGCACGGCGGTGTCCCCGCCCGTGTCGAGTGCCCCCGCCGGGTCGCTCGTGCCGAGCACGTGCGGCAGCCGCTTCACCTCGGTCTGCAGCCTCGTGAGAGCGGTGCGCGCGCCGTCGTCGTCGAAGAACGTCGCACCGTCGTCGAGGGGGGTGACGACCACTTGGGCGGTCATCCCCTCCTGGCCGGTGCCTGCCCGCTCGATCAGTTCCGCGGCCCGTTGGGAGTCCAGCCCCGGAGCGGTCATCGAGTCCGCGGTACGCCCGCCGAAGGCGACGGCGGCGAGGACGGCGAGCGTGGCGGCGATCAGCCATGCCGCGATCACCCGCCACGGATGGCGGGCGGCGCTTGCGCCCAGGCGCAACAGGGCTTTCGAGAGCATCGGGTCCTCCAACCACCTCGTCGGCCGTCGTTGTACGGCCGCCGATGCCGAGGCTCGTCGCCACGGCGCTCCGCGGCATCGGCCCGCGGGCCGCGGATCCGTCGGCCCCAGGGCGGAGTGACGACCCGTCCTTTCGGCCGATGCGCGGCACGCCGCGGTGCCTAGGCTGAGAACCGTGCTCCGAGACGACCTGCGAGCCCTGTGGACCGAACCCCGGCCGCCCGACGCGCCCGCCCGGGTATGGCGGGACTGGGCGCTGCTCGCCGCGGGCCTTGCCGGTGTGGCGCTGGAGGCCACCCTGCGCGAGAACGTCGTGTGGCGGCCGGTGGCGGTGGTGTTCGCCGTATGGCTGTGCCTGCTGCCCCTGTGGCGCCGGACCCGCCCGCTGGCGATGGTGACGCTGGCGTTCGGCTCGGTGATCCTGCTTGAGGTGGCCTCGCTCGTCGCCGCACCGCGCGAGCCCGTCGGCCTGTACACCGGCGCGGTCGTGCTCGTGCTGGTGTACGCGCTGCCCCGGTGGGGATCGGGACGCGAGATCGTGCTGGGCGGCGCGATGATCCTCGCGGCCGGCGCGCTGTGTGTCGTCACGGACGAGACCCCGGTCGTCGAAAAGGTCGTGGGCTTCGTCTTCCTGCTGCTGCCCGGCGTGGTCGGGGCTGCCGTGCGGTTCCGGGTGACCGCTCGCGAGCGGCAGTTGGAGCAGGTGCGCTCCCGCGAGCGCGAGCAGCTCGCCCGGGAACTGCACGACACGGTGGCCCACCACGTGTCGGCCATGGTGATCATCGCCCAGGCGGGCCGGGTGCTCGCGGGCACCGACCCGTCCCCCGCCGTCGAGGCGCTGGAGGGGGTCGAGGAGGAAGGGGCGCGCACGCTGGAGGAAATGCGCGCCATGGTCGCCGCGCTGCGCGACCGCGGGGTCGGCGCCGAGCTGGCGCCCCCTGCCGGAGTCGCGGATCTGGAGCGCCTGGTGCGCACCCCGGGTGGTCGCCTCAGGGTCGACCTGGGGCTCGACGGTGAACTGGACGCGCTGCCCCCGGCCGTGGACGCGGCCGTCTACCGGATCGTGCAGGAGTCGGTGACCAACGCGCTGCGCCATGCGGTCGACGCGACCGAGCTCGTCGTTCGGGTCGCCGCGGAACGGCACACGGTACGGGTGAGCGTGCGCGACAACGGCCGGCGCACCAGCCGGGGTCGCGACGGATACGGACTTACCGGACTGCGCGAGCGCGCGACCCTGCTCGGCGGCACACTACGAGCCGGCCCGGGTACTGACCGGGGCTGGCATGTCGAAGCCGAACTGCCGAGAGCGAGGAGCGAGAGCGGTGTCCATTCGCGTCCTCGTCGCTGACGACCAGACGATCATCCGCACCGGGTTGCGGATCATGCTGAACGCCCAGCCCGGCATCGAGGTGGTCGGCGAGGCCGCCGACGGGCGGGAAGCGGTACGTCTGGCCCGCGAACTACGCCCCGACGTCTGCCTGTTCGACATCCGCATGCCCGTACTCGACGGGCTCGAGGCCACCCGGCTGGTCGCCGGCCCGGGCGTCGCCGACCCGCTGGCCGTGGTCGTCATCACCACGTTCGACCTCGACGAGTACGTCTACGGCTCACTGCGTGCCGGCGCCCGCGGATTCCTCCTCAAGGACACGGGACCGGACCTTCTGGCGCAGGCCGTACGGTCGGCGTCCGACGGTGAGGCGCTCATCGCGCCCAGCGTCACCGTCCGTCTGCTCCAGGCATTCGCGGACCTGCCCGCCGGCCGGCCTGTGGCCCAGCCGGTCTCCCCCGTCACGGCCCGCGAGGAGCAGGTGCTCCTCGCCGTCGCTCGCGGGCTGACCAACACCGAGATCGCTGATGCACTGCACATCAGCCTCAGCACGGTGAAGACGCATCTGGCCAGCCTGATGGCCAAACTCGGCGCCCGCAACCGGGTCGAGATCGCGATGTGGGCCTACGAAACGCGCCGTATCCTCCCCGGAACCTGAGCCGGGTGCCGGGCCATGTCCCATGAGTCCCCGCCCGGACATCAGTGCACCGGTCGGCTCACGTCGGCTCCACGTGCCTCACCCGCCCCAGAGCGTGACGTACCAGGAGGCCGGAACTGGGACGGTGAGACACCCGATACGACAAGACTCCCGACAGCTACCTCGCCAGTCTCCACCTGCACGCCTCGATGATCTGGATCAAAGACCTCACCAGGACCACCCGATGATCACGACTCGATACGCGCCCTAGTACTCCAGCCGTAGTTCGGTATCTGGGCAGGTCAGCGGCCTGGTGGCGTGGAGTGTAGCGGGGCGCCAGGTGGGCGGGACGGACTTCCCCACCGC
>NZ_JBHWJT010000106.1:0-4996 GCF_042731325.1 Streptomyces sp. NPDC059866 | reverse complement strand
GCCCATTCCGTCAGATTCACGCTCTGACAACGACACTCACTCATACATGGTTACGCTCACTGACCCGACTTCGAAGACCAGCAGGTGGAGACCCCTGCCCTGGGCCCAGCCTAACCAACAGGAAATGACCACCCGCATCATCGACATCGCACACACCGTCGCCACCCACCGCACACAGGGAGGACCCCATCACGACCTCAGCGCCGCCCGCCAGGCCGTCGCCACCGGACTCGACGTCGACGACACGGCCGAGCTGCTCTACCGGGACTGACTCCGCATCGAACACGCAGCCCGAAACCGGCAAGGAGTGCACACCGCCATCACCCGCGTGCAACAGGTCAACCGGGCGTTGGACTGCTCACTGCAGACGGAGACCGAGCAGCTCATCCGAGACCTCCTCACACCCCACACCCACCCACGGCCCAGGACCCATGAGCCGCACACCGGCCCCCACATGCACGCGGGCCAGGCATTGGCCCAGGAGACCCGACACGCAATCACACGCAGGCAGCAGGAGCCGCAGCACGAGGAAGGAACGGAGGGAGGAGGGTACGGGTGGCCGCGCCACTGAAGCCGACACGGATGCACCGCGTTCTCATCGGCTTGGTTGTCTTCGGTGCCGTCATCATCGCGGGCATCGGCTTCGCGGGTTCGTACACCGCGGTACGCGAACTCGCCCTCACAAAGGGCTTCGGCACCTGCAGTTACCTCTTCCCGATCGGCATCGACGCGGGCATCTGCGTGGCTCTCGCCCTCGACCTCCTGCTCACCTGGCTCCGCATCCCCTTCCCCCTGCTGCGCCCCACGGCCTGGCTGCTCACCGCGGCGACCATCGCCTTCAACGCCGCGACGGCCTGGCCGGACCCGCTGGGCGTGGGCATGCACGCGGTCATCCAATCCTCTTCGTCGTGACGGTGGAGGCCGCCCGCCATGCCATCGGCCGCACAGCCCACATCACAGCCGACACACACATCGAACGCGTCCGTGCCACCCGCCGGCTGCTCTCCCCCTCCCCACCCTCCTGCTCTGGCGCCGCATGAAACTCTGGGAAATCCGCTCCTACCACCAAGCCATCACCCTGGAACAACAACGCCTCGCCTACCAGGCCCAACTGCGCACCCGCTACGGCCGCACCTGGCGACGACGGCTTCGAGGTCGGCGATCCGCCGCTTCGCACGGGACACCGGTGCTGCCCGGGGTGGCTTCGTCATCTCAAGCGGCGACAACAATTGGAGCGCAATGCGTTTTGGAGAAGTCAAGTTCGGGAGTGGTTCGGGCGGGCTTCCGCGATGTGCGTCACTTCGTCGTGGGAACGGAATACCCTGACGACGCTGTGGCCCAGCGGAGTTCGGATTGGTGATGTGACGTGTCGCCCGATGCCCAGCTCGACCTTTCCGGTGCGGTGGATCGACGGATGGCGTTAGCGCGGGAGTGGGACGGCCTCGTCGAGCAGGTCCGCGCGTTGGACGGGTTTGCCGACTTTCTCCGGCCGCCACGCCTGGAAGCGCTGCTGCCGGCGGCGGCCCACGGCCCGATCGCCATCGTCAGTCTCAGCCGTTGGCGCTGCGACGCGTTGGTCGTCGACACCGGCGGCGTGCAGGTGGTGGAACTCCCCCGTCTGACCGTCGAGACAGTCCACCAGGTGCCGTTTGCGGCCTCCCACCCTCTTCCCGCCGTCCCAGCCGGACGTGGAGCGCGGGACATTTGCTGCCGCCCGCACCGACTGCGAGTCCACGATCGCGGCCGTAGGGTCCACCTCGCGGCCCTCCTTCTGGCGCACCCTGTCGCGCAGCCGGTCGTGCAGCTCGGCAAGCAGGCTCGTGGCCTGCCAGCGGCGGGCGAATGCGTGCACCCGCCGGTACGGCGGGAAGTCCGCAGGCAGGTTTGCCCGCTTGACGCCGTTGCCGACCACATAGCGCACCGCGTCCAGCATCACGCGATGGCAGAAGCCCTCCGGTCGACCGCCCCGCCCCTGAAGCCACGCGGGCAGCGGCAGCAATGGCCGGATGACCTGCCACTCCGCCTCCGTCAGGTCGGAGCCGTAACACCGCACGCGCTCCGGCCCGTCCGCCGCGTTGCCGAACCTGTGTGCGAGACAGTCACACTCCGGTGACGACGCGTTGGACTCCACGGACGCAAGCCCGAAAGACTGCGATACAGGGCCTCCTGGTGCTGCTCGGTTGGGATCGCAACCCGAGCTACCAGGAGGCCCCGCCGAACCTGCTCAGTGACAGGCTCAAGCTTCTTGTCGAGGCTGGGGTGTTGCGCACGCGGACGTACCAGGAGCCGGGTAGTCGGCATCGGCAGAGCTACCACCTCACTCCCGCCGGGCAGGAGCTGCGACTCGTGCTGGCGGCTCTCCAGCAGTGGGGTGACTGCCACCGCCCTCGCCCGTCGGGGCCCTCCGCTCTGCGGCGATCGCGTTCCACCGGTCAGGCCATGCGGGTGGGGTTCCTCGACGACGACGGCCGCGAGCTGCCCGCCGAAGACCTGACGTTCGTGATGAATGCGGGGCCGGAGGCCTGATGGCGGAAGGTGTGACGGCAGCCGCGCGTCGGACACACCAGACGCCGCACCCGCACACGAACCACCACCACCCGCCGCCCATCGATCGGCACATCCGCCACGGTCCGCAGGTGATAGCCATGCACCCGTCCTGACACCGCCCCACAGACCGGACACGGCGCCGTGTCCCGCGGCGTCCGCGCCCGCACGACGATCCGCTCTCCCTCGTCGATCACATCCTCGATGACCAGCGGAGCCAGCCCCGGAAACACCGTCTGTACAAGCTCGTTGACATCCTCCACACGGACGTCAACGACCCCTCACGACTCAGCGTCACCACCGAATGCGAGACAGGGCCGTTGATTAGACACCCCCCGTGATGCCGTGGTGGATCTTGTACTCGATACCCCACTGCCCGGTGGCACGACTTGTGCCGGAGGGAACCGCGGCCCTGGGCGGGCTCGTGTCCTGGTACGGGCGGAAGGGAAACCGGGCGAGGTTCGCGGGGGGAATCATGCAGATCATCGAGGTGACCGGGTATGCCGTCCGATCTGCTGTGATCACCATGAGGCGGACAGGGAAGCCCCTTGAATTCGTGATCTTCCCGATGCTGCATGTGGCTTCGCCGACGTTCTACTCCCAGGTCCGCATCAGGCTCAGGGAATGCGACCTCATAGTCCTCGAGGGAATCCGAGGGAAGTCGGTCGGAGTGAGTGCCCTCACGCTTGCTTACCGGTTCACCCCACGGCGTCGGCGCAACGGCCTGCAGGAGCAGCGCGATGAGCTGCTGCTTCCCGAGTCCGTGCCGGTCATCAACCCGGATGTGACCGCGGCGGAGGCGATCGCGGACCTGAAGACACTGCCGCGGTGGACGTACCTGCTGCTCATGGTCGCGGCTCCCGTGCTGGGCCTGGTGTTCGCGCTGCGCGGTCCGCGGGCTTTCCTCGATGAGGACCTGGTGGTCGAGGATCTGCCGTCGACGCTGCGGGCGGAGATGCTGGCCGACGATCCTGTGGAGCATGCGATGACCGGTCGGCGAGACCAGCGGTTGCTCGACGCGCTCGGCGAGATCCACGCGGAGCGCGGCGACGAGCCGATCCGGGTGGCCATCGTCTACGGAGCCCGTCATGTCCCGGCGATCGTGTCGGGGCTGTGGGATCGTTATGGGTACCGGGCACGTGAAGCGGAATGGCTTACCGTCCTTGTCCCGGTGTAGACCGCCGGGCGAAACCGGCTCTGCGCGGCCCGGCAGACGGCGGCGTTACGGCTGGTTTGATCACGTGATGCCGAGGGCGGTCAGCCGCCGGGTGGTGTCGCGGGAGTGTCTGCGCAGTCCGGCGGCGATGTTGTCGCAGCCGGTCAGGCGGAGGGCTCCGATGGCCAGATTGCGCAGGGATGCCATGGCGCGTGGAGCGGTGCCGGTGCGTACGCGGGTGGGGGTGCCCCCGGGCGAAGCCTGGAGGAGCGTCCTCGGCGTACGTGATGTCCCTGACGTGGTGGATCTTGTTCTCGATGCCCCAGTGGTCGCGGACGCGGCGGGCGATCTCGGTTGCGTCGGCCTGCTCCGCCGTCAAGTCGGTCACCTCGTAGACGCGTGCCAGGGTGACCTTGCCGGTGGTGACGACCCGTCGGCGGCGCACGGTCTGGACGGCCTGCACCGCGTGTGGGAACGCGAGCCCGGTGACGGCTGCGGCCTTGATCCGGCGGATCTCGTCGCGGGAGGTGGCCAAGCTCCTCGGCTACACCCGTACCTCCACCATCGACGCCTACTTCCGCGATCGGCCCGGATACTTCCCCGAGCCCGACGAGGACGTCGACGGCCCGATGTGGCGCCGCGGCACGATCGTCGCCTGGGCAGCCAGCCGCCTCGGCAAGGGCCGGCGCAGCTCCGCCCCGGCTGCCGCGCTGCCCTCGGTGTCGGCCGACGGGGACCCCGACGAGTTGCTCGGTACGGCCGAAGTCGCGAGCCTGCTCGGCTACGGCAGCGTCGCTTCCTTCTCCAGCGCCCTCTACCAGGGGCGCATCCCCGAGCTGCCGGAGCCGGAGATCCTGGAGAGGGAAGAGGGCAGCCGCGGCGGGGCCCGCAAGAAGTGGCGCCGGGCCACCGTCGTCGCCGCCGCACGCCAGCGCGGTGTGCTGCCGCCGGCCGACCACGCCAGCAGCGCTGGAGACGCTCCCGCCTCGAGGAGCTGGCCGCCCCCCGCTCCTCGAAGCACTGACCACAGCGCACCGAACCCCGTAAGACCGCGGCCTCTGGTTGAAGGGACCGACGAACTCCCGGCGGACCAGACGCCGCACGATGGCCGGCATGGCGCGGCCAGTCACCCCTCCCCCGCGAAGCCACACGGCATCGCGGAACCGGCCATCGCCGAACTTCTCATGGGGGCGCCCTCCGCCTAGTGCTGTGACCGGGAAGGTTCGCCGGGGTCGGGAGCGGACAAGCGGTTTGATGGGCTGGGCAGCCTGTGCACTGGGCGTGGGAGGATCGCGC
>NZ_JBHWJT010000105.1:0-5188 GCF_042731325.1 Streptomyces sp. NPDC059866 | reverse complement strand
GCGAGCACGCTCCAGCCGACCACGGTCAGTCACCGGACACCGACGCCGAGGGTGACTTGCGCCCGGGTTATCTATTGCGTTGGAGGCGACAGGATGCCGCCTTGCGGGGTGCCGGTCAGCGTTTCCCTGTTCTCGCCGAGTTCCGTGAGGACTCCGGCTTTGAGGAAGGCTTTGACCAGCGTCAGGACACGCTTGTCCTTCACCCGGCGACGCACTCGATCCATCAGGGCCGTGTGGTCGATCGAGTCGAAGCACGCCTCGATGTCCGCATCCAGCACCCAGCGATATCCCCGGGTGCCGAAGTAGTGGATCTCGGCGATCGCGTCCTGGGCCCGCCGTCGGGGCCGGAAGCCGTAGGAGACCGGCTTGAAGTCGGCCTCGAAGATCGGTTCCAGCACCAGCTTCAGCGCCGCCTGAGCGACCCGGTCCGCGATCGTCGGAATCCCGAGCTTGCGGACCTTTCCCGAGCCTCCCGGCTTGGGAATGCTGCGTTCCCGCACGGGCAGAGGACGGAACGAGCCGTCCTTGAGGGTGGCCCGCAGGTCGTTCAGGAACCCGGGAACACCGATCGACTCCTCGACGTCTACGGCGGTCAGGCCGTCGACACCGGGAGTCCGGGCTCCCTGGTTGCCCGCGACCCGGTCGAACGCCACCAGCAGCGTTGCCGGGTCGTGCACGAAGTTGAACAGGTCATCGAACCGGCGGCCGGGACCGGCCACCGCCCAACGGTGAAGCTTGGTCTGCATCTCCAGTACCCGGGCCCGCGGGCCCGGAGCTCCGCCGTTCGGCGGGGCGTCTTCCGGCATTGCAGCGTCCTTCCCTTCTCGATACCGCTGCCGCCCTTCCCCATGTGGCCGGCTCTCCCAGCCTCGGAGTACTACGACGGCTCCGCCCCGTCCCCAACCGATCAGCGGTCGATGCGCTCAGCCCCGGCAGCCTGCTGGCCGCAGGCGACAGGGCGAGGTTCGGGACGGTTCCCGTGTTCACTGTGGTTCGCTCGATGAAGGAGGAGCCCGACTGTGTCCCTGCGGCATCGCCACGAGTACGCCGCAGGCTTTCCTCGTGGCCTCCCGGCCAGCTTTCGTAGACCGACCCAGGAGTTGTCGGATCACCCGAAAGGAGGACCCGCATACGCACCGCTACCGGCCCTGATCCGCCAGGTTCGAGCCGGAGGCACTTTAAGAGACGTAAACGCCGGTTCCTCGCGTACTCCTCTCCATCACGCTTGCCGGACCCGCCCCATCTGGCAGTCCTGGACACGTCCCGGCTTTGTCAGGGCCGCTCTCGCCCTCCCCGGCATCACCCGGTTCAGGCTGCCCTCAGCTTCAACCCAGCTGCTGCGACAACGGGTTGGTGCAGGTCTTCCACCTCCACTCGAACCAACAGCGCCTCACGGCGCAACCAAGATCTGTGCCAGAACCCCGAAGTCACCTACGCAGCCACTCCGGATCACTGCGAGGTTTACGCAAAGGCTGAACCCCCTTCACTTCCCGAACGTCGACGGTCGTGTTCTGTTACACCTCACGCGTGGCGTCGCCGAGCAGGGCGGCCAGCTCGGCCGCGGTCGGCCTGCTCGGAGCGGGGGCGGTGAGCACCCCGCTGAGGATTTCCTGAACTTCGGGCCACACTCGAGGGCCTCGCAGAGGGATCGGGCGCGTGCCGATGATCTGCCGTAGCACCGCGGGGGTCAGCCTGGCGGGATTGATGCCGATCGCGTTGTAGTCGAGAGGCCAGGCGCCGGTAATGGCCCACCACAGGCCCGCGGCGAGTGTGTAGACCTCCGCGGCGCGTGTGGGGGCCACTGGCCGCTGACCGCCGTGGATGGTCAGCGCCATTTCGGGAGCGAGGAGGTGTGGCGGGCCGCCCCTGAAGAGGTGTGACGGTGGCAGCTTGTGGGGGTGCCAGGCCCATGAGCAGTCGATGAGTTGTACGCCGTCGGGCGTGTGGATCGCATGGTGCGGCTGGAGATCGCAGTGCACCCAGTCGATCGCGTGCAGCCGGGCGACCGCCTCGCACCACTCGACCGCAGTCTGTAGCGCCTGCCGACGATTCCCTTCCCCGTCACGGACGCTGCGGAGCGCCTCCCACGTCGAGGGGCCCTCGTACCAGGGGGTGAGCATCCATGCCTCTCCTTCCATGCGGCCGTGCGCCAGCAGCGCGCCGCGACAGTCAACGGCGGTGAGCACGGCCGTCTCACGGGCGGTGATGACCGTGCCCTCGGGGCCAGCCCCTACCTTCAAGGCCGCCGAACGTCGTGGTCCGGTGACTTGCCAGACGGCGGATCCGCGCCGGTCGCTGATGAGCTTCAGTTTCGGACCCTCGCCGCACAGCTCCTCTGCAGCCGCCCGCCCCTCAGCAGGCAGCGTTTCTGTCTTCATGCAACATCCGTCCTTTCGTCTGCCATAAGGTGTGTGGCGTCCCGGTGGCACCAGTGCCGGGACTTCGTCTTTTCAGGGCGGGAGTGATCTTGGGATACGTCCGTCTGCTGCGCCGCCGCCGTGTGCTGGCCCTGTGGGGCGCGCAGGCCCTGTCAGTGTTCGGTGACCGCCTGTACGCCATGGCGATCATGTGGATCGCGTGGGAGCAGTCCGGGGCCGCGGCCATGGGACTCGTAGCCGTCGCGGAATCCGTCCCGTACATCGTGATGGGCACCGTCGGCCGCCGGGTCATGGACCGCTTCGCCTCCCTGCGGGCACTTGCCGGCGTCGATGCCGCCCGCGTCCTGCTGGTCGCGGCGCTGCCGTTCGCCTGGGAGGCGTTCGGTACTCCCGGCATGCTGGCGCTGGCGGCAGCGCTCGGCCTGGCCGGTGCCGTCTTCGACCCCAACCTAGGCGCTCTGGTGCCCGACCTCGTCCGTCCCGGCGAGGTGCAGGCCGTCAACGGGCTCATGGACCTGACCGGGCGCATCGCCCGGGTGGCCGGTCCCGGCGCGGCCGGGGCGCTCCTCGTTGTCATCCCGCAAGCAGCGCTGTTCCTCCTCGACGCGGCCACCTTCGCCGTGTCGGCCGTAGTGCTGGCAGCGCTGGGCCGCCGTACCGCGCGAGCCTCGACAGCCGGCGCGCAGCCCGTACAGGACGCCGTACGGCTGCGCGCCCGCTCGCTGCTGCGCACCCACCCCGCCACGGCTGCGGCGATCGCCGTGCACGGGGCCGGGATCTTCGCCCAGGCCGTGGCTCTGGCCCTGCCCGCGCTGCTCACCCACCGGCTCGGCGCGGGCGCGGGCGCATACGGCCTTGTCCTCGCAACGACCGGGGCGGGTGCTCTGGCCGGGAACCTGGTGGCGGGCAATGTGCGGCTACCGAACCGGCTTCCCGTGGCGTATTGCGCGCTGTGGGCGGTGTCCGGGCTGTTCCTGGCGGTCACCGGCTCGGCCGGGAACCTGCTGGTCCTCCTGGCGATTTCGGGGGCCTCCGGTGCCGTAGCGCCGTTCCTGGGCGTCACGCTGCAGACCCACCTCGCGGCGTTTCCACCCGCTGCCCGGCGCCGGCTCATGTCCGTCGATGTGACGGTGATCCGGGCCGCTGGAACGGCGTCCATGCTCGTGGTGCCGGCCGTCGCCGCGGCCTCCCCAGCGGTCGGGTTCTGGGCTGGGGGCCTGGCCACGGTCGCGGTGTCCGTCGTGGGGGCAGTGACCGCATGGTGGTGGACGCGGGACAGGGCGAGTGTTGTGCCGGGCACGGACATGGCTCCGCAGCTCTCGCGCGACTAGGTATCCCTGCTGGAAGGGGTGCGGCCGGGCCGATGCGCCCGGCCGCTGTCGGTTCACGGGGTCAGGTCATGCGGAGATGCGCGCCCAGTGCTCGACGGTGATGTTCTCCAGCGGGATGCCGAGCTGCTGGTAGATCCGCTGGTGCATGGCGCCGAACCAGGCGTTTCGGCGGTCGTCGAAAAACGCCTGGTCGTACCAGGCGACGCCAAGGATCACGGTGCCGCCGCCGTTGGGGTTGCCCTGCTCGGCCTGAAGGTACGTGGCCTGCCAGTCCCAGAGCATCAGCTCTTCCGGCCGCTCACGCAGCCGCCTGTCGGACTCCTCCAGTGCGTCGATGCAGCGGCGGACGGTGGCCTCGTCCGGGCAGTAGTACATGCACTCGCTGCGGGCGATCGGCTTCTTGTCGCCGCGCCGGCTGGCGTCGGTGTCCTCGCCGTTGAGCACGCGGACACGCGTGGGCGCACCCTGTTCCAGGAACTCCTTGACGATCGTCACGTGCTGCTCCTCTCGGATGGATGGGGCTACCAGCCCGTGCCCGTGATGGGGGCCAGGCTGGGGCTTGAGCCGTCGCGCATCGAGACCGCACCGGGCGCGACGAAACGGACGTTGAGGCCGACCCTGGCCCCAACCCAGTTGTTGGAGTGCGAGCAGTGGACGAGGCGGGTGTCCATCAGCAGGCCACTGCCGGCGCGCACCGGTACCGGAACCCCACGGACGTCCAAACCCATGCGGACGCCGAGGGCGCGGCCCCGGGCCGCGCCGGTGGCTGCTTCCGCCTTGTAGGGCAGGTAACCGGCCCGCTGCGAGCCGGGCAGCACGTGCAGACACCCCGCGTCGGATTCCGCGTCTGTGAGGGCCACCCAAGCGGCGACCGACCGGTCCGGGTCCAGATCAAGGCGGTCGTTGATGCCGTCCTGATGCCACGGCACTTCGAAGCTTTGACCGGGCCACTTGATGACCAGAAATGTGTTCTCCACCGCCACGTCAGGGCCGATCAGCTCCTGCACTGCAGCGACGAGTCGCGCAGACCGTACGAGCGTCTGGGCCCACTCCTGCGTGAGGTGGGGGTTGGCCACCACCTCTCGCAGCTCGCTGCGGTGGGCAACGACGAGTTCGGTCGCTCGGGCCTTGGCCTGGGCAGGGTTGGTCCACTGACTCAGCACCTTGTAGCCATCTGGCCCGAGTAATCCGTCAGTACCGCTCTCATCGACCATCAGCGACGTTCCCTTTCGTCGTGAGATTGGGAGGCCCCGGCGCGGGGAGGCCTGATCCGTGGGGGAACAGTTCGGGCAGTGTCCCCGCGTCGGGAGTCGTACCTGCCCGATGGCCGCGGCCGGACGTCATCCGCCCCACCGGGCAGCGATCTATGCGGCGATCATGGCCAGCTCCCGCGTCAGCTCGCCGAGGTCGACGACGCGGAAGGAACTCAGCCGGCGGATCAGCTGCGAGGCGAGCAGAGTGGGCACGTTCGGGTGGCCG
>NZ_JBHWJT010000104.1:0-5197 GCF_042731325.1 Streptomyces sp. NPDC059866 | reverse complement strand
GTGGAGGAGCTCAACCCGGTCCGCTCGCTGTCCCGCAACCCGCTGTTCCAGGTCATGCTCGCCCTGCAGAACGTCCCCGAACCCCAATGGAACCTCCCCGGCGTACACGTACGCCCCGCGACACTCCTGCGGGAGGCCGCAGCCAGGCTCGACCTGTCGGTGTCCCTGACGGAGAAGCGTGACCAGAACGGCGCTCCGGCCGGTCTCACCGGCGACATCCTGTACGCCACGGACCTGTTCGACGAAGGAACCGTCCAGGCGCTGGCGCAGCGTCTGGCGCGCGTGCTGGAGCAGGTCGCCGACGATCCCGGCCTGAGGCTCAGCGACATCGACGTCCTGACCGACGACGAGCGGACCCGCCTGACCACGGACTGGAACGACACCGCGACGACCACGCCCGACGCACTCGTGCCCGACCTCTTCACCCGCCGGGCGCGGCACTCCCCGGACACGGTTGCGATCGAGTCGGCCGAACGGTCACTGACCTACGGCGAGTTGGCCGCCGAGGCCGGTCGGCTCGCGCGGTATCTCCTCGATGCCGGAGTGGGCCCGGAGTCCCGTGTGGCGGTCGTGGTGGAGCGGTCGGCGGCGATGGCCGTCGCGCTCCTCGCCGTGGCGATGTCGGGCGGCGTCTACGTGCCCGTCGACGCCGACTACCCGGCGGACCGGACGGAATACCTGCTCAGGGACTCCGCCCCGGCCGTCGTGGTGTGCGTCGCGCACACCCGGGACGTCATACCCGAGGGGTACGCGGGCCGCGTAGTCGTGACCGACGACCCCGCCGAGGCCGCAACGCTGGCCGGATACCCCGGCGGTCCCATCCGCGACGACGAGCGGCCGCACCCGCTGCGGGGAGAAAACGCCGCCTACGTCATCCACACCTCCGGTTCGACGGGACGCCCCAAGGGTGTCGCGGTGCCCCATCACGGCCTGCGGAACCTCGTCGTCGAGAACACACGGCGATACGCCCTGGACGCGGATGCCCGCGTACTGCAACTCGTTTCACCGAGCTTCGACGTCGCCATGGCCGACATCTGGCCGGTGCTGTGCGCGGGCGGCCGACTCGTCCTGGCCCCGTCGAGGCTGGCTCTGTCCGGGGACGAACTGACGGACCTGGTGCGCACCCGGCGCATCACCCACGCGGCGATACCCCCGACGTTCCTGGCCCAGATGCCGTACGACCGGCTGCCCGACCTGCGCGTGCTGATCACCGGCGGCGAGGCGCTTCCCGCGGAATTGCGCCGGCAGTGGTCCGCCGACCGCGCCATGTACCACCAGTACGGCATCACCGAGGCGACGGTCATCTCCACTGCCGGCCGCATCGGCGACCACCACGGTCCGCTGCCCATCGGCCGTCCCGTGGCCAACACCCGGGTCTACGTCCTGGACGAGGGCCTGCGGCCGGTACCGGTCGGGGTGGCGGGCGAGCTGTACGTGGCCGGTGCCGGGCTCGCCCGGGGCTACCTGGGGCGGGCGGGGCTGTCGGCCGAACGGTTCGTGGCGTGCCCGTACGCAGATGGGGAGCGCATGTACCGCACCGGGGACGTGGTGCGGTGGACCGGCGACGGCGAGCTGGTCTTCGTCGGCCGCGCCGACGACCAGATGAAGATCCGCGGCCACCGCATCGAACCCGGCGAGATCGAAACCGCGCTCACGAGCTTCCCCGGCGTACGCCAGGCCGCGGTGATCATCGGGGAGGTCCGCCCCGGAGACCGCCGGTTGGTCGGATACGTGGCCGGCGACGAACACAGCGTGGACGGCCGTACGGTACGGGACACGGTCGCCGATCTGCTGCCGGAATACATGGTGCCCGCGGCGGTGGTCGTCCTCGACGCGTTGCCACGCACCGCGAACGGCAAAGTGGACCGTGCTGCCCTGCCCGCACCCGACTTCACCGGCGCGACGACCGGCCGGACCACCTTCCGCGAGCCCCGCACGGACACCGAACGCATCCTGTGTGACCTGTTCGCCGAGATGCTGGGCCTGGAACAGGTCGGAGTCGAGGACGGCTTCTTCGAACTCGGCGGCGACTCCATCAGCTCCATGCAACTGGTCTCGCGGGCCCGCCGGGCCGGACTGGTGCTCACACCACGCCAGGTTTTCGAGGAGAAGACGCCGGAACGACTCGCGGCGGTCGCCGCGGCGGCCGGGACGGAGGAACGTTCCGGCGCCGTACCCGACATGGGCGTGGGCGACGTCGCGTGGACACCCGTGATGCGGGCGTTCGGGCCTCAGGCCGCCGGTGTCCGCTTCGCACAGTGGATGACCGTCGGCGCCCCCGCCGGGTTGGCGCTGGAGGTGCTGACGGCCGGTCTGGCCGCCGTACTGGACACGCATGACATGCTGCGGGCACGGGCGGTGCCGGATGAGCCCAGGTTCGTGGTGGGCGAGCCGGGCTCGGTGGATGCGGCGCCGCTGGTGTCGAGGCTGGAGGCGGGACCGGAGGATCTGGACACCCTCGCCGGACAGGCGGCCCGGGAAGCCGCGGGCCGGCTGGATCCAGCCGCGGGCGTCATGGTGCGAGCGGTGTGGGTGGATGCCGGCCCGGACGCGGTGGGCCGGCTGGTGGTGGTGGCGCATCACCTGGTCGTGGACGGTGTGTCATGGCGTGTGCTGCTGCCGGACCTCCAGACGGCCTGCGAAGCGGTCGCCGACGGACGCGAACCGGTGCTGGACCCGGTGGCCACCTCCTTCCGCCGCTGGTCGCACCTGCTCTCCGAGCAGGCTCTCTCCTCCGAACGCGTCGCAGAACTCCCCGCGTGGCAGGCCCTGTTGGGCGAACCGGAAGCACCACTGGGCGGTCGCGCCCTCGACCCCGCCGCGGACACCGCCGCCACCCTGCGGCGCCGCTCCTGGACGGTCCCGGCCCAGGAGGCGGCCGTCCTCGTGGACCAGATGCCGGCCGCGTTCCACTGCGGCGTCCACGAGGTGCTGCTCGCCGGACTGGCGGCCGCCGTCGTGCAGTGGCGGAGGGAGACGGCCACCCGTACGCTCCTCGTGGCCGTCGAGGGGCACGGCCGCGAACCGCTCGACGGCGTCGACCTGGCACGCACGGTCGGCTGGTTCACCAGCGCACGCCCGGTCCGGCTCGACCTCACGGACAGCGAACTCGAGGACGCCGCCACGGGCGGCCCGGCCGCCGGCCACTTGCTGAAGACGGTCAAGGAACAGACGCGGACGACGCCCGGGGACGGCCTCGGCTACGAACTGCTGAGCCACCTCAACCCCGACACCGCACCGACCCTGCACGCCGCCCCCGCACCCCAGGTCGGCTTCAACTACCTCGGCAGGTTCACCGCAGCCGCAGCGACAGGCACGGTCAACGCCTGGCAGCTGGCCGGCGAAGCGGCGGTCGGAGGCTCGGCCGACCCCAGCCTGCCGGCGATGCACGCCCTGGAAGGACTCGCGGTCGTCCGGGACACCCCCGCCGGACCCGAACTCTCCGTCACGCTCAACTGGCCCGTCCGACTGCTCGACGAGGACGACGTGGAACGGCTGGGACAGACATGGGTGCGCATGCTCGGCGGCCTGGCGGCCCACACGGCCGAGCCGACCGCCGGCGGACACACCCCGTCCGACTTCGGCCTCCTGGACCTCGAACAGGACGAGATCGAGCAATTCGAAGCCATAGCAGCAAACCTGGAGGAAGGGCTGTCCCGGTGACGTCTTCAATCGCTGCGCAGGGCTCCGCCCTGGCGGAAATGTGGCCGCTGTCACCCCTGCAGCAGGGGCTGCTGTTCCACTCCGCCTTCGACGACGACGGCCCCGACCCCTACGCCGTGCAATTCGACCTGGCCGTCGACGGACCGCTGGACGCCGACCGCTTACGCGCCTCCTGGCAGGCGCTGCTGCGCCGGCACGCGGCGCTGCGGGCGAGCTTCCAGCGCCGCAAGAACGGCCAGGCCGTGCAGCTCATCACCAGGAACGCGGGGCTGCCCTGGCGCGAAGTCGACCTGTCGGACCTGGCGGAGCCCGACCTCTTGGCGCAGGCGGAGAAACTGGCCGCACAGGAGCGCGCGGAACGCATGGACCTCACGGTCCCGCCCCTGCTCCGACTCCTGCTGATCCGACTCGGCGAGCATCGGCACCGCCTCATCGTCACCTCCCACCACCTCCTCATGGACGGCTGGTCGATGCCGGTCCTGCTCGGCGAACTCTCGGCCGTGTACGAGGCAGGCGGCGATGCCTCCGGCCTGGGGCGCGTCGCGTCCTACGGGGAGTACCTGGCGTGGCTGAACCGCCAGGACAAGGAGGCCGCCCGCGCCGCCTGGCGCACCGAACTCGCCGGCCTCGACGAACCCACCCTCGTGGCACCGTCGGATCGCGGAGGCGAGCCGGTCCTCTCGGCGGAGAGCTACGTGGAACTTCCCCCGGAAACCACCCGGGCGCTGGCCGACCGGGCCCGCACGCACGGCCTGACCGTGAACACCATGGTGCAGGGCGCGTGGGCGCTGGTACTGGCGCGGCTTGCACGGCGTACCGACGTCGTGTTCGGCGCCACCGTCGCCGGCCGCCCCGCCGAGTTGCCCGGCGTCGAGTCGATGGTCGGCCTGCTCATCAACACCCTGCCCGTACGGGTGTCGCTGGACGGCGCCCAGCCGGTCGTCGAGATGCTGGCGCGGCTCCAGGAACGGCAGTCGCGGCTGATCGCCCACCAGCACCTCGGTCTGGCCGAGATCCAGAAGACCGCGGGACCGGGGGCGGTCTTCGACACCCTCGTCGTGTTCGAGAACTATCCGACGCCCGATGCGGGCCGCCCTGCTCCCGGCCTGCCGGCCTTCTCCGCCTCGGCGGGACAACAGGCGACCAACTACCCACTGACGCTCGGCGTCCTGGTGACCGACCGCCTGCAGGCCCGGATCTCCTACCGACCGGACGTGTACGACCAGCAGCAGGCCGACGAGGTGGGACAGCGGTTCGTACGGGTCCTGGAGCGACTGGTGACCGACCCGGAGACCCGGGTGGGCCACGTGGATGTCCTGGAGGACGGTGAGCGGTCGCGGGTGACGGTGGGCTGGAACGACACCGCGACGGCGCTGCCGGGTGTGTTGGTGCCTGAGTCGTTCGCGCAGCGTGGGGTGCTGTCGCCGGGAGTCATGGCCGTGCGGTGCGGTGAGGTTGCGTTGACGTATGCCGAGTTGGAGGCGCGTGCCAATCGGTTGGCGCGTTACCTGGTCACCCTGGGTGTGGGGCGGGA
>NZ_JBHWJT010000103.1:0-5358 GCF_042731325.1 Streptomyces sp. NPDC059866 | reverse complement strand
ACCTCCACCCGGCCCGCCGGCCACCTGGCCGACCACAGGGGATCGACGACCGCCAGAAAGTCGTCAGGCAGCAAGGGCGTGGTCAGCCGCCCGGCCCCCTGCCACACGGGCCGCGCCAGTTGCCGGAGCACACCGACCATTCCGCCTCCCGTTCCTCGTCACTCTCCGATCGTCTACGCTCACGCAGCCGTGGGGCACCGGCAAGCCGGGTTGCTCCTTCCCTGATGGCCATGCCCCTGGCGCGAGCCGATCGCTTACCCGAACGCGCCGACGACGGACCTCCCGCCGCATCTCGGGGGAACCTCAGTGAAGCCCTTGCGGCGCGGGCTGACGCCCGCCAGCTCGGCCTCGCGCATCAGCCGCTCGACCCGCTTGCGGCCCACCGCGACGCCCTCGCGCTTGAGGACGGCGTGCACGCGCGGTGAGCCGTAGATCCCGCCGGACTCGTGGTGGATCTGCCGGATCTGCTCGGTCAGCTCCGCGTCGCGACGGCGTCGCTCGCACGGCTCCTTCTCGCGCCGGCGCCACCGGTAATAAGTGGACGAGGCGATGTGCAGTTCCCGCAGGACGCACTCGACCTCCAGGTGCGGGTGCTCGTCAACGAGCGCTGTCACCTGGGCCGGGTCGGGTCGAGTTGCGCCGCGAAAAAAGCCGAGGCGGTGCGCAGCACCTCGTTCGCCCGCTTGAGCTGCGCGTTCTCCTTGCGCAGGGCCGCAAGCTCCGCGCGTTCGTCGGTGGTCAGCCGGTCGTCGCGCTCGCCGGCGTCGGCCTCCGCCTGGCGGATCCAGCCGCGCAGGGCCTCGGGATGCACACCGAGGTCCTCGGCCATGCGGCGGATCACGGGCTTCGGCTCGGCCGTGCGATACATCCGCACCGCACGCTCACGCAACTCCAGCGGGTATTTCCTCGGGGCAGCCATGGTCAGAGCTCCTCTCATGAGAACCATCTGACCCTCTGTCACCACCCGCCGCATCTCGGGGGAACCTCACCCCCACAGGGCGGTGGCGACCCATTGCAGCGGACGGGATCGAGCTGTTCCGGATCGCATCGGTCTCGGTCAGCCGCTACCGATACCGGGCCAGCACAATCCCCAACCCATGGCAGCCTGCGAACCCCGTCTGACGGCAGAGACCGTGGAGAGCCCGTTGCGTTGAGAGGCGCACGGCGGGTTCGGCGAGAGGTCCGGAGAAACGGACCGGGAGCAATCCCGGCACCGCGCTCCGGGCCTACTCAGCGGAGCGGTCGCGGAGTGTCACAAGGCAGGTTGCTTCGCAGCTGTGATCACACCTGCTCTTGGTAGACCCGGATTTCTGGGGGGTGGAAGTTGCGGACGATCGGCCAGAATTCCTGGCGGCCGAGGCCGTCGGCCCAGGCGTCGAGTTCGTCGTCCGTGTCGTGGAAGAACCAGGACTCGAAGTGCCCCAGCGCCCGAAGTTGGGGGACGGGCTCGTACCGAAGTTCGCAGTGGAGCTGGATGTAATGATCATGCTCGCCGGAAGCGTCGTTGATCTCGAACTGCCGGGCCAGGTCCAGTGTGAAGACGGGCGGTCCCTCGAAGGCGTGAGTCCCGTACTGGAAGAGAAGGCCATCAGCGTCCGGCGTGTCCGCGGTGTCGAAGCGTTGGGAGCCGAAGCGCACGAACCTGAGCCACACCTCGTCCAAGTCCAGTTCGGCGAGGGGCTGCTGTCCACGGCTCAGCTCATGTTGAAGTCGCTCCTCGGCCCGGTCTATGGGCAGTCTCCCCGACATCCCTGTCCTTCGCGGTCTCGACGGAAGCTGTGGCCTCGCGGTGATCTTCTCAGCCCACCACACTCGCTGACGTGACCAGGGTTGGCTGCAGAGCCTGGGCGCGACGCTATTGGAGCAGGATCATCTTGCGGAGCAATTCGAATCCGGCACGGCCGTAGAGCTGCCTCTTGATCTTCTTGATGCGGTTCACGGCGCCTTCCGTGCCACCGGAGCTCCAGTGCAGGGTGAGGCCGGCGGTCACCGCGTCGAGGTCTCGGAGCAGGTGGAGGGCAAAGTTGGTGAGGCCGGGCAGCTGGCTGGCATCGACGGCCTCGATCCACGCGGGGAGCATGGGACCCAGCCGGTGAGCCAGGATCTCGCCGAAGCCGCGGACATGTTCGGCCGCTATATCCAGTTCAGGACAGCGAGCCAGGACGTCCTTCAACGCAGCGCGCTCGTCTTCGCTCAGGGTTGAGGGGTGACGGGTGAGCCAGCCGGTGACCCGCCTCACGGTTGGCGGCGGGGGTGGCGCCTGCGGCGGTGCGGCGCGCAGGGTGGCAATGTAGGCGCGGACCATCTGGTAGGTGACGGGCGCGTTATCAGCGATCAGTTCGCGATGCAGGCGGGTGACGTTCGTGCATCCCGCGGCGAACCTCCGTTCCAGATAGGGCTTGTAGGGGTCCAGACGACTGGGCCGGGGAGTTTGAGCTGCACCCCGTTTCGTGGAGTCCCTGATGCCAGGGTTACGATCCTGGCGAAGGAGATCCACCAGCACCATGGCAGCACCCCGTAAATACCCGGACGAGCTCCGCGAGCGCGCGATCCGTGAGGTCCGGGCCACCGGCCGGCCCGTTGCGCATGTCGCGCGGGATCTCGGCATCCATCCCGAGGCCCTGCGCGGCTGGGTCCGCCAGGCCGAGGCCGATACCGGCGAGCGGGATGACCGGCTGACCACCGCCGAACGTGACGAGCTGAAGCAACTCCGCAAAGAGAACGCGGAGTTGAAGCGGGCGAATGAGATCCTCAAAGCGGCCAGCGTGTTTTTTGCCCAGGAGATCGACCGTCCCCGGACGAGGCCGAGCAAGTGATCGACCACCTGCGTGAACGTGGCCTCGGGGTCGATCCCGTCTGCCGGGTGCTGGAGTTGTCGCCGTCGACCTATTTCGCCCGCAAGAAGCGGCCGAAGTCCGCTCGCCGGCTCCGTGACGAGCAGCTCATGCCGCTGATCGAGGAGATCCACGCCGAGTCCGGGGCCACCTATGGGGCCCGGCGGATCACCCGCGCCCTCAGGCGCAAGGGGATCGAGGTGGCCCGGTGCACGGTCGAGCGGCTGATGCGGGAGCTGGGTATCGAGGGCGTCATCCGCGGGCAGCGGCGCCGCACCACGGTGCCCGAGCCGTCGGCGCCACGCCCACCGGACCTGGTCGACCGCAATTTCACGGCCTCGCGCCCGGACCAGCTCTGGGTGGCGGACATGACGTATGTCCGCACCTGGTCAGGCTGGGTGTATGTCGCGTTCGTCCTGGACGTGTACTCGCGGATGATCGTCGGCTGGCAGGTAGCGAGCCACATGCGGACCGAACTCCCGCTGGATGCCCTGGAGATGGCCTTGTGGAGACGGAGGATTAAGACGGCCTCCGGCCTGATTCACCACAGCGACCGCGGCTCGCAATACGTGTCAATTCGGTACACCGACCGACTCGCTGACATCGGTGCCTCCGCGTCGGTCGGTTCCGTCGCGGACTCGTATGACTGTGAGGATGAGGTCACCGTCGCCGGGGCGGCCTGACTGGTGTTATGACTGACCCTTCGGGTGTCCTTGCTGTTGATCTGTCGGTCACTCCGGCGGCGGGCTCGTTGCGGGCCGTCGGCCGCGCGGGCAGTGACCGAATAGGAGCCTGCTCCACCAGGCGCTCGTCACAGTCCTGTCCTCCCGCCCGGCCGACGGTCTCGCGCTGACCGCCGCTTCCGGGAGGGGAACCGACAGCCATGACCAGCATCCTGCAGGCCGAGCCGATCGGGAAAGTCGTCGTCGGAGTCGACACCCACAAGTACGTCCACACCGCGGTCGTCGTCGATGTCGTTGGCGGCAGTCAGGGCACCACCAGCGTCTCCGCCGACCGGGGCGGATACGAACAACTCGACGCCTGGGCCGCCCAGTTCGGTCAGGTCCTCGGCTTCGGTGTCGAGGGCACCGGTTCCTACGGCGCCGGTCTCGCCTCCTGGCTGCGCCGACGGGGCCGGAAGGTCGTCGAGGTCAACCGGCCCGACCGCAGGGTGCGACGCCAGCGCGGCAAGTCCGATCCCATCGACGCGGAGAACGCCGCCCGTGCGGTCCTGGCCGGCACCGCGACCGCGACCCCGAAGAGCGCCGAGGGCACGGTGGAGATGATCCGCCACACCAAGATCGCCCGGGACACGGCCGTGAAGTCCCGCACCCAGGCCATGGTCACTCTCAAGGCTCTCATCGTCACCATCCCCGACGAGCTGCGCGAACAGCTCCAGGGCCTGTCCAAGATGGCGCTCATAGAGCGGTGCGCGGGGCTGCGGCCCGGTTCACTCACCACGATCCTGGCCTCGGCCAAGCGCTCCCTTCGCTCCCTGGCCCGCCGCTGGCTGGACCTCGACGAGGAGATCAAGGGCCACGACAAGCTGCTCGGTGAGCTCACTCGTCGGCAGGTCCCCGAGCTCGTGGACGCGTTCGGCATCGGCGCGGACACCGCGGCCGAGGTCCTGGTCGTGGTCGGGGACAACCCCGAACGCATCCGTTCGCAGGCCGCGTTCGCCAAGCTCGCGGGCGTCTGCCCGGTGCCGGCCTCGTCCGGCAAGACTGACCGGCACCGGCTCAACCGCGGCGGCCACCGGCAGTTGAACTCTGCCCTCTATCGGGTCGTGATCGTCCGCATGCGCTTCCATCAGCCGACCATCGACTACGTCGCCCGGCGGACCGCCGAAGGCAAGACGAAGCAAGAGATCATCCGCTGCCTCAAGCGGTATCTCGCCCGCGAGATCTATCAGATGGTCAAAGCCCGCCCCGAACCTGCCTCAGCGGCTTGACGAACTATAGGAGTCGACCGTTCACCTGCGGTGACGCCCCGCAGGCGTGAAAATCGGTGCAGGGGCTGTCCGCCGACGCCGCTTGATGTTTGGGCTGTGAGCCCGCATAGGAGTCTGGTGAGGGAGCCGTCCGAGGGGGCCGCACACTGTCGCCTTGAGCACGCCGATCAGCTTCTCCGTTACCCCTTTGGCTTCCCGGGCAGCCCCTGCCTGCACCAGCACAACAGGGGGGTACGTCATGGAGGAGTTGAGAGAAGACCACGACGACGGCACTGTCGCCAGGGTCGCGGCGATCGACATCGCGAAGGCGTCCGGGATGGTCTGCCTGCGCGTCCCGCACGACACCATCGAGGGCCGTCGCGTTCAGAAGGTCTGGACGGTCGCCTCGACTACGAACACGATCCTCGAACTCGGTGACCGGCTGATCTGCCAGGGCGTCGAGCGGGTGGTCATGGAAGCGACGGGCTCGTACTGGCGCCCGTTCTTCTACCTGCTGGAGGCCCGCGGCCTGGACTGCTGGCTGGTCAACGCACGTGACGTGAAGAACGTTCCCGGGCGCCCGAAGACCGACAA
>NZ_JBHWJT010000102.1:0-5414 GCF_042731325.1 Streptomyces sp. NPDC059866 | reverse complement strand
GGCCGCTGACCCTGGTGAGCGGCTACCAGACCCCGGCCGCCCTGCGGCGCCTCGGTAAGAACCGGCTGGAGACCTGGCTGCGCAACCGCAAGGTCCGCCGCGCTGACGAGCTCGCCGCGGCCGCCGTCGAGGCAGCCGAGCGTCAGCACACCGCGTTGCCCGGAGAAAAGCTCACCGCCGAGATGGTCCGCACCCTGGCGAAGGAGGTTCTGACCCTTAACGAGCAGGTCGCTGAGGTCGACAAGCTCATCGAGGGCCGGTTTCGTCAGCACGAGCAGGCAGAGGTGATCGCCAGCATGCCGGGCATCGGGCCCTTGCTGGGAGCCGAGTTCCTCGCGGCCACAGGCGGTGACATGGCTTTCTTCGGCACTGCCGACCGCTTGGCCGGCTTCTCCGGACTGGCTCCCGCGCCCCGGGACTCCGGACGCATTCGAGGCAATTACCACCGGCCGAAGCGATACCACCGAGGACTGCAACGCGTCTTCTACCAGTCCGCCTTGATCAGCATTCGCACCTGCGCGGCCTCGCGAACGTTCTATGAGAAAGCGAGCCGAGGGCAAGCGCCATACCCAGGCCGTCATCGCCCTCGCCCGCCGACGTATCAACGTCCTGTGGGCACTGCTGCGTGACGGAAGGTGCTACCAGCCTGCACCCCCCGTGACAGCAGCGGCTTGACAACAGCATTGGGAATCTCGGTCAGATGTGCCCGGTAGCCGGTCCAGCCCGAGCCGCGCTTGATCCCGTAACGGGCATCGGTGTCATAGGGCGAGCACAACCGGTGATGAACTGGCGGGAGATCCTTGCCCTCCCGCCAGCGCACCCCCTTCTCGTCGCGGTGGTACTGCTGGATCCAGGAGACCCGCAGGACCTGCACCGCCTCGATCTCGCGCAGCCAGTCCGGAGCCGTGGGGGCGTAGACCGCCTCCAGCAGGACGAATCCGTCCCGTCCGACCTGCTCAGACCACTGTTCACGGACCTCTTCGCCCTTGGGGAAGCGGTAGTCGTCCACGCGCGGCCCGTAGCGCTCGGCCCACTCGGCTGTGACCAGGCCGGACAGCCAGGTCGGGGCCGCGACCGCCAGCGCCTCCAGTGCCGCTCGCAGCGTCTCGCCGACGAACTCCATCCTGTTCAGCGTCCGCACCGCCGCGAGCACATGCGTGGAATCGGTCCGCTGCCGACCACCGGCCTTCAACAGGTCCAGCCCGCGCAAGCGTTCCAGCACCAGCTCCAGCGCCGTCTGTTCCAGCCCGTGCTCGATGAGACGGGCACGGAACAGGCTCAGCACGGAAGCTTCGAACCCGGGATCATCCAGCTCTAGGCCGAGCAGAAACTTCCAGTCCATCCGGGCTCGCACCTGGTCAGCGGCCTGCCGGTCGGTCAGCCCCTCCGCGTACTGCAACACCGACACCAAGGCCAACACCCCCGGCGAGACAGCCGGACGTCCCCGGACGGCGAACGCCCCGGCGAACGCCTCGTCCTCAAACAGCGGGCCCAGCGCCTCCCGGATCCGCACCGCGAGCGTCCCCTTCGGGAACGCGGCCCGCACCACCCGGGCCGTCAGCTCCGGCACCCCCTGATCAGCCCGTGGCTCCAGCGACATCCATCTCGGCCCTCCCACCCACGACCACAACAACCGTGGAGGACCAACGACACCACCCCTGCTCGAATCACGTTTTTCTCAGCAGAGTCCAGAAGGCCGGTACACCCGGCGGTCTACCTGGTGGCGAGTCCGATGCCGCGTGCGGCGCCGGTGACGGCGATGTCGGCGCCGCGCATGTCGATGGCGGGGAATCTCATGCGCTGAGTTCCTGCCGGTCGGTGGGGTGGATGACGGTGAAGTCGCGGGCGTCGAAGCGTGCCACCTGTGTGCGGAGTCGGCCGGTGGACCAGGGCCAGCTGAAGCTGTTGCGGCCGTTGGCGTCGAGGTAGTAGCTCCGGCATCCGCCGGTGTTGTAGACGGTGCCCGCGAGGGCGGTTTGCAGTTCGGTGTTGTAGGCGGTCTGCACGTCGCGGCGTACCTCGACCGACGCCCACCCCTCGGCGCGTGCTGAGCGGATAGCGCCGAAGGCGAGATCGAGCTGGGCTTCGAGAATGGTGAACGCGGAGCTGTGTCCGGTGCCCAGGCCGGGACCGAGAAGCAGAAACGCGTTGGGGAACCCGGCGGTGACGGTGCCGAGGTACGCCTCGGGGGAACCCTGCCAGTGGTCGGCGAGGGAACGTCCGGCGCCGTCGTGGATGAGGTTCGACAGGGGCATGTCGAGGATGTGAAAGCCCGTGCCGAGGATGATCGCGTCCACTTCGGCGCTGCTGCCGTCGGCGCCGAGCACGGTGGTGCCGTCGACCGTGCGGACGGCGCAGGCGTGCACGTCCACATTCGGGCGGGTCAGGGCCGGGTAGTAGTGGTTGGAGAACAGGATGCGCTTGCAGCCGATGGTGTAGTCGGGGGTCAGCTTGCGGCGCAGTTCACGGTCGCGGACGGTGGTGCGCAGGTGTGCGCGTGCCACGGCCTGTACGCCGCGCAGCAGCGAGGGTTTGCGGAATCCGCGGCCCAGCATCTCCATGGCCCGGTACTCCACCGCGGCCACCGCGGCCCGGGCGCCGGGCACGTGCCGCATCACCCACCGCTCGGCCTTCGGTATGCGATGGTCCGGCTTGGGCAGCACCCACTGGGCAGTGCGCTGGAACAGGTGGAGCCGGTCGACCTGGGGGGCGATGGCCGGGACGAACTGCACGGCCGATGCCCCGGTGCCGAGCACCGCGACCTGCTTGCCGCGCAGGTCGTAGTCGTGGTTCCAGCGCGCGGAGTGGAACACCTCGCCGGGAAACTCCGCAAGGCCCGGGATATCGGGGATGAGAGGCTCGTTCCACGGCCCGGCACCGGCGATCAGGAACCGGGCGGTGAACTCGCCGGCATTGGTGCTGATCCGCCACCGCGCTGCGTCGGGCTGCCAGTGCGCCTCGGTCATGCGCACGCCGAACCGGGTGTGCTCGCGCAGCCGGTGCCGGTCGGCGACCCCTTTCACGTAGGTGAGGATCTCCGGCTGATGCGCGTACACCCTCGTCCAGTCCGGGTTCGGCGCGAACGAGTAGCTGTAGAGCCGGGACGGCACATCGCACTGGCAGCCCGGATAGGTGTTGGCCCGCCACGTGCCGCCGAAGTCGTCGGCGGTCTCGATGATCAGGAAGTCCCGGATCCCGGCCTCGCGCAACCGGACCCCCGCGCCGACCCCGGAGATGCCGGCGCCGATGACGATGACTTCGAAATGGGCGCTCATGCCGTGGTGCTCCTGTCGATGGCTCGCTTGACACGGTCGGGCGCGGTACACAGGGAGACGTCGAGGGTGGCCGGGCGGCGGGCGACGTCCATGAAGTTGAAGCCCATGACGGCCAGTTCCTCGGCGCCGGGCTCGATCCGGACGACGCGGGTCCCCGCTGCCCGAAGCAGGTGTTCCTCCGCGTCGAGGGTCCCGGTCATCCAGCGCCTGGCGACGCGTTCGAGGCGGCTCAGCCCGGTGGCGGGCGCGCCCCCGGACGTCGCCATCGGGGCGATGATCACCACCTCGTCCAGGCCGAGCGGGGCAACGAGGTCGGCCGACGTCGGCGACACCACCCCGCCGTCGAGGTAGGCGCGCCCGTCGATCCGTACGGGAGGGAACCAGCCCGGGATCGCCCACGACGCGGCCATCGCGCTGCCGATGTCGGCGACCGGGGCATCGGGCGAACCGGACGCGACCCGTCTGCCGGAGCGCGTCTCGGTCGCCACCAGCCACGTACGTAACGAGGCGAGCCACGTGTGGCCGTCCGCCAGCGCGGCGCCGAAGCCCCGCAGCCACCCCGCATCCCCCCGGCCGCGCGGCAGGAGGCCGGGCAGCCCCGACCCGAGCGGGACACGGCCCCGGGCTGCCGCCGCCGTCAGCCCGGCGCCCGGCAGTCCCGGCCACGGAACCGGTGGCAGGGCGCCCGGGTGCGCGCCGACGTGCCGCAGGAGCAGCGGGTCCGCGTCGGACCGGCCCTGCAGTGCTGCGAGCAGGTCGGAGACCGACCGGCCGGACCCGAGCGGGGACACGACCTCCGCCCCCGCCGACGTCCCCACCAGCACCTCTGCCGTGCGGGCATCCCAGTCGAGCTGCTCCTCGACCGCAGCCAGCACCGCAACCGCCCATGCGAAGCCGAGGGTGCCGCCGCACCCGACGACCAGCCCGCGTCGTTGACACCCCGCCATAGATTCTCCCGGTATTTGAATTCCAAGGGAATCTGAAAGCTAGCGGTATCCTCCGGGGGTGGCAAGACTGACCCGGGCCGAGAGCCAGGCCCGCACCCGCGAACACGTCCTCGGCACCGCGTACGCGCTCTTCCTGGGCGACGGCTTCACGGCGACGTCAATGGAGCGTGTCGCCGAGGCGGCGGGCTACTCGAAGGGGGCGGTGTACTCCAACTTCGCCACCAAGAACGAGCTGTGCCTGGCCGTGCTCGACCGCATCGCCGCGGAACAGGTGACACAGCTGGCCGCCGCGATGGGCGACGCGCCCCGCTTCGAGGACCGGATCGCGGGATTCGCCCGCTGGGCCGACGAGACCATCGGCGACAGCTCGTGGACCTCGCTGGAAGTCGAGTTCGCCACCGCCAACCGCCGCGACAAGCAGGTGTGCGAGCAGCTCGCCCAGCGTCGGCGCACCGTCACCGCCGCGCTCGCGGACCTGATCCGGGCGCAGGCGGACGAACTCGGCATCACACTTGCCCTGCCCGCCGACACCGCCGCCCTGACCCTGCTCAGCCTCGGCATCGGGCTCGGCGTCCAGCGCGCCTTCGACCCGACCGTCCCGGTGCAGCCCATCGTCGACCTGCTGCGCAGCGTCATGAGCGGGCGCCCCTGAGGGTGCCCATGCTGCTGCGCTGACGGTGCGGGCATCCGGCAGGAAGGGGCGGCTCGGAGGCGAGCGGGGCGAGCGGCGCGAAAGCCGTGTTGCCGAGGGAGCGCTGGGGCGTTGCACCGTTCACGGAGCCGTCGCCGACCCAGAACCCCTGCGGACGGTCTTTGGCGCGCCGCACAGTGGGGCTCGCTGTACAGCCAGTGGGCCGGGGTGGAGCGCTCGCGCGTGAGTGGGCCGAGCCTTCGCGCCACCGGCGCTCTCCGACGGGCTCATCGCCCCGGGCTTCAGCAGCCCACGAAAACGCCGCAGTTCCAGCCGGCGATGCGGGTCCAAGACCTCCGTCGACCGCCCTCCGCCGTCTCTCCTCGATCCAGCAGCAGCGTGCCGAGCAGCAGAGCTCAGTGAGCCTCTTCCAATCTGATGGGTCTGCTGCACGATCGGGTGACATGTCAACTACCCATCGCTAAAGCGATGGGCTTGCACAACGGGCGTCACTGGCGGTGACGCTGCGTTTGCGTCCAGTCCCACCGCCACGCTGACGTG
>NZ_JBHWJT010000101.1:0-5499 GCF_042731325.1 Streptomyces sp. NPDC059866 | reverse complement strand
AGTCCGGCCCGCCACCAGCGCGGCCACCGCCCGCAGCCGAAGGGCCTCCTGCGCCGACGGCGACAACTGCCGTGCGTCCCCCACCAGTTCACTCATGCAGGGATCAACGACCCAGAACACCTACCGTTTCGGATCAATAACGCGGACGAAACAGCTCTCGCCGTCCACTTCCACGATGAAACCACCCGCCTCGTCGTCAAGCGGTCCGCGACCGACCTGAGTACTTGTCCACTGCCTTGAGCCGTCTCTCGGCCCAGACACTTTCCGACCCACGTCTATGGTTCTCGCCATGGCAGTCCCCCAGATCATCCCGATCTCCCACGAGCCCGATTACCGCACCAAGACCATCGGGCGGTATGCGGGAGGCCAGTTTTTCGCCTCGGTCACCTACGCCTTTCCAGAAGGGTTCAGGCTCGGCGACGGGTGGGAGGAACAGAAGCGCCTCTACGTCGTGCTACACCGTTTCGACTCCGAGGGTCGGCACATCGACTCGGACATCTGGTGCGCAGGCACGTGGGCTGAGCAGCAGCGACGACCTTACGACGGGGACTCCGTCTCATCTCGAGCCGAGGCACGGATGAGAGCACTTCTCGACGACCTTTCTCAGCGCGAGTACGGGGACATCGCGATCCGTCCGTTCCAGCTGACCGCTGACGGCGTGCTCTTCGGCCTGATCACTGAACGCCACGAAGACGGGGAAGGCGAAGACGACTGGGCCGAGCTCTACCCCGACCGCCTGGGCTTTTCGGCCCCCTGGGACGGTCGATACGACACCTGACGGCCAGCCCAAGTACGGGCTCTGCATGCTGCTGCAGTCAGCCAGAACCGCCTCTCTCGCCAGAGTCGTCACTGCGCGGACGCAGCCTACGCCGCGCCGCGGCCAGACGCTCCGCATAGTCTGCTGCGAAGATCCCGGGCAAGGACTTGTACCGCTACCGGGCTGTCCGCGAGGTGCTCGGTGGGTCTCCGATCGGTGAGGTCGCGGCCCGGTATGGCACCTCGCGTCAGACGTTGCACAGCTGGCGGCGGCGGTTCGAGCAGGAGGGCATGCCCGGTCTGCTGGACCGCTCCCGGCGCCCGCGGAACAGTCCCACGCACCTGTCCGTCGAGGTGGAGGCCGAGATCTGCGAGCTGCGTCGCTGGCATCCCCGGTGGGGTGCCCGCTGGATCTCCCACGAGCTGGCTGGCCGCGGGCTGGAGTCGGCGCCGTCGCGGGCCACGGTCCACCGGGTGCTGTCCCGCAACGGCCTGGTCCGCGCCCAGGAACAGCAGCATCCGCGCAAGTACCGCCGGTGACAGCGCGAGGCGCCCATGCACCTGTGGCAGATGGACCTGGTCGGCGGGGTCCCGCTGGCCGACGGGCGGGAGTGCAAGATGGTCACCGGCATCGACGACCACTCCCGGTTCGTCGTGATCGCCTCCGTCGTGGCGGTGCCCAGCGCCCGGGCGGTGTGCTCGGCCTTCACCGCCGCGATGCGCCGCTATGGGGTGCCCTTCGAGGTCAGCCCCATGTCGGCTCACTCGCATTCCGGCGCGTCACGCTGCCCGATTACCGCACACGCCCCGACAGGGCTCCCACTGCCGCAGATCGAGATCCTCGGCGGACTGCGACGGGAGCCACGTCATCACCCACAGCTGCGTTTCCGGCAACTGCTGACGTGGCATACCGGTGGCTGCCTCGATGATCCGGGTATCGACTGAGGTCAGGATGTGCCCCCCGTACCAGTCCTCGAGGGATACGAGCGTCGTCGTGTCCCCGCCCCGTATCACCGTGGCACGGGTCTGGACGTGGCGCTTCGGACTCATGTAACCCCCTTCACCTGCTTGGTACTGCATGGCGGGGGGTGAAGAGATCATGCACCTGATTCGGTCACAGCGGTAAGGGTGTGACCGGCTCCGTCTTCCGTGCCGGCTGGGGCCATCGCGGGTCAGGCAATCGGCCAGGCAGGCGGGACCCTACAGCTTCCAGACACGCAGCTGGTCTGCGACGTCCTGCACTCGGATACGGGTGTCGCGGATCTTGCGGACGAGGTCGGAGAGGGCGCCGTAGGGGGGATCGATGCCTTCGCCGGACTGGTCCATGTACTGGGCGGCGATGAACGCGGCGTACAGGCTGTTGCGGTGCGGGAGGGGCTCCAGGCGCACGATGGTGTGCATCAGGGCAGCCGCACGCCAGGCCGGGTCCGGGTCGGCCGCAGCGAGAGTGGGGAGCCGGGTCTTGTGGCGGGCGACGGCGGCCACCAGCGCGGAGTAGTCCGAGACGGTGAGGTCGTCATGACCGAGCGCGGTCTCTTGGACATCGAGGAGCCAGGAGACGTCGATGGAGAGGTGCATCAGGCGGCAGCGGCTCCGTTGCTGCGCTGGGCGGGCGGTACCTCGTCGGGGAAGGCCTGGTCGAACTCGTCGCGCAGCCGGTCGGCCCATCCGGTGGCGCCGGCGATGAACTGCTTGCGCTGCATCTCGCGGACGCCGAGGTCGTGGAGGTACTGCTTGAGGCTCTTGCCCTCGGCAGCGGCCGCGGCCCGTACGCCCTCGAGCTCTTCGTCGGTAAACGACACGTTCAGGGATGGCATGCACCCGATGGTACCTAGTAGGTGCCTGTCGCGCGAGCGTTCGGCGGTGGGCTCGCTGGTGGTGGCGGGCTCGTCGGAGGGGGCCGTGTCCGGCTCGTACCAGCGGTAGGTCCCGCCCCGAGCCGCGGTGAACCCGGAACCGGAGGGCGCGGTCAAGCTCTGTTGGCGTCGGCGGACGGTGAGCGCCATGAGGTGCTGGGGATGCCGTACACAGGGACCGCACCCTTGTGGGACTCGTACCAGCCGGAGTCACGGACGGCTTCGAGCTCCTGCTGTGTCTGGGACGGCTTCTCGCTGTTTCGACCGTGGGGGCCTCCGTTGACGACGTCGCCGGCGGGGTTGACGAGGTGCCATGCCGCCACGACGACCAGCGGCGTCACGCGCGCGTTGATGCCGAGGTTGCCGTCGGCGTTGCGGTAAGCGGCGACCTTGCACTGCCGCGCGGCCTCGAGCCCGTCACCGAAGAAGAGTTCCAGGTTGCTGATGGCCCAGCCTTCCAGGCGGGTGGCCAGGCCGGGTCCGTCGTAGACGAAGATCAGGTCCCCTCGGGCGGGAGATTGACGGTGTCGTGCTCGGAGTCGGTGCGCATCATGCCGCCTCACGGAAAGTGGCTTGCCACTTTTGCGCACAAGGGCGGCTGCGCCGTTGCCAACGGTTTCGGTGACGGCCTGCCACAGGTGGTCACCTACGCGGGCGGAGACGGCTCCCACGAAGATTCCGGGAACGACGGACAACCCCCGCGCGGGCGGGGACCACGAGCGCGCCCCGGCGCGCAGCGGGCGCGCCTACGGACAACCCCCGCGGGGGGTGCCTCTATGTTTCGGGCCGGGCTCGCATGATGTGCCGGGGTGTGACGGGGAGTGATGAGGGCGCGCGGTGGACTGCTCCTGGTCTGCCGGAGACCTGATTCCCTGAAAGGATCGAGCCATGGCACGTCCGTCCTCATCTGTGACGTCGGCATCCGATGCCGGCGAAGGCAGCGAGGAAAATGAGTAGCCCCCTGGTCGTGGTGGTCATGGGAGTCACGGGTACCGGCAACACCGCTATCGGTGTGCTGCTCGCGGCCCGGCTCGGTGTTCCGTACGCCGAGGGCGACGACTTCCACCCGCAGGCCAACATCGCCAAGATGTCGTCCGGTGTGCCGCTCACCGACGAGGACCGCTGGTCCTGGCTGGACGCGATCGGCGCCTGGGCGCGCGGGCGGGCGGGGCTCGGCGCGGTGATCAGCGGCTCGGCGCTGCGGAGGGCCTACCGCGACGGGGTGCGGGCAGCGGCTCCCGGCATCGTCTTCGTGCACCTCACCGGGCGACCGCGCCCTTATCGAGGAGCGGCTGGCTCGTCGGCGGGGCACTTCATGCGCACGACGCTGCTGGACTCCCAGCTCGCCGTGCTCGAGCCGCTGGGGCCGGGCGAGGCGGGCGTCGCAGTGGACGTGTCGGGCAGCCCCGAGGAGATCACCACCCGCGTTGTGTACGCACTGCACGACCGGAACGGCCCTCCGCCACGCAGTAGATCTTACTCCTCGCAGTAGTTGTCGGACTGCTGCTCTCAGAGCCCGCCGGACGATCACCTAGGGATATGGGATGCGCAACGGCCGCAAGGAAGCGACGGAGCGGGAGCAGCGGCTCCGATGGCTGCCTGCCGCGGTGATCGTAAGCGCGTTCGCCCTCGACATCGCCACCCGGGGAGACGTCAATACGTTCCCTGTGCTCGCGGCCGCCCCCGGAGTGGCCGCGCCGGTTCTTTCCCTGCGCGGGACAATCGCCACCGGCGTAGCGGCGAACCTCGCGGGGGTTGCCCTGGTGTACCTGGAAAGGGAGCCGGCCCGCGACGACCTCGTCGCGTTCAGCAGTCTGATCATTCTCACCGTCATCGCAGCGGTCCTCAATGTGCTGCTCGCACGCGACCGGCGGCAGTTGAAGACGAGCCGCGAGGTGGCCGCGGCGGTTCAGCGCGCGGTGCTCCCGGATCTGCCTCGTCGTGTGGGACGGCTGGCCGTGGCTTCCCGGTACGAGGCCGCCCATGAGGAAGCCGCCATCGGAGGGGACCTCTTCGCGATTCACGACACGCCCCACGGCACCCGGATCCTCCTCGCCGACGTGCGCGGCAAAGGACTCGAGGCGGTCCGTACGGTCAACGCCCTGCTCGGCTCCTTCCGCGAGGCCTGCGATCACCAACCGGACCTGCCGGGTGTCGTCCGGCAGATGGAGAACCGGATGCAGGTGGGTATCGCACAGGCGACCGGAGCGGAAGCGGAGTCGTTCGCTACGGCCGTCGTCGCGGAGATTTCCCCGGATTACTCCGTGCTGCGCGTCGCCAACCGGGGCCACGCGGCGCCGCTGCTGGTCCACGACGGCACGGTGGGCCCGCTGGAACCGGCCACGCCGTCGCTGCCGCTGGGCCTGGGCGTCCTCGGCGACGACGGCATTCCGGTCGACCGGTTCGACCTGCCCGTCGGAGCCACCCTGGTGCTGTTCACCGACGGCATCAACGAAGCCCGCGATGCCGACGGTGTCTTCTTCGACCCTGTTCCGGTGCTGTCCCAGTCCCTCCCGCCCGATCCGGACGTGGTGCTCGACGCCGTGCTCTCCGCCGTCTTCCGGCACACCGGGGAAAGCTGCAGGACGACGCCGCGCTCCTCGCCGTCGCCTTGGGCGAGTAGCTCCGCCCCGGGCACGCGTTCCGCGCGCGGACGTCACTTGGCTCGCACGTTCCACCGCCGGTGGAGGTCCTCACCCACCTGGTCGGCGTGGCGGCCGCGCGTCTCGGGGACCCACCTGGCGACGAAGGCCACACCGAGAACGCAGATCACGGCGAAGATCCAGAACGCGCTAGTGCTGTGACCGGGAAGGTTCGCCGGGGTCGGGAGCGGACAAGCGGTTTGATGGGCTGGGCAGCCTGTGCACTGGGCGTGGGAGGATCGCGC
>NZ_JBHWJT010000100.1:0-5751 GCF_042731325.1 Streptomyces sp. NPDC059866 | reverse complement strand
GGTCACCCTCGTACTTCTCCGCATCGTGCGGCGGAGCACCGTTGGCGATCGTCCGCCAGTACATCGAGCAGCAACAACGTCCGCTCTGACGTGCAGGTCAGAGCAGCCTTGAGATGCATTCATCCCCGGCGTGAACGCCGGGGCTTTCTGCAAGAGTCCCGGTAAACAATGGCGACAAAGGCACCCAGCTCCCGCACAGCGCGTTCGAGAGCGCCTGCGAATAGTTGGTCCTGGCGTAGGTCGGCAATCACGGCATGGTCCGCCCGTGGTCGGTTGATCGAGCACCGTACGACTTCCATGATGGAGCCCGGGACGCGGCCGGGCGAGACAGGGAGCCGGGCGAGCTCTCGATGACCGGTCCACGCGGTCGTACTGCATGCCTGATCGGGGACGAGTGGAAGTGCGGGTTGGCTGCCTGTGCGGCGGCCGAGCCGGGGGCGGCCGGCAGAGCGACCCAGATCGCGGTCCAGCGGCGCCGTGAGAAGTCCTTGACGCGAGGAGGACACGGCCCCGGCCTGTAGGTCACACCCCGTCCCGGCCTTCGCACATGCCCCGACGACCTGCTGTAGGAGCGTCCGGACCTCGGGCCGGTGGCGACCGACGGCTGGCGTCGCATCTCGTTTGAGCGATCTCGAACTGTCACTCTCGCCGTGACGCCGTGCCCTGCTCATCAGACCTTGGAGACCAGATGTCCGTCCCACCCGCGCCCGCCCAAGGCCTATCTTGCTTCAGCCGGCGATGACCAGCGGCTCCGCAAGGCTCTCCACATTTATTTGCCGATCGTTCCATCAATAGGTACGGTCGGTTGTATGGCACGCACTCGCGAGTTCGACACCGAAGCCGCCGTCACCGCGGCGATGCAGGCGTTCCGGCGTACCGGGTACGGTGGCACCTCCGTGCGTGACCTGGCGAAGGCCATGGAGATCGGCAGTGGTTCGATCTATGCGGCCTTCGGCAGCAAGGAAGGTCTCTACCTGGCTGCACTGGACTTGTACCGGCGGCACTACGCGCTGCCGTTCATCGAGATGCTGCGCGCCGGCGGTGACGCGCGGGAGACGATCCGTGCGGCTTTCGCGGCAGTGATCGACGAAGTGACCTGCGGTCCCGGCCAGGCGTCATGTCTGATTGTGGGGGCGGCGATGGAGCGTGCGCACAGCGATGCGCAGGTGGCCGAGCGGCTTCGCGCAACGACGCAGCTGCTTGAGCTCACACTCTTCGAGGCCATTGCCGAGGCCCAAGGACGGGGCGAGATCCCGGCCGACCGGAGCGCCGCAGACCTCGCCGGATTCCTCGCCATGACCTTCCAGGGCCTGCGGGTCATGGGTGCCATAAATCCGGATCGGGCCGCGCTGACGCGGACCGCGGACGTCGCCCTGAACTGCCTTCGCTGAGCGCGCAGCGCCGGGTTCCGACCGGTCCTGGCGCCGCGTGACAGCACAACATCTTTATGCGTGCTTAATTTAACGATCGTTCGAGTTAGAATGGAGGTGGGCATGACCCGGTTCGGCGGAGGGGCCAGTACAGGGCCTCCACCTACACATCCCCGCGATCACGGCGTCGCCGGCGTTCTAACTCCGCAACGTCAGCACATCGCGGCAGGGTTCGGCGCGGACCGCCGCAGCCGCGTACAACGACCGTGAGAGCCCCTGATGCAAGTCGCCAATTCCCTCCTGGCCGGCGGCTGGGGCGCGGACACCGCTGTCCGCACCCTCCGGGTACCAGAGTCGTGCGTGGTGACGACGCGCCCGCCGACCTCGGTCACTCCATGGGCGGCAACGGCGCCCGCCTGTCCTCCCGGCTCGCCCGGGACCTGGGCCGCTGGCGCCAGCATGGTGCCCGACGCCATGCCCTGTCCCGGCGCGCCTGACCGACGCCATCGAGCGCGCCCGCACCACCGGCACGGCGCAAACCTTCCATTGACGTAGCCCGGCTGAAAAAGCCTGGCCGACAACCGACACCTCCAAGGAATGCCAGTCATGTCCCAAGACGTCCACCATCCCGACCCCCGGCGCTGGTTGGCCCTGCTGTTCATCGCCATCGCGCAGCTGATGGTCTTCCTCGACGGGGCGATCATGAACATCGCTCTGCCGTCCGCTCAGCATGACCTGCACTTCACCGACGGCGGCCGGCAATGGGTCATCACCGCCTATGGCCTGGCTTTCGGTGGTCTGCTCATTCTGGGCGGGCGCCTGGGCGACCTCTGGGGCCGCAAGCGGGTGTTCGTCATCGGACTGGTCGGCTTCGCTCTGGCCTCGGGGCTCGGCGGTGCGGCGCAGAATCTGCCCACGCTCCTCACTGCCCGTGCCCTTCAGGGTGTGTTCGGCGCGCTCCTCGCTCCTGCCGCCCTGGCGCTGATCTCCTTGGCGTTCACCGACGCCAGGGAGCGCGCCAAGGCTTTCGGCGTCTACGGCGCCATAGCCACCGCGGGCGGCGCCCTGGGCCTGCTGCTCGGCGGGTTCTTCACCGAGTACGCCGACTGGCGCTGGGGGTTCTACATCAACCTCCCCATTGCGGCCATCGGGATCATCGGTGTCCTGACCGTGGTGCGCGACCCCGGCGCGCACGCGGATCGTGGCCGGCTGGACGTGCCGGGGGCCATCCTGGCCAGCGGCGGCGCAGTCGCCCTGGTGTTCGGCTTCGCCAAGGCGGAGAGCGACGGCTGGGGTGCGGGCGTGACCATCGGCATGTTCGTCCTGTCCGCCCTCCTGCTGGCGGCCTTCGTCCTGCTTGAGGCCAAGGTGACGTCACCGCTGCTGCCGCTACGCGTCCTCGCCGAACGAAATCGCGCGGGCTCCTATCTCTCCCTGGCGTTGTCAGTCATGTCCATGTTCGGCATGTTTCTTTTCCTCAGCTACTACTTCCAGTTGGTGAAGGGATACACACCGGTGCAGAGCGGAGCGGCCTTCATTCCGATGGCCGCCGCGCAGGCCATCGGCTCCACACAGATCGGTGCCCGCCTCGCGCACTGGGTCCGCCCCGGCCTGCTGATGGGCGCCGGATACGCGGTGTCCGGTATCGGTGTGCTGATGCTCGCGCTGCTTGACCTCGGTTCCTCGTTCGGGTACATCGCAGCGGCCGAGATAGTGGTGGGCGTCGGTATCGGCACGGCGTTCATGCCCGCCTTCAGCCTGGGCGCCCACGGTGTCGAACCGCGCGATGTCGGGGTCGCCTCTGCCATGACCAACACCTCGCAGCAGATGGGCGGCTCCATCGGCACCGCGCTGCTCAACACCATCGCCGCGAGCGCCACCACCGGATACGTCGCCTCCCACCACGGCTCCGCCTCCCTCACCAACCTGTCGCTGATGCACGGCTACTCCGTTGCCTACTGGTGGGGCACCGGATTCCTCGCCGCCGCCGCATTGGTCGCGTTCTTCGCCGTCAATGCGGGCAATCCGAAGCACCAGCCGAAGGTCGCGGCCAGGAGCGCGGATACCTCGGAACTTCAGCACGCAGAGTGACGAGAACTGGGCCGGGGGCGCGCCGCGCCCCCGGCCCTGCCGAACTGTAGAAAGTGTCCTGACTCCTGCACCGGATACGAACTCGACACTCGCATCCTTGCAGGTCAGCGGCACCTTTCTGTTGTCAGGGCGTCAGTCGCCCAATTCCGCTGAATAGCCGGGTTGACGTACGCCGGTTGAAGGGTGGATGGCGCTTCACGCGCGGTGACGGCCACGGAGTCGCTGACGGCCTCCAGACCGGCAGCGTGCGAGACAACGGGCTCGTATCCGAGCTCGGCTACGGCCTTGTCCGTCCGCAGGATGCACGGCTGCCCGAGGAATCACCGAGCGGGAACGGGGACCTCGCGGGCGGCGGTCTCGGCGTCCAGGTCGGGGATCGGGAGATCAGCGTCCTTCGCGGCGCTGTGCGGGGTCAGCCCTGTCGGGCGTTCCTTGGGCTTGATCCGCTTTGACGGACATCGGAGATCAGGGGCTTCGGCCTTGGAAGGATGATGTCCATCATGGAGAGCATGGGGAAGAAGAAGCCGCGTCCTCGCCGCTCGTTCACGCCGGAGTTCAAGGCTGAGATCGTCGAGTTGTGCCGACGGGGTGACCGCTCGGTCGGTCAGGTCGCCAAGGACTTCGACCTGACCGAGACCGCGGTGCGCGATTGGGTCAAGCAGGCCGAGGTCGACAACGGGGAGCGTGACGGGCTGACCAGCAGCGAACGCGAGGAACTGGCCCAACTGCGGCGGGAGAACCGCCGCCTGCGGGAGGACGTGGAGATCCTCAAGCGGGCCACGGCTTTCTTCGCGTCAATGTCAGGCTGTTGGCGATCGGCGGGTGGGCGCGGGCCGAAGCCGCCTTTGGTGGTTGGTCCTTGATGTGCCGCCCTCCGGTGGCAGGATCCTGTCGACCGGTGGGCTGGCTCGTTTCTTCGCTGCCCCGTACGGCGGTGGCTTGTCGGCGATGTGCCGCCCGCCGGTCGCAGGCCGTCCGGTGTGGTGTGGCTTGATAGGAGCGTGCCGCTGGCCCGATTGAGGCGTGCCCCCGGCACCGGACGATCACCTGAGCATCCGGCATCGTCGCAGGGAGGCACGTTGATCGTCGTTGGGATAGACGGACACAAGAACACGCACACGCTGGTGGCGGTCGATCCGCTGGGAAAGCGGCTGGCAGAACTGACCGTGGCAGCCAGACCTGCTGGCCATCTCAAGGCGCTGGCCTGGCTGCACGGCTTCGGTTCGGTACTGGTAGCAGTCGAGGACTGCCGCCACTTGACGCGGCGGTTCGAGGCCGACCTGCTCAACAGTGGACACGCGGTGGTACGGGTGCACACCCGGCTGATGGCCGGCGTACGACGCTCGGCCCGGGAGCGCGGGAAGTCCGACCCGATCGACGCCGAGGCGGTGGCCCGGGTCGCTCTGCGCGAGCCCGACCTGCCCAAGGCATGCCTGGATGGGCCAAGCCGGGACATCAAACTGTTGGTCGACCACCGGCGCACGCTGGTGGCCCAGCGCACCGCGATCGGTAACAAGCTGCGCTGGTTCTTGCACGAGCTCGACCCGGAGCTGGCCGTCGCCTCTCGTGGCCTGCGCCGTCTGTGCATCCTGGACCACCTGGCCCAAGCCTTGATCCAGCATCCCGGGACGCTCGCGGCCATCGCTGCCGAACTGGTCGCGGACTGCCGCCGTCTCTCGGAACGCATCAACGCGCTGGAGAGCCAGATCCGTCGTTTGGTCGCCGCCCGAGCACCGCATCTGCTGGCGATCCCCGGCTGCGGCGTTCTGGGTGCCGCGGTCATCATCGGAGAGGCCGCCGACGCCACTCGGTTCGTCTCCAAGGCGGCCTTCGCCCGGTTCAACGGCACTGCCCCGATCCCCGTCTGGTCAGGCAACAAGGTCCGCGTTCGGCTCAACCGAGGCGGCAATCGCACCGTCAACCATGCTCTCCACATGATCGCCGTGACCCAGGTGCGAGGCGACGGCGAAGGCGCGACCTACTTCGCCAAGCAACTCACCATCGGCAAGACCAAGACGGAGGCCCTGCGTTTGCTGCGGCGTCGCATCTCCGACCGCGTCTACCGGGCCTTGCTCGCCGACCAAGCCGACCTCGGCCAACCCCTCAACCCGCCACCCCCAACGCCCGTGAGCCTGGCTGCTTGACATAGGAGTCGACCGTTCACCTGCGGTGACGCCCCGCAGGCGTGAAAATCAGTGCAGGGGCTGTCCGCCGACGCCGCTTGATGTTTGGGCTGTGAGCCCGCATAGGAGTCTGGTGAGGGAGCCGTCCGAGGGGGCCGCACACTGTC
>NZ_JBHWJT010000099.1:0-5825 GCF_042731325.1 Streptomyces sp. NPDC059866 | reverse complement strand
CCACGACCACCTCCAAGATCAGGTCTTGGAGACAGTCTGCTGGCCGACGAGCAGCGGGTCGATTACCCGGCCAAGGCTGCGTGACGAGCCACTAGCCACGACCTCGGCCAGCTCGTGGGCCCGGAATCCGGCCTCGATGAGCTGGTCGATCTTGGCGACCTTTACGTTCAAGGCTTGGGCCTCCCGGGCGAGCGTCCGGACGAGCTGGGCGATCACAGCCTCGCCAGGAACGGCGGTGTGCTGCCGCTCAGCGGCCTCCACGGCCTTCTTCGCCAGCCCCTCCGGACTGCGGACGCCCCGAGTACGTAACCAACGGGTGAGTCACGCGACCCCGAGACACCGAAGGGCTGCGGGGGTCTGGTAGCCGACCAGCAGGACGAGTGGTCCGTCGCTGGTGAGCACCAACGCCCGTTCCAGAGCGGGGAACATGCCGGTCAGCGTGGAGCGAAGGCGGTTGACGGCACGGGTGCGGTCGCGGACGAGGTCGGCGCGGCGGTTCGTCAGGAGCCGGAGCTCGATGATGGCCTCCTCGCTGGGCCGCAGCGGCTGGAGGTCGCGGCGGAGGCGGGCCTGATCGGCGATGACCAGCGCGTCGCGGGCGTCGGTCTTGCCCTCACCGCGGTAGCCGTCACTGGCCCGGTTGACCACGCGGCCGGGAATGTAGAGGACTTCCTGCTCGTGGTTGACCAGCAGGGCGAGTAACAGGGCGGGTTCACCGCTGGCCATGTCCACGGCCCAGGTCACCTGGTCGCCGCGGGCCAATACGGCGTCAAGGAGCTTGAGGAGCTCCGGTTCGTCGTTGGCGACGCGGCGGGACAGCAGCCTTTCGCCACTTTCGTTGAGTAGCAGGCAGTGGTGGTGGGTCTTGCTGCTGTCGATGCCGGCCCAGATCCGGTTCATCGCGCTCCAGATGTCGTGCGGGCGGTTGGTGCCGCGGACGACCTCGCCGGCATGGCCTTACACAGCGATCTTCCTCGCACTTCCCGATCTACGGCCGGGTCGTCGTGGGATGCCGGGCGGCCTAGGCCTGCTTGGCCGGGGCCGACAAGGCGGCGTCCTTCCGCGGCGCCCGAACGAAAGCCACGGGCCTGAGGGCCCGCCGGGCCAAAGGCCGTGACGTAGGTCGCTGCCTCACCGCGGCACCTGGCCGCCACGTCGTGCGGTGGCGGGGCCTGCCTGCTGCCGTCGCCGGCGCCGGAACGTGCCGACAACGCGTTCGCCCGAACCCGAACCGGCGTCCCCTGGTTCCCCTCGGAAGCCCCGTCCTGAGGAATCGATCGCCCACTGGCGACGTCGCGGCGGATCGACCCGCGCGCGAGGTGATCAGGGCCCGGCGGCCGCCCCCGCGCCTCAAGACCAGCTGCGCGACCCACAGCGGCGGGCGCACGACGAGCCGGTGCGCAAGCCGCACTCACCCGGACGGGGTCGAGTGCGGTCGGCGACTTCACCCTCCTGCCGGCGATCGCCGACACACCGGCCTGCCCCCGCACCACCGGAGGCAGGAGTATGCGCGCACCCGTCGAGGGCCCCTCGGGCGCCGGCGGTGAGCGGTGGGTCAGGCAGCTCCCCGACCCGAGGGTCCATACTTGCCGCCCAACAGATACGAGCATATGCTCGTATCCGGGGATGAGGTGAGCAGATTCCCCAGCGCTGGCGCTGCCCCCTGCTGCCGACTCGCCCCCGGCGCCTCGCCCAGCATCAAACCGTTCCCGGACAGTCCCGGCTTCTCCTTCCGCTGTGTGGCTGTCCCCGAACCGGGCGCAGCGCCGCGAACTCGCATCGACCACGCATCAAGGAAGCCACACCATGACCGTCGTAAAAGCCGCTGCAGTCCAGATCAGCCCCGTGCTCTACAGTCGCGCGGGCACCGTCGAGAAGGTCGTGAAGAAGATCGGCGAATTGGGAAAGAAGGGCGTGCAGTTCGCGGTCTTTCCCGAGACCGTCGTTCCCTACTACCCCTACTTCTCCTTCGTGCAGCCGCCTTACAGCATGGCCGAGGAGCACCTGCGTCTGCTCGGGGAGGCGGTGACCGTACCGTCTGCCGAGACCGACGCGATCGCCGAAGCCGCCCGGGAAGCTCAGATGGTCGTCTCGATCGGCGTCAACGAGCGTGACGGCGGTACCCTCTACAACACGCAGTTGCTGTTCGACGCGGACGGCACGCTGATCCAGCGCCGCCGCAAGATCACGCCGACTTATCACGAGCGGATGGTCTGGGGGCAGGGCGACGGTTCGGGCCTGCGCGCGGTGGACAGCGCCATCGGCCGCATCGGCCAGCTCGCATGCTGGGAGCACTACCTGCCGCTGGCGCGCTATGCCCTGATCGCCGACGGTGAGCAGATCCACGCCGCGATGTATCCCGGCTCCTTCGGCGGCCCGCTGTTCGCCGAGCAGATCGAGGTCAACATCCGCCAGCATGCGCTGGAGTCGGCCTGCTTCGTTGTCAATGCCACCGCCTGGCTCGACGCCGACCAGCAGGCGCAGATCGCCAAGGACACCGGTGGCCCCGTCGGCGCGGTTTCCGGCGGCTTCTTCACCGCCATCGTCGATCCCGAAGGCCGCATCATCGGCGAGCCGCTGACGTCCGGCGAAGGCGAAGTGATCGCCGACCTGGATTTCGCGCGGATCGACGTGCGCAAGCGCCTGATGGACGCGCGCGGCCACTACAGCCGCCCGGAACTGCTCAACCTGCAGATCGAGCGCACGCCGAGGGCCAACCTCCACGAGCGCGGCACCCATGCGCCGGTCCAGACCGCCCGGGCGGTTGAAGAGGACCGTTCCGTCAAGGCCCAGTGAGCTGTTTCCCACCTGCTTCGCTCACCGGGCGGTCGGGATGACCAAGTGACGAAGCCCCTGGTAGATGGGTTGTAGACCACGATCAGCCTTCTCCGCCAGAAGCCACACCGTGGCATGTGGCCCATCGGTGGTCCCTCACGCCCGCCAGGCCGCCGGGAACGACGACTCGATACCTGCCACGAAGATCGAGCACCTGAAGTGGCTGCTGCGACGGGCCGTCGATGCGGTCGTGCCGTTCGTCTGGGTCAACATCGATGAGGCATACGGACAGGTCGAACACCTCCGCTCGTGGCTGACAAGGACACCGTGTCGCGCGTGCGGTGCCGACACGGTGACCACCGACGACCCGACGCCGACGTCCGCATCTGGTCGTCACCGGCCTGCCCCGCCAGGCGTGGCAGCGCCTGCCGGCCGGCGACGGCGCCCACGGTCGGGACAGCCCTGGTGGGAAGCGGGCTGAGCCGATCGGTGTAGCCACCGGGCGAGCGCGCCCGTCGACACGGGTGGGTAAGGATGGAGGTGGAGGTGCTCTCCGATGCCCAGCGGTGACGTGCTCGTACTCATCGATGAGAGTGGCCGGGTGCTCGAGTGGGGGCGTCCGGCCGAGGAGCTGTTCGGGTGGACCGCCGAACAGGCCGTCGGCCAGTCGGTGACCGCGCTCATGCGTGAGGTCGCCGCTGGTGACGAGGGGCTGGAAAGGTTCTCGGATGCGGCCGCGGTGCTGGTCAAGCCGGTACTGCGGGGGACCTCCGTGGTGTGGCAGGTGTTCGCAGCAGGGGACACCACGGCGGGGCAGGACGTGGCGATCTTGAAGGCCATGTTCGCCCATTCCCCGGTGGGGCTGCACGTCCTTGACGATCAGCTGCACGTGGTCCGCATGAGCGCCGCCACCGGCGGGCCGCGTGACACGCCGGTGAGGCACCTGCTGGGCAGGTCTTTCACCGAGGTGTGTGAATGCGAGGACCCGGAGGAAGAAGCCGCCGTGGCGCACAGGGTCCTGGAGAGGGGAGAGCCGGTGGTGAACCGGCTCCTCCGAGGCGTCACGGCAATAGGCCGGCCCAGGTGCCGTAGCCACTCCGTCTCCTACTTCCGCTTGGAGGACTCCCGCGGCGATGTCCTCGGACTGGTGGCGTTCACGATCGATGTCACCGAGCGGGAGAACGCACAGAACCGCCTGGCCCTCCTGGAGAGAGTCCGCACCCGCGTGGGGCACCGGCTGAACGTCATGGATGTCTGCTGGGAGCTGGTGGATGCGGTGGTGCCCGCCTTCGCCGGCATCGCCGACGTCGAGGTGGTCGAAGATGTCGTCCGCGGAGAGGACCCTCCCACGGTCCCCGTCCGCCGGAACCTTCCCCTACGCCGGGCGGCCTTCCAAGGCCACTTCCCGCCTCATCCGGTCGGAGACGTACGCCCCCTGCCGGCCGTCACTCCCTTCTCGGACGTCCTGTCCGACCTCCGGCCGCGACTTGTCTCCATCGAGGAGGACAGCTCGTGGTTTGCCGCCGATCCGGCCCGGGCCGAAGCCATCAAACGATCCGGTGCCCACTGCCTGATCGTGGCACCATTGGCCTGGCAGGGCCGGGCTCTCGGCGTGGTCAGCTTCTACCGCCACCAGCAAGAAGACCCCTTCGAAGAGGATGACGTCGCGGTGGCGTCCGCGATGTGTGCGCACGCCGCGCTGTGCATCAACAACGCCCGTCAGTACATGCGCGAGTGGATGATCGCGTCGACCGTCCAGCGCAGTCTCCTCCCCCAGCATCCGGTCCCGCAGGCCACCGTGGAGATCTCCCCACTGCACCTTCCCGGCCCGGAAGGCGGCGGCGCGTGGTGCGACGCGATCGCGCTGCCCGGCGCACGGACCGCGCTGATCGTCGGCGACGTGGCAGGGCAGGGCATTCCCGCAGCGATCATGATGGGACTCCTGCGTACGGCCGTCCACACACTCGCCGCCCTGGACCTGCAGCCCGACGAGCTGCTGGCCCGCTTGAGCGACACCACAGCCCGTCTCGCCGCCGCGCGCGCCGCCCTGCCTCCCATGGACCCCCTGAACCGTGAGCCGCTCACCGCCGGCTGCGCCATCGCGATCTACGACCCGGTCGACCTCACCTGCACCATCGCCCGCGCCGGCCTCCCCGAGCCCGTCGCCGTCCTTCCCGACGGAACCTCGGTCGGCCTGCCCGTCCCCGCAGGTCCTCCACTCGCCGGAAGGGACACCGCCCCGTTCCCGGCGACCACCGTCAGCCTCCCCGAAGGAAGCACCTTGGCGATGGCCACGGCCGCGCTCGCGGACAAGGTGCTGGCGCCATCCGGTTCCCTGCGCCCGCTCCTGGACGTCGCCCACTCCAGGCCTCTGCCGGACCTGCGCGACAGCATCGCGCACGCGTTCACAGACGTCCATGGGACGGGCGAGACATTGATGCTGCTCGCCCGCACCAAGGCGCTGCCCCAAGACCGGGTACTGACCCACTCGCTGCCGGCGAACCCCGAGGCCGCACCGATCGCCCGCAACGCCGCCCGCCGCCGGCTGCAGGCTTGGGGCATGGACGAGGAAACCGTGTTCACCACCGAACTCATCGTCAGCGAGCTCGTCGGCAACGCGGTCCGCTACGGCGCTCCGCCCCTGCAACTCCGCCTGATCCTGGACCGGATGCTGACCTGCGAGGTCACCGATGCCGCGCCCAGCGCTCCGCACGTGAAACACGCCCGCACCGTCGACGAGACAGGCCGGGGGTTGTTCATCATCGCAAGCCTCACCGACCAGTGGGGCACCCGCTACCAGGCGCAGGGAAAGACCGTGTGGGCAGAGCAACCGGCACAGGTGTCAACGGGCTCTGCTTGAAAGGTTCCGGCGCAGAGTACCGGCGCTCATCACTGGACGGGCTGGTCGTGCCGTGGTGTGGGCCCGGTCTGGGACTGTAAATAGAACGTTTGACAGACCGTTCCTAATCAGTGAGCAGGAGTGAGTCTTGGACCCATACCTGGTCACTGCGGACATCCCGAACGGTTTTGGATGTCCTGGTCGCCCGCTT
>NZ_JBHWJT010000098.1:0-6335 GCF_042731325.1 Streptomyces sp. NPDC059866 | reverse complement strand
GGTATTTACGGGGTGCTGCCATGGTGCTGGTGGATCTCCTTCGCCAGGATCGTAACCCTGGCATCAGGGACTCCACGAAACGGGGTGCAGCTCAATTCACTCCGCTGCTCAAGCGCTGGACGGTGGAGCGGACCTACGGGTGGTTGATGTTCCACCGCCGCCTGGCCCGCGACTACGAGACCCTGCCCGCCCGCTCCGAAGCCATGACCCAGCTGGCCATGACCGATCTGATGGCCCGCCGCCTCACTGGCGAAGCCACCCTCTCCTGGCGCGACCCGACACCCCGGGATAAAACACTAATTCCGGGATGAAACATCGGGAGAAAACGACCTCTGAGGGCGCCGGCATGCCCGCCGGACCGCGCCGATATTTGCGAGATCGAACATCACAGCCTCCGCGGCGTCTCAATGACCATGCCCTCGCGTACCGGGACGAGGCAGGTGCGGGTCAGCGGCCAGCCGTCGACAGTGGCGGCGCACTCGAAACAGGTCCCCATATTGCACAGCGGCGCACGGGGTGCTCCGTCGCGGTCCCGTTCGAACCCGGCCCCTGCGGCGAGCATGGCCGCGGCCATCGTCTCGCCCGTACAGGCGGGATGAGGTTCGCCTTCTACTTTGCGGGGCGGTGACGATCAAGGCGCGGATCTGGTTGATGGTCTGCGTGCGGGCTTGATGGTGCTCGAGGCCCGGCCGGAGAGCACGGCAGTTGCCGCGCTGCTGCGACAGCGGGTTGGCGCAGGTCTTCCAACTCCACTGGAACCAATGGCGCTTCACGGCGCAAACAGAACTTGAGCTGGCACCCCTTCTTATGGACGAAGCCACGCCCGCCTGGTGGGAGAGCGAGCGTTCAGGGGCGCGCGACGGCCGGAGGCCAATGATACCTGTAGAGGTGTCCGCCGGAGATGAGCGTCTCCTTGTGGGCGAAGGGCCAGGCGGGACCGGACAGCGGGTTGTGTCGATGAGGTGTCGATACCCAGCGATCCGGTCCCGGAGCTCTGGGCTCAGGGCCGACGGCCGAGGGCTGCGCCGAGCGCAGCGATCCAGATCAGCAGCAGAGGCAGGGATATGAATGCCATCGGGGTCAAGGCAGTGGACAGGAACAGGTAACCGGTGCCGGACGCGGTAATCGTGGCAGCGAGGGCCCAGCCGATGACGGCCTCCCAACGCCGTAGCAGTGTGCGGTGTCGCGAGGCCGCGCAGGCAGCGGCGGCGAGCGCGGCGAGCGCGAACATCTTGATACCGTCCACGCGCTGGACCGCCTCGAACAGCGCGCCGGTGCTGCCCGGTGACGCTGGATCAGCCCCGGGCACTGCGATCAGTTCCAGGACGAGTTGCACGGATGCGAGCGCACCGGCGGCCGTCCCGGCCCATCCGGCGAAGCGAGCCGCAGCGCTGCCGGTACGGCGGGCCCAGCCGAGCAGTCCGGATCCGACGGCCACAAGGCCGGCGGCCGCTACACCGTGAACGAGTAGCGCCTGGGCGATCGCTTGGATCGGCCGGTCGGCGTACGCGGTCGCGATCTGGGCGTGTGTGTCACCGACTTCGGGCGTGGCGCCCCATGCGGCGGCGAGGCCGAGGACCCAAGCCGCGGCGTGTGTGTATCCGGCGGCGCGGGAGGTGGTGGCGGTGGCGGGCCCTGTAGCGATTGTGGTCATGCGGTGTCTCTCCGGGTTTTGTCGTGGATGGCACGGGCGAACGCCTCGCAGCCGGTGCGCCATGCGGCGTCCAGGTCTGCGCCGGGCGGGAAGCGGCCGTCGAGTTCGAGCATGACCATGCCGTGCGCGAATGCCCAGAGCGAGCGCGCGATGTCGACGTCGTCGTGCGCCGCGCGGAGCAGCGGCATCGCCGCGCGCTCCTCGAGTCCTTCGGGCAGTGCGGTGCGGGCGAGCGGCCACGTGTGGGTGATGCGGTAGAGGTGCGGGTTGGCGAGGGCATGCCGTCGGTAGGCGTGGGCGAGCGCAAGCAGGGGCGGTGCGGCGCCGAGCTCGGCTTCGGCGGCCTCCAGTTCCTGCGCCAGCTGGGCCATGCCCTGCGCCTGGAGTGCGGCCTCGACAGCGGCCTTGTCGGGAAAATGCTTGTACAGGGACGGCGCCCGGATGCCGACACGTTCGGCGATGCGCCGCATGGACAACGCGTCCGGCCCTTCGGCGTCGAGCAGTTCCCGGGCGGCGGCTGCGATCTGCTGCGCGCGGTCAGCCATGGCGCGCCGTCCGCGCGATTGCGATGCCGGTGGGCAGACCGGACCCGGCGGCCGGCATCCGCGCGGTGGGCGGGAGCGTGGACGCGGCGGGCACGGCACACGGGGTTCTGGCCGTGTGCTCCGCAAGGTGCCCTGGGAACAGGCCCGTTCCGGCGAGGAACGCGAGCGCGCCGGCGGCCGGCGGTCCGTGCTCCTCCCCGGGGGCCGCGAACGCCCCGGGGGGAGGCGCGGGTGCCTCCCATGCGCCCCGCAGGAGCCGGGGCGGGACATCGTTGCACGGGGTGCTGCTGGCTGTGGTGGTGATCACTGTGGTCCTTCCGCCTCGGGGCTGATCGATGCGGCTAACAGTGTTAGCCGCGTGCTGCCACGCTATGGCTAACGGTGTTAGCCGTCAAGTCCGGAGGGTGTCGAACCCCGATGTGTCGAGCCGGCTCGTCGAGAGGGTCTGCTCGACGAGGTCCACCTGCCGGTCGACCCGGCCGCGATCGGGAGGATCGCGTTGATCGTCTGGGTGAACGGTGTGTTCGGCAGCAGGAAGAGCACCCTGGCCGATGAGTTGCGTCCGCGTCGGCCCGAGGCGCTGGTCCATGACCCGGAGATGGTCGGTTATGTGCTGCGGGAGGTTGCCGAGGTGCCGACCGGCGACTTTCAGGATCTTCGGCTGTGGCGGCGGCGGGTCGCCGACCTGGCGGTGGGCTGGTCGTGGAGTACCACCGACCCGTTCTGGCCCCCATGCCCTTGGTCAACCCCGGGTACGCCGGTGAGATCTTCGGCGCACTGAAGGCCGCCGGCATCGACGTTCACCGCCCCTTCCTCAACGTCTCGTTCGACGACGAGCACCTTCCGGGCGCGAGGGGCAGCGGCCACGGCCATGAGATGGGCGCGGACGGACTGCTGGAGCTTTCCTGGGCAGAGCAGGTCACCGATCGGCACCTCACACCGTGGTCCCCTGCCCCTGCTTCCACGGTGGTGCTTCTACGGCGGCGATGGTGCGACAGTGGTCGGCAAGGGCATTTCAGGGACGGACTGCTCAGCCCAGATGGTCTTGCCGACGTGGGTGTGGCGCGTGCCCCAGCGGTCGGTGAGCTGGGCGACCAGCAGCAGGCCCCGTCCCCCTTCATCGAAGACGCGGGCCCGCCGCATGCGTGGAACGGGCGCTGTCACGTTGGCTGACCGGGTGGGAGGATCTTCGGGTTGGTCATGCGAGGAGGAGCCGTCCGTGGGCAGCGCGCCGCCGTCGTACAAAGGGCACCGGTACCCGGTCGAGATCATCTCCCACTGCGTGTGGCTGTACTTCCGCTTCCCGCTCAGCTTCCGCGAGGTCGAAGAGCTCATGCTTCAGCGCGGCATCCTCGTCTCCCATGAGACGGTCCGCCGCTGGTGCGCCAAGTTCGGCCAGGCCTACGCCAACGGCCTGCGCCGCCGGCATGCGAGGCCGGGCGACAAATGGCACCTGGACGAGGTCTTCGTGAAGATCAACGGAGAGCAGAAGTACCTGTGGCGGGCCGTCGACCAGGACGGGATGGTGCTGGACATCCTCGTGCAGAACCGCCGGGACACCGTTGCAGCCCGGCGGTTCTTCCGCCGCCTGTTGAAGAAGACGCGCGCGGTGCCCCGGGTGGTCGTCACTGACAAGCTCCGCTCCTACGGTGCGGCCCACCGCGAGGTCATGTCCTCCGTCGAGCACCGTTCACACAAGGGCCTGAACAACCGGGCCGAGAACTCCCACCGGCCCACCCGGCAGCGCGAACGGGCGATGAAGGGCTTCCGCTCCGCCGGCGCCTCACAAAGATTTTTGTCCGCGTTCAGCGGCATCTCACCCCACTTCCGGCCTTACCGCCACCTGATGACCGCCGCCCACTACCGCGCCGAGATGACCGTCCGCTTCGTCGTTTGGGACCAGATCACCGGCGCTGCCGGCCGGGCCACCACGGCCTGACCTCAGGCCCGAAACGCAAGCCCCCCCACGCCCCGACGACGCCATCAGACACTCACACACCCAACAACGTGACAGCGCCCGATCAGCATATCCATGCCCCCTGCCCGGCACGAGGACGGCCATCCGTGCCCGGCGGTGCGGGCGGCCGAGGCGCCCAAGCCGAACAAGGCGACGGTGTTGAACAGCAGGGCCGCGTCTACAGCCGTGGCCTCTGCCCACCACCCGGCTACCGCGGCAAGCAGTATCCCCACCGTGGGCAGCGCGGCGGCGACCAGTGGCCACTCGGCGAGCACCGACCACAGTCTGCTCGTGGTGGCTGCCCCGTCGACGGACGCACGCTGGGCGATGACGTGCGCGTACCCGTGGGCGGCGCTCGACGCCAGCGCGGTGAGCAGCACCCACAGCGCGTCCGGACCGGGATCGGCCTCCTCGCCCGTCGCATCCAGCGCGGCCACCATGGCGCTGGCCAGCACCAGTCCGTAGATGCCGCTGAACAGCCACTGTTCCGGCGGCTGGTGCCGCAAGGTCCCCTTTGGTGCGACGCCCTCGCGGCGGACGTGGTCGGCGCGGTCGGGCATTGCATCGCCTCGGTGGGGGATGAGGGCTGGGTCCGCACATGCTCACCCGCGGGGCGTCAGGGAACACGACGCCACGCTGGTGAGCATGATTGTTGTGCCCTAAAGGAGGGTCAGGGTGCGTGTCGGGTGCCGTGCCGGTAACGGCTGGCACGGCACCCCCCATGGGTCAGCAGCAGCGGCTGCTCGGATAGGCCTCCTGGCGCCGGATGCGCCGGTGTTCGTACTCCCAGCGGGTCGGCAGAGGGGCGTGTGGGTGGTTACGGCGGTGGCGTGCGCAGTAGCGGTCGAACGACCTGGAGCAGCGGCGAGCGACGGCCACACCCGGCCCGCCAGGAAGGGCGCAGTGGCTCCCAAACTCATCAACATTGATCACGCGAGCGGGGCACGAGGTGACTCCCCAAGTCGTCGACAAAAGAGTCCCGTTCTCGCGTGCACAGCCAGCTGGGTCGCGGCCGCTTCCTACCGGCGTCCGATGGTCATGAGCGAGCTGCGGGCGCCGCTCGCCAGCTGCAGGGCACGCCGCACCAGGCCGGCGCCGAAGATGCGCTCCGCACCCTCCCGCCCCAGGTCGTTGACGGCGGACATGACCAGGGTCGTCTCACCCTTCATGAGCTCGCCCCGGGCCGGGGCCCGCAGCTCCCGAAAGCTCCTGCTCGCTCGGGTCCTGCGCCCCGGACTGCTGCGCCGCGCCGACGTCGTGGTCCTGGTGGCGGCCGCCGCTCGCCGCTTTGCGGACGCGGGCGAACGCACGTGAACCCCGGTGTCAGGCTGCCTGGGGGAGGGGAGTGGCTGCCTGACGCCGGGAGCTGGATCCCGGCCCCGCCCTTGAGCTGCGTTATGCGTCGAGGAAGGGATGGACATATGGCGGGGCTGTCGCTGGAACGGGCGGAGCCAGAGGGGCGGGGGATGGGGATTACAGGTCCACCGGGCCCGGTGGGAGGGTGGCGCGGACCGTTTTGCCGGGCCCTTCGTGATGCAGGAACCAGGTGAGCTGCGCCCCCAGTTGGGCGGCGCGGGCAGCGCGTCGCCCGCCGCCCGCCCGGCCAGGCCGGACGGGGCGAGCCGGGCGACACGCTGTGCCACGGCCACCGGCCGGCCGGTCAGCGTGGGCGGCGGGTCGCCAGCCACAGGCAGATGGTGGGAGGCAGGGCACTTCCCACCGCTGTGACCAGGGCCGCCGTCGCCAACGGTTCGCTGAGGGTGGGCAGCACGGCGCTGCGTACCCCGTCGGCGGCTCGCACGGTGACCTCGCAGCCCTCCTCGGTCATGCTGATGCTGTCGCCCAGTCCGTAGCCGGTGTCGAAACACTCCTTGGTGGCGGTGGCGTCGGCGACGAACCACAGCAATGCCGCCAGGGCGGCGAGCCCGAGCGCCGCCGCCAGACCCACCCTGCGCAGGAGGCGGTCGTGGTCGTGGGTGTGCCGGCCCCGCTGGTCGTGTGTGGTCATCTGGTTACCTCCGTGGATACTCCGCCCTTCAGGGCGGAGAGGAAACGGACTCCTGCGGAGCAGGGCAGGGAACGATGATTCGCCGTCAGGGCGGATCGTCGTTCAGCCCCAACTGCCCGCAGAGATCCCGTAAGTTGATGTGATAGTTGTGAGGCGTGAAGACCGGCCATG
>NZ_JBHWJT010000097.1:0-6476 GCF_042731325.1 Streptomyces sp. NPDC059866 | reverse complement strand
ACGAGGACTTCGTCGTCCAGACGGCCACCACCCGCCCGACCAAGCTCGGCCAGCCCTTCACCCGCTGGTCGATCCGCAAACTCGCCGCCTACCTGCGCAAAGTCCACGGCCGGGTGATCCGTATCGGCCGCGAGGCCTTACGCCGCCTGCTCGCCCGCCGCGGCGTCACCTTCCAGCGCACCAAAACGTGGAAGGAGTCCCCGGACCCGGAACGCGAAGCGAAGCTGGACCGGATCGAGGAGGTCCTGGACCGTTTCCCGGACCGGGTCTTCGCCTTCGATGAGTTCGGCCCGCTCGGGATCCGGCCCACCGGCGGCAACTGCTGGGCTGTCATGGGCCCGTGAACGCCTGGTGGAATGCCGCCCGTCCCATGTGCGCGCGACCAGCCTGCGGTGCCATGCCAGCAGCGTCGCGGGCGTTATCGGCAAGGGAACCGCCGCCCGTGACCAACTTGACCCCCTCATCGGCTCCTGCGTACCCGAGTGCTGGGCGGTGTGATCAGTGAGTCCAAGTATGCGGCTTGACCAGCGGCGATGAGTTTCCGAACGGCACAGGCCGCGTGCGAGTCCGGCAGCGCCGGTCAGCTGCGACGGCGCGCCGACTCCTCGAGCCGCTCGACCAGTTCGGCAGCCATGGCCTTGATGGTTTCCAGCCCCTTACGTCCCCACGGCTGCGGGTCCTGGTCGACTACGCAGATCGTGCCGAGCACCAAGCCGGTGCTGTCTATCAGCGGTGCGCCCAGGTAAGAGTGGACGCCGATCGCGTCGACCACCGGGTTACCGGCGAACCGCGGGAAGTCCCGGATGTCCTCCAGCACCAGCGCCCGGCGGCGCTTGACCACGTGCGGGCAGATGCCCATGTCGATGTCGCGAGGCATGACGCGGCCGGGCACCGGTTCCTCCAGCAACGGCGGTCCCACATGGACCGTGGTGTCCTGCGCGGCGCTGTACAACCCTGCGAAGTACTGGCGGTCGGCGTCGAGGAAGAAGTTGACCCCGGCGTAGCAGCCGCCGGTACGGTTTGCCAGCTCCCGTGCGAAGGCGTCGAGTTCCGCATCCGGACGGGCATCGATGCCCAGCTCGCGCAGCCGCTCGGATCGGGCACGCACCTGTGGGTCCTCCGGAGGGAGGAGCAGATGGCGCAGGGCGATCCCTGACTCAGGCCCGGAGGAGGGGTTGGTCGGTGTCGCTGCCATGGAAACTCCTTGTCGTGATCAGATGCTGAATCAGTTCGAGCAGTACGCGGGTGCCCGAGCTCTGGACGCGGGCGTCGCACAGCACCACCGGCACCTCCTGCCTGAGGTCGAGCGCGGTCCGCACCTCCTCCGCGCGGTAGCGGTGGGCCCCGTCGAACTCGTTGACGGCGACGACGAAGGGGATGCCGCGTCGCTCGAAGAAGTCCACCGCCGCGAAGGAGTGCTCCAGCCTGCGGGTGTCGGCGAGGACCACCGCCCCGAGCGCTCCCTCGGAGAGTTCGTCCCACATGAACCAGAAGCGCTCCTGTCCGGGTGTGCCGAACAAGTACAGGACATGGGACGGACTGAGCGTGATCCGGCCGAAGTCCAAGGCCACCGTGGTGGTGGCCTTGTTCTCCACTCCGTCCAGCCGGTCCGTGGCCGCGCTGACGGTGGTCAGCATCTCCTCGGTGCTCAGCGGCTCGATCTCACTGAGCGCGTTGACGAAGGTGGTCTTTCCCACGCCGAACCCGCCGGCGATCAGCACCTTGATTCCCACCGGCAGGACTTCGGCGGGCAGCGGGTCACAGTCGTTTGAGGAGGCCATCGCGTACCGCTTCCAGGAGGTTTCGATCAGGTCGTGCGTAGTGGCCCGGGGGCGCTGAGGGCGCGTCACCTGCGACCACCGCGCCTCCCTCGGCCAGATCGGACAGCAGCACCTTGACCACGGCGGCGGGCACCTGCATCCGGGCCGCGACCTCGGCGACGCTCACAGGCCGCTCGCACAGCGCCAGCACCTGCGCATGTTCCAGGCCGAAGGCGCCCTGCGTCTGGGCACCAGTGGCCCGCACCATGGTCACGAGCGTGAAGTGGGACGTGGCCCTGGTCCGGCCGTCGCTCACGGTGTAGGGACGGACCAGCCGTCCGGCCGCTTCGTCGATCAGCGGTCCCTCTGGGAGGACCGGCGTCATCGGTTACCCCACCGGGTGCCGGGGCGGCGTGGCCAGGTGCGGGCGCACGCTCTTCACCATCATCCCCATCTCGTAGCCCAGCACCGCCGCGTCCGCCTCGCGTCCGGCCAGCACCGCCAGCACCGCGCCGTGCCCGGCGGTCGAGACGAACAGCAGCGAGGTGCTGAGCTCCGTCACGATCTGTCGCACGTCACCGCCGTCGTCGAAGTGCCGGCCCGCGCTGCGCGCCAATGAGTACAGCCCACTGGCGAGCGCGGCCAACTGGTCCGCAGCGTCCTCGTCGAGCCCCTCCGCTGCCTTCACCAGCCCGTCCGAGGACAGCAACAAGGCGCTTCGGGTGTGCGGCACCCGGTTCACCAGACCCGTCAACAGCCAGGAAAGGTCTTCGCTCGCCACGATCATGTACTCCTCTTCGACAGAAGGAAACGGCTTGCTGGACGGGGCCCCAGCCCTTCAGGGCGGCCTCGGCTATCAGGGCGTCTCCGCTTCCTCGGCCCTGCGTAGTCCGGTCTGGAACGCGGCCATCAGGCCCGGGTCGTGTGCGATGTCCTCGGAAGCACCGGCGCTGCGGACCGGGTGCGGCTGTTCGGCGGCGTGGTCCCGGCGGCGGCGCTGAGGCAGCCGCGGACGGTCGCCCTCGCCGTCGGAGGGCACCGGGGCGGGCTGGGGTTCGGAATCGGACACGCGCGGATCCGCGACAACGGTCGTCGCTGTCGCCCGAGGGTCCGCCGCCTCGGGCTCCACTGGGTCTTGCGGCACCGCGTCAGGGGTCGGAACGGTGTGACGCGCGGGAGCTGCCGGCTGCGGGCCGAGCAGTGCACTGGGCAGCACCATGACGGCCTGAGTGCCGCCGTAGACGTTGCTCTGCAACTGCACGGCGATGTCGTGCCGCTGGGCCAGGACGGAGACCACGTACAGGCCGATCCGGCCGTCCTGCAGCAGCTCACCGAGGGCGACCTTGTCGGGTGCACCCAAAACGGTGTTCATCTGGTTGCGCTCGGCCGGGGACATGCCCAGGCCCCGGTCCTCGACCTCGATCGCCACCCCCGCGGCGACGGGCTCCACCCGCACGTGCACGGTGGTCTGGGGCGGTGAGAAGACCGTCGCGTTCTCCAGCAGCTCGGCCAGCAAATGGACGACGTCGACCACGGCGTGGCCGCTGACCGTTCCATCGATGGGCGGGACCAGCTTGACTCGGGCGTACTGGTCGATCTCGGCGACGGCGGAACGCAGCACGTCGGTCAGGCCGACGGGGCGGGTCCACTGGCGGTGTGTGTTCGCGCCGCCAAGCACGGCCAAGTTCTCGGCGTAGCGGCGGATCCGGGTGGACAGGTGGTCCACCCGGAACAGCCCCTTGAGCAGGTCGGGGTCCTCGACCTCGTTCTCCAGGCTGTCCAGCAGGCCGATCTCGCGGTGCACCAGGGACTCCAGCCGGCGCGCCAGGTTGGCGAACACCTCGAACTGCTCCAGCCGGAAACTGTGTTCCGCACCGACCGCACAGGCGGCGGTCTCCAGCAGGGCTGCCTCCGCCTCGTGCCGGGCCGCAGCGATCTCGAATCCGAGGCGGGAGAGTTCGTCCGGGCCGGTCTGCGGCGGCAGTTCTGGCCGGCGCCGCACAGGGGGCTCCCCGGCCCGCAACCGACGGCACAGCGACTCCAGTTCGGCCCTGCCCTCGGCTGTGGTACGGGTCAGCTCGGCCAGCTCGGCACGGTTTCGATCAGCCGCACGGGACAGCTCCGCCCAGTGCTTGGTGACTGCTCGTGCCTCCGCCGAAGTCCGTATACCCGCGATCCCGGCCGCCATGGTGCCGATGAGGACCACGCCGCCGAACACCGCGCTTTGGTCCGCCCGGTCCAGGTGGCCATCGCGGACCAGCACGGTGGCCACCGCACCGGCCACGGCGACCGCGCCCGGCGGCAACACGGACCACAGCACCAGACGCCGCCTCAAGGACCCGGCTCGCGACTCGGCCGTCACAGGGGAGGGCACAGGCGACGCCAGACGGTCGTCCGGCGGCATGGAAGCATCACGCATAACAGTCCCCGGACAGTGCGACGATCAGGCCGAACGCGCACGCTACCGCGCACCAGGACTCCGGTGTCAGCCCCTGGCGCGCACAGAAATCGAACCGTTGTCCTTAACTTCGCTCCGAAGCGCCCGTCCCAGGCGTGCGAGTGGGGACACGGCCACCAGCACTGGGGACAGCATCATGCCTGCGCCGTCCCAGAAGGCTGGTGCGCAACCCCCACGCCTCCGCGAGGAATCCGCCGAGCAGCGAGCCGAGGGGGGTAAGCCCCCATGCCGACAAATGTGATCGTCGCGACCGCGCGGCCTTGGATCCTGTCCGGAGTGACGGTCTGTCGGTCGGTCACGACCGTGACCGTCGCCGTCGTTCAACGCTGCGGTGCCGATCAATCATTCGGCCTGCTCAGGCGGCATGCTGGTACTCGTGCAGGGTTCCGCCGAGCCGGTCTCGTCGGCGTACCTCAAGGTGCCCGATCTGCTTTGCCACGTTGATCGGCGCGGGCAGTGGGCGCAGCGGCGCGGCTTGTCCCAGGCTCGGTGCGGTCGATGGCAGTTGTAGAAGGTCTCGAACTCGTGGAGCGCGTGCAGAAGGTGACTCTGGTTCCAGATCAAGGTGCAGTCCGGCAGCTCACGTCGGCACGTTTGTATCCAGCGCTCCATGAGGGAGTTCATCCGCGGTATCCGGATGCCGGTGGTGACACCGTTCAGCCCGGCGTCGGCCAGAAGGTCATCGAAAGCGGCCGTGAACTCGAGTCTGACGGTGATGCCTATGGCTTCGTAGAGTGGGCCTTTCTTGTCGGTGTCGGCCGTCTGGATGCGCTGGGCAATGTCTCCAAGGCTGTCAGTGATCTCGCGGATCTGTTGCGCGTCGGGCTTCTTCCGCGCCGCTTCCTTGTTTCTCTGCGCCTCGTTGATTCACTGGGTGACGACGGCTGGGTCGGCTCCGGCTTCGAGGCCTGCTTGGTAGCGGGCGAGTCGTCGCTCGCAGTCCTTGATCGCCTGGCGTGCTTGAGCCTGCTCAGGTGTGTGCGTCACTGCGGTGCTTGCTGCGACGCTTGCGTGAGTGAGCGCTTCGATGGTGCGTGGGTGGGTGAGGTCGGGGTAGAGGGCTTGTTCCTGCTCCTTGAATTCGCAGCGGTGGTAGACGCTGCTGCGGATGGTGGCGGGCTGCATCTTGCGCCCGCACAGGCTGCATCGGACCCGTCCGCGCCGAGCGTAGGGGCGGCCGCCTTGCTTTCCGGCTTGTTCTTGACGGCCCTGGGCGTGGGCCCGCGCTTTACGGATGGTTTCCGCGGTGTCGAAGAGATCGGGGCTGATGATCGTCGTGGGCGGCTTCGCTGGAGCGGATCCACTCTTCGGCGGGGTTATGGATCATGCTGGTGCGGTGACCGAGGTGACGTCGTCGACGTCGAGGAGGCGTTCTTCCTTGCGTTGCTTGTCCCAGACCTCGTAGCCGGTGTATCGGGGATTGATCAGGATGGCGTACGGCGCCCTGCTGCCATGCCGTTTTCGGGCGGTGTAGGTTGCGGGCGGGGTCGGGCTCGCGTTTGTGGATGCGCTGGTCGGCCGCGGCCTTCGACGGGTTGGGGTGGGGGTCCGGCGTCGGCGATCCGGTAGCAGTAGGGTGGTCGTCCGCCGGGGTAGCGGCCCTGGAGTTGGGCCTGGGAGCCCATGGCGGTCCGCAACCGGATCTTGATGCGGTTGCGCTCTTCCTTGTTCATGCCGCCGAAGACGGACATGACCAGGTCGTGGGCCTCGTTGTCCGGGTCGATCGCGCCGCCGACCTCCGGAACCCACAGCGGCACGCGGAAGTACACGAAGACGGGGAAGGTGTTGCCGAACTGGTTGCCGTAGAAGGGCCGTCAGAGCAGCCGCCAGCGCCAGCACCACGAAGTGAAGCCCCCCGTCGGTCGCTCCTCCTGCCCGGCGGCTCGGCGTACGATAACGTGCCCGCTCTCGATGTCCAGTTGGTCGCCCGGGCAGAGGAACAGAGGGCGCTCGAGCTCGAAGCGTCTGCCAGCTTCGAACCTCGCCTCGTCGGGAGCAGCATCCTTGGAGCGACCACGGGCTCGCCTGGGAACGCTATGCCGCGATGATGAGCGACGGGGCCGCGGCCGACCACCGCTTTAGGAGTTCGGTCCTGTTCGGGTCTGGCCTGCGTGAGCCCGTGCGGGTTCGCCGTCCCTGGTTCTTCTTCGGCTCGCTGACTCCGTGGCCGTCCGAGGGCGTTGATGTCAGCTGGTGCTGTCGTACACCTCGTAGAACGCGCGCCATCACATGCTGCGAGGCAGGTCCTTCGTTCTGTG
>NZ_JBHWJT010000096.1:0-6947 GCF_042731325.1 Streptomyces sp. NPDC059866 | reverse complement strand
CAGCTCGGCCCAGAGTTTGACGCGGCGCCGGATGGTGCGGTCCGAGCAGCCCGGTGAGGCGATCCGCTCGTATCCGGCGCCGGTGGCATCCCAGGGGATGGTCCGGGTCGAATGCCGGGCGCTCGGGCAGCAGAGCGGCGAACTGGATCCAGGCGGGTTCCAGCAGGGAAGAAGGAAGTGCGGGCACAGCCGTCCTTCGCGGTCACAGAGCGTAGAGAACTCCATGATCACGCAGGGCCTGTGCCCGTACGGCTGCCCCCTTCCGATCCCGACCCGCCGCGACCTGCTGGTGGGCCTCCAGGCATCGGGGGGATTGTCAGTGATGGCTGCGACCCTGTCGGTCATGGATGAGCAGCAGTTCATGCGCGGCCGGGCCTACGGGGCCGACCACGACGATCCCGGTCCACCCCGGACACATCTACGTGCAGTTGGTGGTCGGTCCTTTGGACGGCCTGCTCCTGGACGTCACCGACCTGCCCGACAACGCCCAGAGTGAAGGCGTCGCTTTGATCACCGACAGGCGGTCGTACCAGCAGGAGCATCAGCACCGACCGGCACCGTCACACGCTGAGATCGACCCCCGTTCCGGTGGGCAGCCAACGGAAGCTGTTTCGGATGTCGGGGGGAGCCGAGGCGAGGTGCCGTTCGATGGCTTCGCGGTTCTCGCGGAAGTGCTGCCAGCCCTCGTAGTGGATGGGGAGGGCGGTTCGCGGGGAGAGCAGACGGCACAGCTCCACGGCCTGAGCGGCGGTCATCGTGTAGCGGATCGGGCCCGTCAGCGGGAAGCGCACGCCGCCCATGTGCAACAGGGCGGTGCCGACGTCCAGGCGACGGGCAACGTGTCGTACGCCGTCGTAGAGGACGGTGTCTCCGGAGATCCACAGGACGCCGTGCCGTTGTCCCTTCCAGCGGAGCGCGAAGCCGGTGACGTCCCCGGTGAGCGGCCGCGACAGCGGCGGTCCGTGGCGGGCGGGCGTCGCCGTGATGTCGATCGTCGTGCGCCCTGGGGCCTGGAGGCGTGTGGTCGTCCAGGGCGCCAGGCCACGGGCGTTGCCACCGAGCCGTCGTGCTCCGGACGGCGTGGTGAGCACGGTGTCGGCGGTCGGCAGCAGGGCCTGCCCCGCCGTGTCAAGGTTGTCGCCGTGGTGGTCGTGGCTGAGCAGGATGGCGTCGACCGGCGGCAGGTCCGCGGCGGCGAGGGCGGGGCCGGACACCTTGCGGGACGACGTGCCCCAGCCGAACGAGTAGCGGCGCCCCGGCGGATCGAACGTCGGGTCGGTCAGCAGCCGCCAGCCGCCGACCTCGATCAGTGCGGTCGGGCCGCCGATGTGGGTGACGCGGACATCGGTCATACGGTGATCCCCTCCGGTGGCCCGGGGCGGGGTACGGCCGCCCCGGGCGTACTGGTGGCTATCGGGCGTGCGACAGGGCCCACGACAGCGCGTAGTCCGCGATCTCTTCCCAGCCCGGCGAGGCCGGCATCAGATGCGGCTGCCCCGGATACACCTTGACCTCGGTGACGGTGTTCGACTTGTAGTGCTTGGCGTTGGATTGCTGGACCTGGGGCGGCATGAGGTGGTCCAGCTCGCCGGAGAGGAACAGCAGCGGTGCACGGTCGTCGTTGTGGTAGTTCACCCAGATGTCCTGGTGGCCGGGCTGGAGGTTGGCCAGCACGCTGTTCCACAGGATGCGGCCCGACGCGGGGATCGCGTAACGCTCGTACAGCGCCCGGGACTCCTCTTCGGAGAAGGTGTTGGTGAAGGCGTAGTGCCACTGCTCGTGGGTGAGGCCGACCGCCTTGTGGTGGTTGGCGGGGCTCTTGAGCACGGGGAAGGTGGACTTCAGCTGGCTCAGCGGGACTACTTTCACGCCTTCGGTGGGCGCGGAGTTGATGGCCACTCCGGCCGCGCCGAAGCCGTGGTCGAGCAGGATCTGGGTGAATGCCCCGCCCGCGGAGTGGCCGATCAGGACGGGCGGCCGGTCGAGTCCGCGGATCACGTTCGCCAGGCTCTCGATGATCTGTGGGGCAGTCACCTTCTCGATCGGGGTCGGGTCGGCGTTCAGGGACTCGACCTCCGCCTCGAAGCCGGGGTAGGCGGGCGCGAGCACGCGGTAACCCTGCTTCTCGTAGCGGTCGATCCAGTGCTCCCAGCTGCGTGGCGTCACCCAGAAGCCGTGGATGAGGACGATGGTGTCCGGTGCGGTCATCGATGTTCCTTTCGGAGCGTCAGCTGGTGGCGCGGTGGGCGGCCACGATCTGGCGGACGACGACGTCGGGGTGCGACATCATCACGACGTGGGAGGCTCCCTCGACCTCGACGGTCATGCTCCCGGCGCGCTTGGCCATGAAGCGCTGCGCCGCGGCCGGGATGACGTTGTCGGCGGTGGGGATCACATACCAGGACGGCAGGCTCTTCCAGGCCGGTACGCCGCTGTCGGACGCCAACCCGCCCACGCTGCCCGGGCGTTGGGTGGCCGCCATGAGCCGCGTCACGGAGGTCGGCAGGTCCCCGGCGAAGACGTCGTGGAACTTCGCCGGGTCGATGTAGCCGTCCGTGCCGGTGGTGCCGTCGGGCAGCGGGAACGGGCGGGTCACCAGCGCGTCCGGCAGCTTGCTGCCCGGGAACATGCCGGCCAGTTGCAGCGCGCTCTCGCCCTCGTCGGGCGCGAAGGCCCCGACGTACACCAGTGCCTTGACGTGGGAGTGTCCGCGCCCGGCGTTGGTGATGACCTCGCCGCCGTAGGAGTGGCCGACGAGGATGACCGGGCCGGTGATGGTGTCGACGACGCTGGAGACGTACGCCGAGTCGCCCGCCAGGTCGCGCAGCGGGTTGGCTGGGGCGATGACCGGGAAGCCGGCCTTCAGCAGCCGGGCGATGACGTCGTTCCAGCCGGAGGAGTCGGCGAACACGCCGTGCACGAGCACGACGGTCGGTTTGGTACCGCCGCCCGAGCGGGCGGAGGCCGAGGCGGGAGCGGCGCCGAGCGTGACCGCCCCCGCCGCGAGCAGGCCGCCGAGGACGCGACGGCGTGGCTGGCCTTCGGGAATCATGTGGTGGTTCCTTCCGGAGTCAGGAGTTGAGGAAGTCCAGCAGGTCGGCGCCGAGTTGCTCCTTGTGCGTGTCCGTGATGCCGTGCGGCGCGCCCGGGTAGACCTTCAGCGTCGCGTTCTTGATGCGGGCCGCCGAGGCCTTGCCGCCCACCTCGAAGGGCACGACCTGGTCGTCGTCGCCGTGGATGACCAGCGTGGGTACGTCGAAGGCGTCCAGGTCGGCGCGGAAGTCGGTGGCCGAGAACGCCGCGATGCATTCGTAGGCGCCTCGGTGCCCGGCCTGCAGGCTCTGGCGCCAGAACGCGTCCCGGATGCCCTGGGAGACATCGGCGCCGGGGCGGTTGTGCCCGAAGAACGGGCCGTCGGCGAGGTCGCGGTATAGCTGCGAGCGGTCGGCGAGCGACCCGGCGCGGATCGCGTCGAACACCTCGCCCGGCACCCCGCCCGGGTTGTCGTCGGTCCTGAGCATCAACGGCGGTACGGCGGAGACCAGCACGATCTGCGCGATGCGGGCGGTGCCGTGCCGCCCGATGTAGCGGGCGACTTCGCCGCCGCCCGTGGAGAAGCCGACGAGCGTCGCGTCGCGCAGGTCGAGCTCGTCGATGAGGGTGGCGAGGTCGTCGGCGTAGGTGTTCATCTCGTTGCCGTGCCAGGTCTGGGCGGACCGGCCGTGCCCACGGCGGTCGTGGGCGATGGTGCGGAAGCCGTTCGATGCGAGGAACAGCTGTTGTGCCTCCCAACTGTCGGAGTTCAGCGGCCAGCCGTGGCTGAGCACGACCGGCCGGCCCGTGCCCCAGTCCTTGTAGAAGATCTGCGCTCCGTCGCTTGCGGTGATGTACGGCATGGAAATGCTCCCGTCTGCGGGATCTGTCCGGCCCTCCGAGCGTCGGTCAGGCCGGACGGTGCTCGAATCCCGTGGAGCGCGTAGTCGTGACCGGGGTCAGTCCTCCAAGGCCTGGTGGAGCTGGCGCCGCGACGTCACGTCGAGCTTCCGGAAGATCTTGCGCAGGTGGTAGTCGACGGTGCTGGCGCTGATGTACAGCTGGGCGGCGATCTCGGCGTTGGTCGCGCCGCCCTTGGCGAGGCGGGCGATCTGCAGTTCCTGCGGGGTCAGCGTGTTCGTCGACCCGGCCGTCCCGCGCTGGGGGTTGGTCCCGGTGGCGGCCAGCTCCTGGGCGGCGCGCGCCGCGTATCCGGTGGCCCGCATGGCGTCGAACATCGCGACGGCCGTGTGCAGCTGCTCGCGGGCGTCCTTGCGGCGCTTGCGGCGACGCAGCCACTCGCCGTACAGCAAATGGGCGATGGCGAGATCGGAGCGGGCTCTGGTGCCCGACAGCAGGGTGATCGCCTCGTTGTACAGCGGCTCGGCGTCGTCGACGGGCGCGAGCAGGGCGCTCGAGCGGGCCAGCAGCCCCAGGGCCCAGGCCGTGCCGGAGGCCCTCGCCCGGGACGTCAGCGTCTTTAGTGCGGCCGTGGCCAGGACCCGGTCGCCGCAGCGTACGGCCGCCTCGACCAGGTGCGGGAGCAGCCGGGAATGCACCCCGAGCACGTCATGCTCGATCAGTTCGTGAGCCACGGTGCGCGCCTCCGCGTAGTCGCCGCGGCTCAGGGCCAGCACCACCATGCCGATGCGGGCGATGGACTCGACCGCGCCGCTGCCCAGCCAGGTGCCGGCCTCCATCGATCCGCGCAGCACGGCGTCGAGGTCGTCGCGCTCGCCGTGCCAGGCGAGCAGCTCGGGATGTCGGTAGATGGCCCACACGTCGTCGTTCGCGCCGATCGCCGCACGGATCTGGTGTCCCTCGTCCAACAGGGCGTCGGCAGCAGCCAGTTCGCCGAGGTTGGTCTCGGACATCGTGGCGCAGTACAGCGCGGTGTCCAGCTGCCACAGGGCGCCGGTCCGCCGGGCGACGTCGGCCGCCCGCTGGATGACAGCGGTGTGCGTCGGCTCGTCCCACAGGATCATCGACATGGTGATGGCGGGGAGATGGCCGCGCAGCATCTCCTCCTCGGGGGTGCCCGGGTCCAGCACCATGGCGCAGGCCCGCCGCAGGTGCGGTACGGCGCGTTCGTAGCCGTCGGTGGCGAGGACCGCGAAGGCGCGCAGCACGAGGTCGACGCCGGTTGCTTCACCGGTGCGCGGCACCAGCGTCTCCACGGCCCGGGCGATGTCGGCCGGCGTCGTGTCCCGGATGAGGTGCTCGGCGGTGATGGCGCGGTCGGTCGCCCTGAGGAGCGCTTCACGAGCCAGCTCCGGGGCACCGTCGGAGAGGAATTGGGCGGAGCGCACGCACAGTGCTGGCGCCTGGGCGAAGGAATCCGCGCGACCCAGCGCGAGGCCCGTGGTCGCCCGGACCAGTAGTGCCCGGCCCTGGCCGGCATCGCCGAGCAGTTCCCCGTCGATCCGGTCGAGCAGTGACTCCGCCTGCAGGGGCGCCCCGGCGCGCAGCGCCGCCTCGGCCGCCGCCAGCAGCCGCCCCACTCGTACGTCGTCCTCCGGCGTCAGCTCGGCTGCCCGGGTCAGGAAGGTGGCACGCGCGGCGTAGCCACCCCGCGCGCCCGCCTGGTCGGCCACGCGTTCCACCTCCGCGGCGACGGCGGCATCCGTTCCGATGGCGGCGGCGGCGAGATGCCAGGCCCGCCGGTCGGTGTCGGCCGGGCGGTCGGTGACCTCCGCCAGCGCGTGGTGCGCCTGCCGTCGCTCGACGCTGGTGGCGCCGCTGTAGACGGCCGACCGCACCAGCGGATGACGGAACTGCGCGGCGGCGTGCAGCACCACCAGACGCGCGGCCTCGGCCGGGCCGGAGGCATCCGTGCCGATGCCGAGCCGGCGGGCCGCGCTCGTGAGGTAGCCGAGGTCGCCGGCCGGCTCGGCGGCGGCGAGGAGCAGCCAGGTCTGCGTCTGCTGCGGCAGCTCGCGGACCTGCCGGAGATAGTGCGCCTCCAGCCTGCCGCCCACCGGCAGCGGTTCGGGCAGCGCGAGTCCGCCGGAGAGCTGGTCGGCGGAGAGTTCCCGCCCCAGGTCGGCCAGCGCCAGCGGGTTCCCGGCCGTGGCGGCCACGATCCGCGCCGCGACACCGGTGTCGAGCTGTCCGGAGATGCTCTCCCGCAGCAGTTCCAGAGCGAACTCGTCCTCCAGACCGGCGACTTCGGTGGAGGCGAGACCCGCGGGCGCGTCGAAACCGGTCCGCGCGGCGAACAGCAGGCCGACGCCCTCGGCGTGCACCCGCCGACCCACGAAGGCCAGCACGCCCAGCGACTCCTTGTCGAGCCACTGTGCGTCATCGACGCAGGCCAGCAGTGGCCGCTGCTTCGCGGCCCCGGCGAGCAGCGTGAGCGTCGCGAGCCCCACCAGGAACTGGTCGGCGGCCGGGCCGTCGGTCAGTCCACAGGCCACCTGCAGCGCCGAGCGCTGGGTCGCGGGCAGCGCGCCGGGTTCCTTGAGGCCGTCCAGGAACGGTACGAGCAGACGGTGCAGCGCCGCGAAAGGGAAACCGGACTCCGCCTCCACCCCCGCCACTCGCAGAACGCGCAGGTCGGCGGCCTCCGCGGCCGCATGATCCAGCAGCACGGTCTTGCCGATGCCGGCGTCACCGCGTAGGAGGACGACACCGCTCAATCCCTCGCGCAGGTCCGCGACGAACCGGTCGAGCGCTTCACGTTCCCTGACCCGCCCCTTGAGCATCACGCCGACACCTTTCAGAAAGGTCGGGTGGCAGGGTCATCAGCGACGCGGTCCCCCCACGTTCACCGCGCCCGCACCCTCCGCTGGTGCTGCCCATCCTGCATATATCCGCCCAGACTTGCAGGACACTTCCACATGTCATATGCCTCCCTCCGCTTCACCGCGGCTCTTCCGTAACCAGACCACGCTTTGTCCCTGCCGATGTGCAGC
>NZ_JBHWJT010000095.1:0-7923 GCF_042731325.1 Streptomyces sp. NPDC059866 | reverse complement strand
GATCCCCGGATCGCCCGCCCGCACCTTGGAACAGCTACACGCCCGAACAACCCCCGCGGAAACCCATCGCTGACAGTTATTGAAATACGGGCCCCGGCGGTGCCGGAGTATTGACGCTGTACTCCGGCGGAGGTGGTCCCCTTCTTGATGAAGCCGGTGTCGTCGACGATCAACACGCCGTCGTCATGGCCGAGTTGGTCGGCCACGTACTACTGCAGGTCGTCGCGGACACTGTCGGCGTCCCAGCGACTGCGGGAGAGCAGGTACTGCAGTCCGTCCGGGGTGGCGTGGCCGGCCCACTCGGCGAGCTGCCACCCGTTCTTGCGGCCGACCGGAGCGAGCAGGCCGCGTACGTAGTCCCGCATCCGCCTGCGGGGCTCGATCCGGGTGAAGCGGCTCCCGGTCCGCAGGAAGAGTTCTTCGAGTTCCCGATCCCACACATTCACCGGCGCATCGTTGAGCATGTCGAGGGACTGCTCGCACCAGCTCACGGGCATGCGGCAGAGCACTCGTTCGTGGGGCGCGGTGGGGAAGTCCGTCCCGCCCACCTGGCGCCCCGCTACACTCCACGCCACCAGGCCGCTGACCTGCCCAGATACCGAACTACGGCTGGAGTATTAGGCATCCGCTCGACGCCCACACGACCGCCACCACAACGAGCACGAGGACTGCGCGCCGCTCTATGCGGAGGTCTCAATGGACCCGGTTCGCCGGAGGCATCGCAGCCCCGCACTCGAACAGCCCGCTGGAGCGGCAACCACTCTGTGTGGGCTGCTGAGAACGAATTAGGTTCGCCGGGTCGGGAAGGGCATCCGCTGGTGCCTGGCCGCGCTGAAGTCGATCCGCGCCGCCCGAGTGGTTATGGCATGAAGCCCCGAGCAGAATTCCCCGCAGCAGCGTCGTGCCAGGGCTCAGGTCGTCTTGGTCTGGCCGCCGTCGATGAGGAATTCGGTGCCTGTGATGTTCGCGGCGCGGGGCGAGGCCAGGAAGAGCGCGAGGTTGGCGACCTCCTGAGGTTCGGTGAAGCGTCCCGTGGTGATGCCCATCTGCTGGGGCACCACCACGTCCATGGCCTCCTGGGCAGTGGTCCCTGCGCTGGCCGCCACGGCCTCGGCGAAGCCGCCGGGGGCGGTCCAGAACGGGGTGCGGACCGGTCCCGGAGCGATGGCGTTCACCCGTACGCCGCGCGACGCAAACTCCTCCGACAGCGCCTTGGTAAGGCTGGTCAGCGCGGCCTTGGCCGCCGAGTAGTCCACCACCGTGGGGAAGGGCAGCCGGGCGTTGAGGGAGCTGATGTTGACGACCGCGCCTCCGCCGTCCGCGAGTAGGTGCGGCAGCGCGGCGCGGCTGGCGCGGACGGCGCTGAAGAAGTTCAGGTCGAAGCCCCGCTGCCACTGTGCGTCGTCGATGGCGAGGAAATCGGTGCGGGGCTGGGTGGCTCCGACGTTGTTGACCAGGACGTCGATCCGGCTATGGCGTTCCATCGCCGCCTGGATCAGTGCATCCACGCCTTCGCTGGTAGCCAGATCGCCGGCGACGAAGGCCACGTCATACGTCTCGCGCAACGCGGCCAGCTCAAGGGTCTCGGAACGGCTGCCGGCGACCACACGCGCCCCCTCACGCAGGAATGCCTCGGTGATAGCCAGGCCGATGCCCTTGCTGGCGCCGGTGACGACGGCGACTTTGTCGGTGAGCTCCAGATCCATCGGCACGCACTCCTGTGTCATGAACTCGGTATGGATTTTTCTCGTAAATCGGATATTCATGGGCATTGTGTGCGTCGGATCCCGTGCGCCCTCGCAGGCACGCCGTGTCCTGCTGTCGGGGTGTGAGACCACCGTCAGCTGCGGCCGGTCCTCGACTGATCCTCCGGCCCTGGAGATCGCCTCGGCCCCGTCCTTCGGTGTGCGTCCAGCCGCACCGTCCGCGACCGCGCCCGGCGGAGGCGTCCGCTGGTGTGCGCCCCGATGTCACGCAGTTCTTCACTCAGCCGCTTGCAGAGCAGATCGGACGCTTCTGGCGCGCCTACGCCCCCATTGGCCCTGTCCACGAGAACGGGTTCTGGCTCGCTTTCCGTGACGCGTGCACGGTGAGTGATGTCTCAGGTGCAGACGATGGGGCAGCCGCGTCGGATCGAGTGCTGGGCAGCGCGCAGGAACAGTGCGACGTAGAAGGCTGTGTCCAGGTCCTTGGTCCACGGTCCTGTTCGAGTAGTGGCCAGTTCCTTTGCTTGGTGCCTGAACCACATGCTCAGGTCGAGGTTGTCGCATGTCGCCGGGGTTTCGGCTGGCAGATCGATGGCTGTCGCGAGCTTCTCGGCGAGCGGTAGTACCTGAGGAGCGCCGGCGACCATGGAGTCGTAGTCGGCGGATTCGATGGGCAACCAGATCTCCTCATCGAGCGAGAAGGGCACGAGCACGGTCCAGCCGCAGAGGATCTCCGATTCCTCTCGTGACAGGTGCGTCTGGCACAAGGCGAGGAACCCGGTCATCGAGGGGGTCAGCTTCTCCTCGAAAGCTTGCCCTGAGCCAGGTGCGAATTCCGTCTCTGGGGGGACGTCTTCGTAGGGCGGCAGGTCCCGCCGCCTGAGTTCAGCGTTGAGCGCTGAAGCAACTTCACCCCATCCATCTTCCTCGTCACCGAACCATTCCTCCGCGCCGACGCTCACCAGATACACACCCATGTGGGGAAGCTATCGCGCGCATCTGACATCGATCAGTGAGCCAACAGGACTCGCTTGCGGAGCAGTGCGAAGCCGGCCCGGCCGAACATCTGGCGCTTGGTGTGTCCTGACCGCAGAGAGGAGTCGTGGTGTAGGCCGATTTCTTGAGGCGATGCTGCGCGGAAGATGAAGGATCTTGGCCCTTCGGAGCCGCCCGGCGGAGGGAGGCTTCAAACCGCCTCATGCTGCGTTGGCTGAAGACCGTCGTGGTGAGCGATGAGGAAAAGGCGCCCGTGAGGCGTCAGGTGGGGATCGGGAAGACGAACGCAAGTGAATCGTTGCTGACGTGTCGAAACAGATACAGATGGCATCAAAACCGGGGTGTCAAGCGGATCCCGGGAGGAGCCTGGCGGGTGTTCCGCTTACTGGCCAGGCGGTGTCCGGCATGTAGTGCTCTGACCGGGAAGGTTCGCCGGGGCGGTAGCTTCGTCTCGATAGTGTGCACGGCGTGATCAACTCATACGCGCGTTCCGACGATGCTGCAGTCGCGATAGCCGGGGCGAGGGCTGGCGCGGACGTGGTCCGCAACATGTACGGCCAGCGACTCAACCGCATCGACAAGGGTGCCGGGGACTTTGCCACCGCCGCCGACGTGGAGGCTGAGAAGACGATCCTTGGCGTTATTCGTGCCGCACGGCCTGATGACGCGGTGCTCGGTGAGGAAGGCGGGCAGCAGGGCGCCGCCGGCGCTGTGCGCCAGTGGTTGGTGGATCCCCTGTGCGGCACGCTGAACTACGCCGTCGGCAACATGCTGGTGGCCGTCAACGTGGCGTTGCGCGATGGGGCGGCGGCGGTGGCCGACCCGTTCAGCGGCGAGGTTTTCTTCACCGACGGGGAGACCGCCTGGGTGCGGCATGACGGGGCCGACGACGCACTACTGACGCCCTCGCCCGCTACCCGATTGGTGGACGTCAACCTGGATCCGCCGTTCCCGAGTGCGCCCGGATTCCGGGCCGTGGGTCTGCTGGCCCACCCTGAATTCGTCGAACGTTTCCGGCCTCGGGTCGTGTCCACGACGCTGGCGCTGGCCTGGGTCGCTGCCGGCAAGCGCGCCGCGTATGTCACCGATGGCGGCGACCTCTTCGGGAGCGTGCACTTCGCGGCCGGCATCGCTTTGTGCCGGGCTGCCGGCTGCGTTGTCACCGGGATCGACGGTGCCCCGATTGGTGAGGCAGGCCGCGGGCTTGTGGTCGCCGCCGACGACGAGACCCACGGGCTGCTGATGTCGATGATTCGCAGCCGAAGCTAGCGCTGTGACCGCATGGGTTTCGCCGGGCTGGGTCATGCTGCGACTTGGAGGGGCCTGCCGCCCCAGCGGATGCCCTTCTCGCTGCGGATCCGGGTACGTTCACGGCGTTGAGCTGCGAGGACGTCTGGATGGCGGGCGTTGGCGTTGCGCCATCGCAGGTAGGCGTGGAGAGCTCGCGTCTGGGTGGTGTGGTTGCGGTGGTTGGAGTTGGCGACGGTGAACTGCCGCAGGGGTCCGAAGTGGGCCTCGATCGGGTTGGCCCAGGATGCGTAGGTCGGGGTGAAGCACAGGTTGACCTTGTTCTTCTTCGCCCAGCGACGGATGTCCGCTCCGGTGTGGGCGGACAGGTTGTCCAGGATGACGTAGATCGGGGCGCCGTCCGGGCGGGTGGCGCGGATCGACTTCAGCGCGGCCAGCGTGTTCGCGGCACCTTTCCTACGGCGGTTGACGCCCCAGAGGGTGTCGTCGCCAATTGAGTAGCAGCCGTGGAAGTACCGCACGCCGTGGATGCGGTGGTAGGTCGCGGGATGCCGCTCGGGCCGGCCCTGCTCGGCCCAGCACGACCCGGCGGTGGGCCGGATCCCGAGCGGCCCGAACTCGTCGAACGCGAAGACACGGTCCGGGTAACGCTCCAGCACCTCCTCGATCCGGTCCAGCTTGGCATCGCGCTCCGGATCGGGCGATTCCTTCCACGTCTTGGTCCGCTGGAACGTGATGCCGCGCCGGGCGAGCAGGCACCGTAACGCCTCTCGTCCGATCCGGATGACACGGCCGTGCACTTTCCGCAGGTAGGCGGCGAGTTTTCGGATGGACCAGCGGGAAAAGGGCTGGCCGAGCTTGGTCGGGTGGGTGGTGGCCGTCTGCACGACGAAGTTCTCATCGTCAGGGCTGAGCAGGCGGGGACGGCCTCCCGCCCACCGAGGGTCCAGACAGGCCAGGCCGATCTCGTTGAACTGGTGGATCACATCCCGGACGGTGTCTTCATCGGCCTGCACCAGCTGCGCAATCACAGGCACCCGATTGCCGCCGGCCGAAGCCAGCAGCATCATCGCGCGCCGGTAGCGCACCGAACTGGTGCTGCCCCGGCGCACGATCTGCTGCAGCTTCTGCCCCTCCTGGTCGGTCAACCTGCGCACACGGACAAGCTCAGCCACCACAACCCCCAGCAGTCGGAGCGGGACGTCACCGTGCATCCAACCGCCCGCACGACCGCCCCGGCGAACCTTCCCGGTCAGAGCAGTAGACGACGTGAGCCCGATCTGCGGCTTCCGTGTGGAACAGGAGAAGGCGCGCGTGGATACGCCCTGCTCGTGCAGGTGGGGGAGAGGGAGCGTCCCAAGCGGTGACCCCGTGAGGGATTGAGTACCGTCGCCGGGCGCGCCGGCGGACCGGTTCGTAGTAGCGGTGAAGCCCCTGTAATGAGGGTGGAGCGAAGGGGCCGGGTTGTCCGTGGCTGGTTTGTTCGATCAACCGGATTTTCTCCGGGAGGAGTCGCGTGAACGAGCTGAAAGCACCAGGCAAGCCGTTTGAGATTTCGAAGCGAGTGGTCTGGGAGGCGTGGGAGAAGGTCAAGGCGAACAAGGGTGCACCCGGCGTGGACGGGCAGACGATCGCGGAGTTCGAGTCCGATCTGAGGAACAATCTGTACAAGATCTGGAATCGGATGTCCTCGGGGTCGTACTTCCCGCCGCCGGTGCGCGCGGTGGAGATCGAAAAGGCACATGGCGGTGGCACAAGAATGCTCGGTGTGCCGTCTGTTGCTGACCGGATCGCGCAGACGGTCGTGGCCCAGGAGTTGGAGGCGAAGGTCGAATCGATCTTCCATCCCGACTCTTACGGCTATCGGCCCGAGCGGTCCGCGCTCGATGCCGCGGCGGCCTGCCGAAAGCGGTGCTGGAGGGCGGACTGGGTGATCGATCTGGACATCCGGAAGTTCTTCGACGCCGTGCCGTGGCATCTGGTCGTCAAGGCGGTCGAGGCGAACACTGAGTTGCCGTGGGTGGTGCTGTATGTCAAGCGGTGGCTGCAGGCGCCGCTGATGCTGCCCGACGGCTCGTTGCAGGTCAGGGACCGGGGAACCCCGCAGGGATCCGCGGTCTCGCCCGTGCTCGCGAATCTGTTCCTGCATTACGCGTTCGATCAATGGATGGCCCGGAACTTCCCCGGCGTCGCCTTCGAACGTTATGTGGATGACGCGGTGGTGCACTGTGTCAGTAGGGACCAGGCGCAGCATGTGCTCGCGGCCCTTCGGAAGCGGATGGGCGAGGTCGGGCTGGAACTGCACCCGGACAAAACCAGGATCGTGTACTGCAAGGACAGCAACCGGCGCGGCTCCCACGAGCACACCGCGTTCACGTTCCTGGGGTTCACCTTCCGGGCTCGTCAAGTGCGGCTGAAGACGGGGAAGATGTTCACCGGCTTCAATCCGGCGATCAGCAACGACGCCCTGAACAGGGTCAGTAGGCGGGTGCGGTCTTGGCGACTGCACTTGCATACCGAGGTCTCTGAGACGGATCTCGCTCGGCTTATCAATCCGGTCGTGCGAGGTTGGATGAGTTATTACGGCGCGTTCCTCAGATCGGCGCTGTATCCACTCCTGGGGCGTATCAATGCCTACCTGATGCGCTGGATCCGTAAGAAGTACAAGCGGTTGCGGGGACGAAAGAAGGCACAGGAAGCCTGGAACAGGTCCGTTATTCAGCGGCTCCGGTTCTTCGCCCACTGGGCCTGGGTAAACACCGTCCCTGCCGTCTGGTGACCAGGGCAGCAAGAGCCGTATAACGAGAGATCGTTACGTACGGTTCTGTGAGGGCCGGGGGCTGCGATGCCCCCGGCTACTCGACAACATCTTGATGCGGTTGACGTGCCCTTCGACGACGCCCGCCTTGGTGTGCGCTGGCCCGCACAGCGAGGTGCGGGCTGACGACCCGGCGGCCGGCTTCTATCGGGTGTATGGGTCGGCCGACCGTATCGAATGAGCTGAACCGAGTTTCGTAGAGTCCGGTGATCTTGTTTCAGGCGGACCGCGTGGTGCGTTCCTCGCTTCGCCAGAAGTCGCGTTCGTACTCGGCGGGCGGTACGTAGTCGAGGGCGGAGTGCAGGCGTTCCTCGTTGTACCACGTGACCCACTGGAAGATTGCCCGCTCGACCTGGTCGAAGCCGGTCCAGGGGCCTTGCATCTCGATCAGCTCGGCCTTGAAGGTGCCGTTCAGCGCCTCGGTCATCGCGTTGTCATACGAGTCCGCGACCGAGCCGACCGACGCGGAGGCGCCGATGTCGGCGAGCCGGTCGGTGTAGCGAATTGACACGTATTGCGAGCCGCGGTCGCTGTGGTGAATGAGTCCGGAGTCCGTCTTGATCCTCCGTCTCCACAGGGCCATCTCCAGGGCATCCAGCGGGAGTTCGGTCCGCATGTGGTTCGCGACCTGCCAGCCGACGATCATCCGTGAGTACACGTCCAGAACGAACGCCACGTACACCCAGCCCGACCAGGTGCGGACATATGTCATGTCCGCCACCCAGAGCTGGTCGGGGCGGGAGGCGGTGAAGTCGCGGTCGACCAGGTCCGGCGGGCGGGGCGCCGACGGCTCGGGCACCGTGGTGCGGCGCCGCTGCCCGCGGATGACGCCCTCGATACCCAGCTCCCGCATCAGCCGCTCGATCGTGCACCGAGCCACCTCGATGCCCTTGCGCCGCAGGGCACGGGTGATCCGCCGGGCCCCATAGGTGGACCCGGACTCGGCGTGGATCTCCTCGATCAGCGGCATGAGCTGCTCGTCACGGAGCCGGCGGGCGGACTTCGGCCGCTTCTTGCGGGCGAAATAGGTCGACGGTGACAACTCCAGCACCCGGCACATGGGATCGACCCCGAGGCCACGTTCACGCAGGTGGTCGATCACTTGCTCGGCCTCGTCCGGGGACGGTCGATCTCCTGGGCAAAAAACACGCTGGC
>NZ_JBHWJT010000094.1:0-8066 GCF_042731325.1 Streptomyces sp. NPDC059866 | reverse complement strand
CCCCGGGCGTGAGGGACCCCGCCCCCGCATTCCCGGACCACGGACACGATCCGTGCCCCCGGACGCGGAGCGAACGCGGGCGACCAGGACACCCAAAACCGTTCGGGATGTCCGCAGTGACCAGGAATGGGCCCAACACTCACTCCTGCTCACTGAATAGGAACGGTAAGTCGAGGATGTCGAGCTGTATGGCGTCCTCGCGGTGGTGCTGGGCGGGGATCGCCTCGTACAGATCCAGTGCGCGGCGGCGGACCAGGCCGGTGCGGTAGCCGTCCGGCAGCGCGGCCAGGGCGGCGACCGTACGGTGGCAGGCCTGCTCGGTGTCGCCGTCGTGGTGAGAACAGGCAGCCGCGTCGATGTTCAGCAAGGTGCGGGTCATGGTGCTGGTCGGCGCGGACAGCTCCAGGGCGCGCTGCTGGCTCTCCCGGGCACGGCGGGTGTCTCCGAGCGTGGTGTAGGCGTGGCTGAGGTGGACGTGGTGTTTCTGCTCGCCGTACGTCAGCCACGTATCCGACCGCTCGCCCTCGGGGAGCCGTTCCATGAGGGCGGCGGCGTCCGCGAGCGCAGCGCGGGCCTGCTGGGGCTGGTGGTTGAGGGCGTAGGCGCGGGCGGCGACCGCGGCCGCGAGCGTCGCCGCGGCGGTCGGCCGGTGCCCGCCGGCATGACGGGCCCGTTCCGCGAGACCGGCCGCCGCCTTCGGGACACCGTAGTTGAGCGGCACCATGGCCTCCCCGCCGAGGACCCAGGCGTGCAGCTGGTCGTCACCGGATTCGGCGGCGGCCCGGGCGGCGGTGGCGAACCAGGCGCGGGACTCCTGGCGGCTGCCCAGATCGTGTAAGACGATCGCGGTCATCCCGGCCATCTGCGGGGAACCGACGAAATGCGGCTCCCGAGGTGACGGAATCCGCGGAGTGGGGTCAGCGAGCCGTACGGCCGCCGCGTGTTCGTCGGCGCTGGTTCAGGTAGCGGTCGCTCGGGCCGAGCGGAGTTGAGTGCGCAGGGCAGGCAGCCGGGCGCAGTCTTCAGATTCGGCCAGGCCCTCTCCCAGGGCCAGGAGCGAAAGGAGCTGCACTGGGCGGCCCGCTGTGGCCGCAGCCTCCAGTTTGTGGTGGCCGTCGAGGAGGAAGTGCGTCAGGCCCCAGTGCCGATAGTGGTCGGTCGGCAGGCCGGAGGCGGGTTCACACACGTCCAGCGTTGAGACCGCCACAGCCGTCGGGACCGTTCCCCGGCCCATGAGTTCGACGTACTCCTCGACGCGCTCCCTCGTGTTCCACGTGGGGGGAACCATGGGCACGACGAACTCATAGAGGTGAGAGGACGCGTCGACTGGGGTCTCGAAGGTCCGGTAGTACGGCGTGTGCGGGTATTCCGGGAGTCCCCAGAACTGGTCGAGCCCCCACGTGGCCACCTGCTCGCCGCTGAAGTAGTCGCCTTCCTGGCCGGGGACGACCAGACGGGGCTCCACGCGGAGCAGCATCGGAAGGTACTCGCCCTCCGGCAGCAACGCACCGAACGCATCGATCACGCCGCCGTCGTCCGGATCGGCCAGCGCGCCGGTGAGCCGCTCCTGCACGCTCTCCAGCGACAACGTCTGCCTGGCGGTCTCCAACCGGCGAAACAGAAACGGGCATGTTCCGCACCAGAAGCTGAGTTCGAAGGCGGGTTCCCCGTCGACCACGAGCAACCTGCGACCCGGCCCGCCCTCGGTCTCCCGCCGCTCCGCCTCGAAGTGCAACCGCGCCTCGGGGGTCGAGACGCCGAGCCTGCGTGGCTCGCCCAATTTGATCATCACGGACCGACCGTATGGGACGCTGCGGATCGGCAACACCGGCTGCTAAGCGCGTATCTGACCGGTCGGACCAACTACGGCGCTCAGTCACACCGAGTACCGCGGTTTACCGGGAGACTCCACGCTCCTTCACGGGACGCCCGCACCCTGCGGGCCGCGTTTCAGCAGGTCAGCGAATTCCGTCGGTTGGCCTCTGCCTGGCCGTACGGCACAGCCGCGCCCGTACCGGGGCGGGCTGCGGGACGGCGAGCAGCGGGCGCAGACCGGCGAAGTCCGAGACCAGCTCGGCGAGGACGCGGGTGGGCTGCTGGCCGTGGTAGCCGTACCCGTAGCTCTCGGCTGCCGCTTCCAGGTCGGCCAGGTCCTGGGGCGTGTCGGGGGAGAGGGTCTGGTCGACGTCGGTCCGGGCGGCCGTGAGAGCGGCGAGCGCCGGAGCGGTGAGGCCGGCGGCGAGCGCGCCGCGAAGCAGGTTGCGGCGCTTCATCGGATCAACTCCATGGCGGGACTCCGTATCTAGAGTTGGTGACGCGTGAGGGACGTTTGGCAGGGTTCTGGCGTGAGGTGATGAGTTGTCGGGTTCCCGCAACCAACGACAGCTGCACCGTTGCTCGATCCTCCAGCGCGTGCGGCTGCCTGTCAGTGTTCCTGTTCACCAATGGCGCGTTGGAGCTGGCGGTACTGCCACAGATACCCCGGCTCTAGTTCTGGGACGGCTGCGCGCACGCACCACAGCACGTCCGAGATTTCCGAAGCGTTCGTTTTCGGGTCCAGGCTGCCGAGGCGGTAGAGCAACAGCGGATTGACGGTCAGGAGCAGGTCGAGGGCTGCCTCGTCCCAGCGCTCTTGTTGGTGCAGCAGTCGGATGCGCAAGGCCCCGCAGAGCACCGGATCGAGGCTGCTACTACGGCTCCAACTGGCGGAGTCGGTCCGGCCGAGCAGGCGCAGCGCGCTGTCTTCGCGGCCCGCGCGCTGCAGGCGGCGGGCGAGGACGTGGCGTGCTCCCGAGTCACCGCTGTCGATGGCCTGTTGCAGTTCATATTCCACGTGGTCTGGAGCGTGGACTTGGTCGTAGTGGGCGGCGAGAGCAGTCCACATGCCCTGTGTGGACTCTTCCCATCCCGATGCCCCCTTGTTCTCCCACCGTTCGTGGTCAATGAGTTCGTGGCAGATCGGCACCATCGCTGACAGCCCGCTGAGCGCCATCAAAGCGGCGGTGATCTGCCCGCAAGGGGGTGGGGCCACCTCGCCATGGGGGCGGACGAGGCACACAGCTCGGTCGGTGTTGCCAGTGTCGAGAAGGAGGCGAATCAGCTGGTTGACGGGGTGTTGTGGAGCAGTACTGGTGATCCGGCGCAGCAGTTGGCCTGCATGCGATGGGCCGTCGGGCAGATGGAGGAGCGTCTCGGCCAGTACCGGTCCGAAGGAGGACTGGCCCGCTTCGAAGGCGCGGCGTGCGATCGATTCGGCTTCCTGCCACTGGCCGAGTCGGACATGCCCCAGGACGCGGTAGCCGAGGTCGAAGCCGGGCCACAACTGGGCCGGCTGTGGGGGCCGCCAGCGGTCGAGCAGTTCGCGCCACTGGCCGGCCCGGCGGTGGAACTCCAGGACCGGCATGTCGTGCCCTGTGCAGTCTGCTTCCTCCTGCGCTTCCTCCTCGGTGAAGGCTCTGCTCGCGAGTTGAGGGTGGAGTTCGTGGAACATCCCGGCGAGATACTGAGTGAGTTGCCCTGTGGGCCGCGGATCGGCGTGCTCCATTGCTCTGCCGAACTCCGGCTGTAGCTCAGGAGCTAGGTCCTCGTTGCCGTCTGGGTATGGGGGCATTGCTGGGGCGGCGATGCGGCGGGCGACTTCCCGTTGCTGTTCCAGGACCGCGTCGACACCCACGATGCCCGCGGCCGCTGCGCCGTGGAGCAGCGGTTCGAACTCGTCCTGGCGACCGTGGGACCACAAGAAGAGCAGCAGGTGATTCCAGCCGTACAGCGATCTGCCGTCGTCCCACTGGACCGCCATCCGCAGGAGGCGGTCCTTCTCGGCCTCGAATTCGTCATTGGCTGCCGTTGCGGTGTCGATCGTGGGCTGCTGCCCACTCTGCTCCAGCAACGCTGCGATCCGCTCGCGCCACCACGACCACTGCCGAGACTCTGCCGGGCGGACGTTGCTGACGACGGTGAAAGGGAAGGGGAAGGCCAGCTGTTGGGTGGGGTCGATCCAGCGAAGCCGCTTCATGGACCGGAGTTCGGCCTGGAGCGTGTGCCGAGCGGGTCCTGACGAGTTCCGCTCGGCGAGCAGCCGTTCCAGGTCGGCCCAGCGTGCGCGCGCGGTCAGGGCTGTGAAGAGGCCTTCGGGGCCTCGGCGGTATTCACGTACGTCCGTTTCCGCGATCCATCGGTCGAGGACGTCGTCGTACCTGCCGCGGCCAACGAGGTACTCATCCAGATCGCCGCTGGCCCGCGGGCTGAGCGGTTCGGCGCGCCGCAGGAGGGGTTCGGCCTGCGGGCCTTGTCCGCGGTCCAGATAGAGCCTGCCGAGCCGTTCGGCCGCGCTTGCGGCGACGTCGGGGATTGTGCTGTCGAGGGCCTTGTGCAGGGCGGTTTCCGCCGCATCGACGGCAAGGGCGGTCAAGGCCCGCTCGCCCAGAGCGAGTGCGGTCTCCGGGTCGGCCGCGGCGGCCAACATGCGCCAGACCGTGTCAGGGACAGCTCGGTTCCGCTGTGCCTGTGCGTCGTCGATCAAGTAGTCGAACGCGCTCAGCGCGCTGCGGTCGTCGGAGGACGGGATGAGCAGGCGGCTGTAGCCGCGTCGACGGCGCGTCGCCCACGTGACGGCTGCGTCCAGGTCCTCGGCCGTGACGTCGCTGCGCAGCTCAGCGGGGATGTAGTGCAGTGCCAGGAGGCGCAGCAGATCCAGGGGGACCGGGCGGCTCCAGCCCGCGCGGGCGCAGTCCACGGCGGCGTGCACGAGCGCGGCACCGACGAATTGCCCGTCGGCGTCGCTGGTGTGCGCCGCCAACAGATCGCGCAGTTCCGGACCGGCGGCCAGGAGTTCGGCGAGCCCGAACCGGTGCGTCCCGGGCAGGGCGCTGGCGATGCGTGGGTCGCCCTCGAGGAACTTGGCCCGCTCCAGCTCCTCGGTAGTGAACAGCCGTTCCAGCACGACGGTGTGGGCACGGTCCAGCAGGGCGTGGATCAGGGGCAGGCTGTCGCTGTCTGCTCCTGTCCGGTCTTGGCCGCCCTGGCGTCCCCTCGCTGCGGAGTCGTCGCGCAGGGCGGCTCGTTCGCTGGACCTGATCGTAGCCAGGAGGACCGGGCGGCTCGGGTGGGCGAGCAGCCGGTGGAGGGCGTGGACATGAGCTCCGCCTGGGCCGAGATGCAATTGGAGGTCGTTGAGCCAGACAACGGTGCGGGACAGGTCGAACCGGGGGTCGGCGAGGGGAGCCAGGTCCTCGGAGACGACCGGGATCAGCAACTGCCAGCCCGGCAGACAGCTCCACATCGCCTCTGCCGCCGCGCGCGACTTGCCGGCCGTGGACGGCCCCTCGACAAGGACGAGTCCACCTTGATCGCGGGCACGGGTCAGCGCCAGACGCAGTTCTCCGTCGCGCTCTCGTTCCACATAGCTGGGCAGTTCCGGATCGAGGACCACATCACTGCGTCGGCCGCGTACAGGCGGTGCGGGATGGATGCGCAGCAGGGCACGATCACGTACCGCACCGACATACGGCAGATCGCCGTCAGGCCCGAGGTGCGCGCGACCACGCAGCAGCAGGTGCCGCCGTTCGAGCTGCGCCGGCGAGCGGCGGGCGCCTGTGATCGCGCTGCGCGCGGCGGCCTGTCGGTCCGCCTCCTTGGTCTCCGCACGGCGCTGCTGATCTGCAGACTGCGCTTTGAAGCGCAGCCTCTCCCACCCTTTGTCTAGATCGACGCCGCACGCCGCCAGTACCTTCTTGAGGGTTTTGGGCGTCGGAGCCCGTGCAGCCCGGAGTGTCTCGCTAACCACCGTTTCACCGAGCCCGCAAGCTTTGGCGAGCTCGGAGTTTGACGCGAACCCGGCGGCTTCCGCAGCCTCGCGCAGCCGCAGCGCGAGCTCGCGCACTGGCTGTGGTGCGGCCGGATCGACCGGCTGGCGCCGCCGTCCCATGTGTGCCCCGATTCTTCGCGCGAAGAATCCGTTTCCCCGCGTTGATCACTAGTGATTCTCCGCGTATTCCCCGCTCTGTGCCAGCCGCGCCAGACGGGGAATCCCCGCTCGTCGACGGTGAGTGCGACGGCCGGACGGTCCAGCCGCGGAAGGGAATTGACGGTGAACACGCTGTACGAGCTCGCCCACGACCTGAGCCCTCTCCAGCCCGTGCTCACGCTCCTGCAGGTAGCCATCGGCGGAGCCAATGTCTTCCTGAAGCTCGCGCGCCTGCGGCGCGTGCGGAGTGAGCAGGAGTAGGGCGTTGTCTTTCGGATCCGTGGGCGAACACGTGAGAGGCGGTCCCCGGCCCCCACGTCGCCGTCGGTGCCGGGGAAGCCCGGCCGAGGCCAGGGCGTGGGACGTGGCCAGCGATAGTCGTTGAGCCAGTCGCCCGGGATAAGGTCACGAACACGGTCGAGGTCTTCTGCCGTCCGGCCACGGGCCAGAATGGCTCCGCCGTCGTCCCGCAAAAGGACGTCCTGGCCAAGGAACCACCGGGATCCGTGCTCCTGACCGGTGGGATACGCCGGGAACGGCAGCCGGGCGAAGTCCGCCTCCAGCAGCTGGACGCTGTCGTCATCCGGGTCGAGGAAGTCGCAGAGCTCTTCATCGGCCTGCAGGGATTCGGACAAGATGATCTCGACGAAGCAGAGGGAAAGGCGCTCCAGCCAGTCCTCCCACCGCTCGGCGCTCTTGTCGGCAAGGTCAAGCCGGATGAACACGGCAGGATCGTTCTCCTGGAGGCTGTCGAGGAGGATGCCCCAGGAGGCGGCTCCCTGGTTCTCGTGACGGAAGACCAGGGCCTCCTTGGCGTCATCGACATACAGCTCTGCCGGGCCGAGCAGCACATCGTGGTTGCTGGTGAGATCCTGCTGGCGTCCGAACAGCAGATACGCCTCGCGCAACGCCGTCGGCAGTCGGAGATCCAGCCTCTCCTCGGCAGCATCGAGATCGGCTTCCGTCCATCCGTCATTGCGTCCCAGGGCGGCGCCGGCCCAGTGGGCGGCGAAGCCCTGGATGAAGGTCCATGCACCACTGCGGTCTTCGACGCCTCTGGCGAGCGACGCGGCAAGATCGAACCCTTGTGTCATGGCAGGACGATATCCGTCCCGCTCATCAGTCCTCTTCGCACCCCGACACGCCGACCAGGTGTTCCTGGAATCCGGCAACATTCTGGGCCCGCTTGACCAATATCTGTTTCCCGAACTCGGCACCACTCGTTCTCATCTCACACCAACGAAGCCAGGCCAGCGCCGTCCTGCGCAAAACACGAGCCGGCACCACCCGCACCCACCTGCCGCTCACCGTCCTCAACCCACCGTTCCTAAAGACTGAGCGGGAGTGAGTCCTGTTGCCAGGACTCATGCTCAGCCGAACGCCCCGAACGGTGTTGGGCGTTCTGGTCGACCGCGTTCGCGCCGCGTCCGGTGCGCACGGATCGTGTCCGTGGTCCGGGGATGCGGGGGCGGTTTCCCTCACGCCCTGGGGTGCCCGGTCGGGCCTGGACGGTCCGATGCCCCGCACGATCGCTCCGGTCGTGTGGGGGCGGTGCCGTCCGTCGCCGGATCGGGTGTCCCAGGGCGCGCCTGCCGATCGCCACGGCGGCTGCGTCGTGGCGGGTGGTCTTCCTGGTCTTGCTGGTGAGGGGCTTCTGCCAGTGCCGGGCGCCCCACTTGCTGGTGTAGGCCGGATCGACGGCGACAAGGGGGATGCCGAGTTCGGCCGCCATGGACACGAGCCGGGCCCGCAGCCTGGAGGTGGGCAGGCCGGAGATGAGGTTGCGGAAGCGTTTGCGGCGGCCGTGCTTCTCGCGGGTCTTCTCCGTAGCGAAGTCGAGGTCCTCGATCGCGACCGCGAGGCCGTGGCGTCCGGCCCAGTGCAGCAGGCGGATCAGCGCGTGCCGTACCTGGGCGTCGCGGTGCTGGGCGGTGCCGGTGAGGTCGTAGCCGAACCGGAGTGGTGCGCCGACGGGGTTGCCATGGGTGTCGAGGCGCCAGGCGGCCAGGTGGTCGGCGTTGGTGTCCACCCCGATCAGGCCGTGCGCGCGGGCCGTTTCCAGCGGCACCGGCTGGACCGGGGGGATCGTCCACGACGCGGT
>NZ_JBHWJT010000093.1:0-8518 GCF_042731325.1 Streptomyces sp. NPDC059866 | reverse complement strand
GTGACCTGCCCAACCACGGAGATGCCCCGCGCGTTCCCTCCACGTCAACAGCGGCCCACGTCCCACCCGCCAGAGCTACAACTGAAAAAGGCTCCAGGTTCTGCCTCGGTCAGGATCTGGCGGCCTCTACGCGTATCCCATGGCTGGGATAACACCGTCAAGTGTTCGTTCGACGAACTCGCGGGTGCCGGAGTCGAATTGGTCATTGCGATTTTCCAGGCGGTGTGACTGGAACGTCGACCTGGTCGCGAAGTCGTCGACACCGAGCAGTTCGAACAGGGCGCGGCGCTGCCCGGGCCAGTCGGCTGCGAGATCCTCGGCCCTCACCTCCACATATCGCTTGTCCGTCAGATCGACCGTGGTCTTCCAGGCGAGCCATCGGTCATAGACCGGTTTGAGCCATGCGAGCGCGCCGTCGACCGTGGGCGGTGCCCATGGCTGGTCAACGTGTGACGCGACCACCGCGACCGGGTGGCGCTTGATGTGGACGATGGTCGCCTCAGGGACGAGCTCCCAGAGGAAGTCCATGCACAGAAGGTTGAACGGTGTCTTCTCGCACCAGGTCGGCTTTCCCGCGTCGGCAGCTGCTCCACCGAACATCGTGTCGACTGCGCGACGAAGGATCTCGAGCAGTTCACGCCGATCGCTGAAGTACCTCGGGACCGCCCGCCGGTAACTCTGAGGTTCGAACGGCCCGGCAGGCCAGTCGGCGTGCCCGAACCCTGCTGCAGGCACGGCCTCGTCGAACGTGCTCGCGACGAGCTCCGACCACAGCCGTCCCACTGCGTCCCAGTAGTGCCGCTCGCCGATGGCCGCGGGAACGGTATGACCCCGATCTCTGTCGCGCCTGCCGACCAGTCGCACCGTCAGGATGTCGCTCAGCCTGCGGAGGGCGTCGTCCCCGACGTAAGGGTCGTATCGAATCGTGAGTGCGTCCGCCAGGTCTCGCAAGCCACCCGGATCGACAATGAACCGGGTCTCGATCGGAATCCTGTGGATCTGCGGGTGTTCGCCGAGAATGTTCGCGAGTTGCGATGTTCCCGAACGACCCGTACCCGCTACGAAGATCGGTGAGGGGGCAGACATGGCGTTCAGCTAAGTCTCGGCACCGCGCCCGCGCAACGAAATATCCCGCTCGCCCGATTCCGCCGGACGGACGCGCTAACGATGCGCCGCTGGATGCTTGCCGGGCGGTCGCGTCTCGTGTGATTTGGATCGCCTGACAGGGTCAGCGCGCTAGCGATACTACGAGGGTGAACACTGAGAGAGCATCTGATTTAGGTAGATCGCCCGTATGCCCTAGTAGGTGCCTCGCCAGGTGGGTGTGGTCTCGTCCGTTATGCGTTTGGCGAGGTTGTCGATCGAGGCGATGTGGATCATGGCTTCGGAGCTGGCGGGAAGCGTCTCGTAATCAGTCAGTTGCGCCCGCGTCATGCAACACGATCTACCACACCACAAAGCACGGCCGAGACCAACAGATTGATCAAGTTTCGATACGCGCTCCAGAACCCGCTTCTGCTCCATGAGCGCCCCTCGCCGTACTCACCGCTGTTTCCCGGCCCAGTACGCGGCCCGCACCTCCCCCTCCGCGAAGTCCCGGCGCGGCAGACGCAGGCCGAGGGACTCCTCCAAGGCGTGGAAGTACAGCTCGAACGTGCTGGTCAGTTCGGGGTGATCCAGCTCGGCACGACGCACGGCCCGGTTGAGGAAGTCCAGCTCGCCGCCCCGCAGATAGGGGGCGCGGCCGCGCTCGTACCAGATCAGCTCCAGCACGCCCCAGTCGTCGTCGACGCGGCGACCGTCCCGCATGTAGTCGAAGGTATAGATGGCCTTCGCGGAGGTGGCGGTCAGCCACACGCTCTCCTTGATCCCGAGCGCCGCGTACGCCTCCTTGTCGGCGAAGGACCCCGGCGGCATGTCGTGGTACAGCAGGAACGTCCACCCCCCTGCCTGCCCGAAACAGCAGCTCTCCCACTGGCGGTCCCAGTGGACCCGGCCGCTGTCCACGGCCTGCAGGTCCTTCAGATGCGTGCCGGCCGCGACCTGCGCGGGATCGGCCCCGTACAGCAGGGCCAGCCGCTCGGCGTCGACGGTTCGCCCGGGCGCCGCGCGGAAGAAGGCAAGCGTCGTGTACGGGTCCTGCTCGCGCCAGGACCTGGCTATCCAGGCGAGCCCCTCCAGCGGGTCGCGCCCGCACGCCTCGACCGTCCCCGTGTCGTCCAGGCCGCCACTGCGGAACCGTCTGCCCCACGCCGGATCGATCCGGTCCAGCGCGTCGGCCACCTCCTCGGGGCTGCCGCCGCGCCGACGCATCGCGGCCTCGGCGATCAGGTAAAGCGCCTGTTCGAGGTCGCGGGTGGCGAAGACCTCCCGGTAGGGGCCGTGATGGCCGCGCACTGTGCCGTTCTCGTCCAGCAGCAGACACAGCCCGCCGTCCTCCGCTTCCTCAGCGCGCTCGGCCCACTCCTCCAGCTCGTCGTCCGAGAGCGCCACGGGCGGCAGCCCGACCTCGTGGAGCAGGGCGTGTCGCGCGGCCGTCCGCTGCCAGGCCTCCGCAAGTGTCTGCTCGGTGATCTCCATGGCGTCAGCATAAGGAGGGTCACTGACAGCCAGCCGACCCCCGCCGGCCGGTTCAGCACTCGACTGCTCAAGACCGGTACGGGGGCCCGCCCCATCGCCGCGAGCAGCCGCGTGAACGCCGACGCCTTTGCCCCGAACACACCAATCTTCCCGGCCGTCGATGCCAGCTCAGCCAACACGCCCGCGAGCGGTGCCACGGCCTCCAGAACCGTCTTGTACGTCTGCCCCGTCGTCCGCGCCCGGTCTCACGCGTGCACCGTCAGATCGACCAGCGCCATGGAGCCGACCAGCCGCGCCTGCATGTTCATCGCTTCGCTCGTCCCATCTTTGGCACCGGGCCTCAACGATCTGGATCGAAGACTTCACCCGTCCACATGATCACGACCTAAAACGCGCCCTAGCCGCCAGGGCCACACACGAAACCGGCGGACCGCTCCGGGAACTGCAGGACGAGTTCCCGACGTGAACGGCCGAGTGTGGTCGGACAAGGAACTTGCCGATCGCGCATACAAGCAGGCCGTTGACTCAGGCCACTGCGATCCGCCCCGTGCCCGCTGGAAGCAGTGGCTCGGCTGACTGTCCTGCCATGCCGTTTCCGTGGCGGTCAATCTTCGGTGGCAACCAGTCAAAGTTCAGTGGCACGGGACAGCCATCTCGATCCGTAGTTGGCCAGCGCCCCGTTTCGATTGCCCAAGACGGGCCAGGCGCCTGTCGGAGGCTCAGCCGCTCATCTTAGTTCGGTGACCCGCGTCACACCCGGCTCCTGTCAGCAATGGGGGCGCCGTCTCGTTCAAGGGGCACGCGAACGAGACAGGAGCAACGCCATGAAGCACCGCATCGTCGTACTCGGCGCCGGATACGCCGGGACCTTCGCCGCCGGAAACCTGGCCCGCCGGCTCTCCCCCGCCGACACCGAGATCACCGTCGTCAACGCCGAGCCCGACTTCGTCGAGCGGATGCGGCTCCACCAGCTCGCGATCGGCCAGGACCTCGCGTTCCGCAAGCTCGCCGACGTGTTCGCGGGCACCGGGGTGCGGCTGCGCCTGGCGCGCGTCACCGGCGTCGACCCCGAGCGCAGGACCGTCGCCGTGACCGGCGAGGACGGCGAGGACGGCGACGGCGAACTCGCGTACGACACGCTTCTCTACGCGCTCGGCAGCTCCGTAGCCCACCATGGCGTCCCCGGCGTGGCCGAGTACGCCTTCGATGTGACCGGCCGGTCCTCGGCGCTGCGTCTGCGCGAGCGCCTGGCCGGCCTGGGCGAGGGCGGCACCGTGCTGGTCGTCGGTGAGGGGCTGACCGGCATCGAGACCGCCACCGAGTTCGCCGAGTCCCGGCCCGACCTCTCGGTCGCGCTCGCCGCCCGCGGCGAGCTGGGCGCCTGGCTCTCCCCGAAGGCCCGCCGTCACCTGCGCCAGGCCTTCGACCGGCTCGGCATCACCGTCCACGAGCACACCGGCATCGAAGCCGTCGAGCCGACACGGGCGATCGCCGCCGACGGCAGGTCCATCCCGGCCGACGTGACCGTGTGGTCGGCCGGGTTCGCCGTGCACCCCATCGCGGCCGCCAGCGGCCTTCAGGTCGCCGGGACCGGCCAGATCGTCGTCGACCGCACCATGCGCTCGGTCTCGCACCCGGACGTCTACGCCGCCGGTGACTGCGCCTACGCGATCGGCGAGAACGGCCGGCCGCTGCCGATGTCCTGCGCCTCGGCCGGCTACACCAACATGCAGGCGACCGCCGCGATCATCGCCCGCCTGACGGGCAGCAAGGTCCCGACCACCGGGCTGAAGTACCACGGCAACCACATCAGCCTCGGGCGGCGGGACGCGATCTTCCAGATGGTGGACGGGGACGCCCGGTCGAAGTCCTGGTACCTGGGCGGCCGGACCGCCGCGCGGCTCAAGTCGGGCGTGCTCAAGGGGGCCGGGTGGGGCATCGCCCACCCGACCTTCGGCATGCCGAAGCGCAAGCGTCGCCTGGCCACCGCACCGGACCGGGCCGGTGTGAAGGTCGCCGCATAGCCTGTTCCGCATGGACAGCGCAGCCATCGATCAGTTCGAGGCCAGCCGGGGCCGGCTGGCCTCGCTCGCATACCGTCTGCTCGGCTCGGTCGCCGACGCCGAGGACGCCGTGCAGGATGCGTTCCTGCGCTGGCAGGCCGCAGACCGGGAACGCATCGAGGTGCCGGAAGCGTGGCTGACCAAGGTCGTCACCAATCTCTGCCTCGACCGGCTCCGCTCGGCGCAGGCGCGCCACGAGCGAGCGGCCGGTGCCTGGCTGCCCGAGCCGCTCCTCGAGGGCGACCCCATGCTCGGCCCTGCCGACACCTTCGAGCAGCGCGAATCGGTGTCCTTGGCCGTACTGACCCTCATGGAGCGCCTCTCGCCGGTCGAGCGGGCCGTCTACGTCCTGCGCGAGGCCTTCTCCTACAGCCACGCCGAGATCGCCGGGATCCTCGACATCACCGAGTCCGCGAGCCAGCAGCATGTCCACCGCGCCCGGATCCGGGTCGCCGCCGAGCGCCGCCGCGGCGGCGAGGCCGACCCCGCGTCCGCGCACCGGATCGTCGAGGAGTTCCTCGCCGCCGCCACCTCAGGGCGCACCGAACGGCTGGTGGCGCTGCTCACCGACGACGCGACGGCAGTCTCGGACGGCGCCGGACTGGCCAGGCGGCTGCTGCGGTACAAGACGCGCGAGCGCGTCGCCTCCTACGTGCGGGCCGGCTTCAAGCCCACTCCGGCGAAGCGGCGGCTGGCCGGCGGCTCCCCCGCGTTCCACATCGCGCTGGTCAACGGCTCCCCGGCCGTCCTCGCCGTGGTCGACGACCGGGTCGTGGGCGCCGTGGCGTTCGAAGTCAGCGACGGCAAGGTTGCGTCCCTGCACGGCATCGCCGCCGCCAACCGGCTCACACGCCTCAACCAAGCCTGGCGGCAGCACGAACCCGACACCCCGGTCATCAACACATGGTGACCAGAGCCACCGGAATCCAGTGACCTGAGCCGGACCGAGAACGGCACCCCTTCAGCCCCCGCACCGCACAGCAACACGGGAGCCGAAACACGTCGACCCCCCCGAATCAGACCCGGCCATGAGTCTGTCGATGAGTTTCGAGACCACGTGACGGTCAGCGCCGAGAACGCCTCGGATTGAGGCACATGGATGTCGGTGAGTTTTGGCAACACCAGAGGGCTTGCGGTGGGAGCATGGATGTGCCCCGTGCTGCGCGGAGGCGTCGATGGCGCCGAGATCCAAGGTCGATCCTGATCCGTTCGCCCGGCTGGCCATCGAGATCCTCGCCCGCACCGGGATGCGCCGCAGCGAGATGCTCGGCCTCACCATCGACGCGGTTGTGCAGATCGGCTCCGCCTACTGGCTCCGCGTCCCGGTCGGGAAGATGCACACCGACCGCTACGTTCCCCTGCACCCCCAGCGGAAGACGTTGCTGGACGATTGGTTGCTGCACCGGCCCGAGGGCCTGCGCTCGAATCTGCTGTTCACCGACCACGGCCGCCCGGTCAACGCCTCCCGCATCGAGGCCGCCGTCCCCAAGGCTTCCGAGCGGGCCGGCCTCGGACGGGTCACCTCCACACCAGCTCAGACATATTCTGGCCACCCAGGCAACCAACCGGGGCATGTCCCTGGAAGCCATCGCGGCACTCCTTGGCCACCGGTCGTTGTCCATGACACGTGTTTACGCGCGGATAGCCGACCGGACCGTCGCGATGAGTACTTCGCGGTCTCGGAGAAGGTGGAGGCCCTCTACGACGCCCCGCGCCAGCTGCTGGCGGACGCCGAGGGTTCGGAGATGGCCAAGCTCCGCCGGGAGATGCACCGCCGGATGCTCGGCAACGGCTACTGCGCTCGCCCCGTCGAGATGGACTGCCACTTCGAGTCGATCTGCGAGTCCTGCACGTTCTTCGTCACCACGATCGAGTTCCGGCCCACGCTCGAACGCCAGCGAGACGATGCGGCCGCCAAGGGCCAGGTGGCCCGCGAGCAGATCTTCGGCGGACTCCTCAGCCGACTCGACGGAGAAGCCTCCTGATGTCCTGTTCCCGGTGATGGGGGCCAGGCCATCAGCTCTGTGACCAGGGCAGAAGTTGAACCAGCCCCACCGAGGTCTCCTCGTTTGCCGAAGTGTGGACGGCGCGGACTGTCCAGCGGCCGGGCGGTATCGGGACGGACGCCTGCTCCGGCAGTCCGCCGCCGTTGGGGTACTCGACCTCCAGCTCGTTCCCGGCGGTGACAGAGTCCATGAGCACTGCCGGCCCGTCCGTCTGCCAGACACCGCACTCTTCCCAGTCGGTCGCCGGGTCGGTGAGGACAGCCTCGGCTGCGGCGATCAGATCGGCTTCCGAGTTGGCTCCGAGCCAACGGACGAAAACTTGGTGTTCCGGCAGATAGCACGTGGTGGCGGGTTCGTCCGCCAGGACAAGCCCTCGCGGCCCGTCTCCACCGACAGCAATCACTCCCGCCAGACCGTCCACCTCGCAGGCGCGGTCGTAGTCGTCCGGGACGTCCCCGTCGCCGATGACCAGCCCCGACTCCGTGCAACCACGCCATCCGTCCAATACGGAAACCGGTATGGCGATCAGGGGGCCGCCCATCGACTCGACCCAGGTGAAGGAAGGCTCGGCTGAACTGGCTGCGGTGGATGAGGAAGTCTTCATAGCGCCAGTGTCACCCCGGCCACTGACAACGCTTCGTCGGGCTGCGAAGTAACGTCCCTGACACCAGCCCAACATTGATCACATCGGAGCAGACCGATCACCGACTGTCGGCATGGACCGCTCCGGACATGACGGGGCCAGGGCGGTAAGGAAGATGGCGCACGGCTGCCACCACTGCCTCCTGCGGCGTGGTGGTTTGGGCGAGGGCGTCCGCGCCCGTGAACTTCATGCTGACCGAGTACCGGCCGACGTCATGCGCGAGCAGACACGGCTCGAAGATGGTCAAGTACGGGCGGGTGGTGGTCGAGAAGCGCAGCGTCCAGTGGCTGGTAAACGGGTAGAGACTTCGTAGTGCCGGCTCGGCATATGCTGCCTCGACCAGCGCGTGATAGGCGTCCCCGGGTCGCTCCAATTCCCTTGCCTCGGTGCGCAGATGCTGCCACTCGGATTCGGTCAGACGCTCCGGGTCGTGGTCGGGCACCTCGAACCGGCCGGTCAGGTGCACGAACGGAGCAGCTTTCCGGATGTCGCCCAGAGCGACTCCGTCGTGCCATGTCTGCGCGGCTCTGGCGACCTGCGCCAGATCCTCGGTGTCGCCGTCGATGAGTGCCATATTTTGGAACGACTCCTCACCGCGGATTGACCAACGCTGTTTGATCGCCCACGAGCTGACGAGCAGAGCCTCGCGATGCGGCAGCGTGCTCGCGACGGTGGCATGGATCAACGGGCTGGAATCCGAGGCCGTGACGGGGAGGGAGAAACCGCCCTCTTCCGCCACTGCTCGGAGCGCCGCGCCGAGGCTGCCTCGGGCCGTGATGTCGGGATACAGAATGGCTGGATCAGGGTGGTTGGCCACAACCTCTGATTGTGCCGGAAGCGCGTCCCGGTCGCCCAGCCGCTCGCGTTGATCGCGCTCGGGACCGAGGCGGCGATGGCCGGGTTCCGGGTGAAGTACACGCTGGCGACGAAGCTCGTCAACGAGCTGGTCGAGGCCGCGGACGAGAAGCAGCTGACCAAGACGATCGCACGCTACGGCCGTTTCGATCTTTTGTGCATCGATGAACTCGGCTACATGGAACTCGACAAGCACGGCGCCGAGCTGCTGTTCCAGGTTCTGACCGAATGCGAGGAGAAGAACAGCGTCGCCATCGCCTCCGACGAAGCCTTCGGCGGTGAAGTAGGCCGCCGACGAGGTGCCCCTGGCTGGAGTCCTTTTCCGACGGCCCCTTCCCGAACGGTACGGGCGCCTTTCAACGCATACCGCT
>NZ_JBHWJT010000092.1:0-9161 GCF_042731325.1 Streptomyces sp. NPDC059866 | reverse complement strand
CTCGCCCTCGTCACGGCCCGGCCGTGCCCGTAACACCATGACCCAGCACCCGCCCCCGAGCACCCGCAACCACCCCGCTACCAGCAGCTATACCCGCTGAAAGCGGAATCCAGCACTAGAGCCAGACCTCGTGCTCATTGCGGTAATGCGGCCAGGGCTGTCCGACCTGCCGTGCGGCAAGCACGTGTTTCATCCCTGCGATCCACGAACCGGGCTGGACGAGTTCGATCATGTAGCGGTCCAGTTCGGAGCGGCCCATTTGCAACGTCCACCCCGGTGCCATGGTGAGAGCTCCCGCCGGTAGGCCGCGCAGTTGTTCCCGCTGGTGGATCTCCATCACGACCTGGCCGGGCTTGAGGCTCGTCTTCCCTGGTGGGAGGACCCAGTGGGCGTCCAGGCCAGCGACCTGGAGCAGACGGGCCAGCGCAGGTCCAGAGGTCTCTACGATCACCGAGGCGTAGTCGCCGATCAGCCGAGCGCAAGCGACGGGATGCAGGGGGTAGTTCGCCCACGGCACCCGCAGCGGATCCCGGGCCGTACTTTCCAGGCTGGTGAAGTGGACGTTGTGCTCGTCTCGGCCCGCCGCGATGCCAGCGCTCTCCAGCGCGGTATTCACAGCCTGCTGGAGGCGTTCGTTGAACTGCGGAGAGGGCAGCCCCTGCTGGATACAGCCGAGTTGGTCAACAACGTAGAGGGCCCGGCTACCGGGCACCGCAGTGGCGTGGCAGCCCTCGGTCGCTGCTCGATCAAGAGCTGCGCGCAGTACATCGAGGTGGGTGCGTAGTGGCAGGTCCAGGTCATGAAGCGTCTCCGACGCCCTCTCCCCTGGTAGAGGGCCGGCTTCCAACACTGCGGCCCTGGCCTGGTTGATCCGCCGGATCTGGGCACTCTTGCGAGCCTTCGGATTGGTCTTGATCTCTTCGGTGCGGGGAGGACGGACACGGTCCCACACCGTGACGTCGCCGATGCGCAGGCAGTTGGTCAAGTCATGCAGGAGGGCGAAGGCGCCATTCTCCTTGAAAGCCCTCTCGACGCGATCGAGCTCCGCCAGCAACCCGGTTTTGCCGTACATCGGGCCCGGCGGGTCGTTGCGGGACAGGGCGAGGATGTACGGGCGGTGGAAGTTGAAGGCCCGCCAGGCCAACGCATCTCCAACGGAACGCAGTTGGCGAACCAGCCGGTCACACACGTCGTGCTCGAACCGCCAAGTCTCCACGTCACCGAGGCCGCGGCCCGACTGCGGCTCGGGGGCCTCTGGCTGAGGCGACTTACCCTTACGCACCCGCTCTGCGGCACGCTTGAGCTCCTTACGGTCCTTCTCCGCCTCCAGCAGCCGGGTGAGCAGATCCCGCTGGAAGGCGACGCCGGCCTCCTCCGTCGTGCAGTCCCGCAGCTGCTGGATAAGCGTGGCCAGACAGGCTGCATGTCCTGGTGCCGCGGGTGCGCCAGCATGTCGTCGGAGTCGTAGTAGTCGGCGTCGAACAGTCCCATGCCCGCAAGTGTGGCGATCAGCTGGACGTCCTGTAACTGCTTTTCAGGGATACCGACGATGCGCTGCACGGGTGTGATGCAGGTTTGGGTGAGGGTTCGGTCACGCTACCTGGAGGGCCGGTGCGGTCATGACAGTCTCGAATTCGATGGGGATCACCCGATCGTGCAGCAGACCCTTCTGATAGATGAAGAGCCGGGAGACATCGGCGTTGAGCTGATGCGGTTTCACGGTGCGCGCATGTATGTGATAAGCCGTATCTCAACCGAACGTGATCGCTTGATTCTTGCTGGTCAGGCATGGTCTAGCTCGGAATGAGGGAGGCATCCGGCGTCTTGTTTCTGCTCCATGAGCGAGGGGTGCGCGATGGCGTCGGTGCTGGGGATGCTGGAGCAGCGGGAGGTGGCGGCCCGTGTGCGTGTGGAAGGGCTGCGGGAGGAAGTCGCCCGGCTGGCTGGGGCGTTGGAGGCCGCGGAGATCGAGCTGGACCGGCGGGTGATCGCGCGGGAAGAGCTGGTCGAGGCCCTGGCCGCCTCGGCTGCCGAGACCACCGCCGTGACCGGGGTCGAGGCGGAGCAGGAAACCGCGCCCTCGCCCGCGCCGGTGCCGGGCTCGATCGTGCCGCCCTGGCGGGACGGGCTGCCGGTGACGGTGCTGGCGCCGGACTACCAGCGGATCCTGGGCGTGCTCGACGAGCGGCAGCCGGCGGGCCGAGGACCGCTGAAGGCCAAAGAGATCACGGTGGAGCTGGGCCTTGGGACGGCGTCGGCGAAGGTCGAGGGGGTGCGCTCGAAGGCCAGGCGCCTGGCGGAGCGCGGGTGGCTCGTGCAGGAGACGTCGGGGATGTTCAGCGCCGGCCGGCGGCCCGTGCCCGCGCCAGACGCCGCCCCATCCGCGTGACCATCGACCACCGGATCATCGCCTCGCTGCTGGCTGGCAACGTCTCGTAGTCCCGGGCCAGTCGGCGCGAATGCATCAACCACGCGGTTGGGTCGGCCGCGCGGCGAGGTGTCTGCCGAGGCAGGTCCTGTTCCGCGCGGCCTCCCGCCGAACCGGACATGATGGTTTCCCGATCATCCGGCTCTCCAGTGACTACAGCGTGAGCGATTCAGGCTGCTCGCGCAGGACACACAACACCGTTGCGGCGATCTGCATTTCGCATACCTCCCGGGTCTGGTGTGTCCGAGTCACCTGGCCCCCTTCGCCCGATGTGGACGGCTTTCCCGTCCTCCCTGGCCGGTCGTTACTCCGGCGACTACTACGGGGCCTCCGTCGCCGTAGGACTCGCGTCCCGTAGGCGATCCCACGTTCGTCTCTGCTGTACGTTCTAGCGCGAGTTAGGCGTCCCACTCATCTCCTTGAATGCCCTCGCTGGGCATCGCTCCGCACCCCGGAGGTGCACGGGGGCACGATCGAACCCCGTGCAGGGTGCAGCGCCGGTTTCAGTTGTCCTTCCGGCGGATGGGAACTTGCATCTGCTGGAGATTGGGCTTCAAACAATCCAGTCTTCGCCATATCGCGCGGGCCTCCCAGCACACCGTCTCTGACAACTGAGCCCGGTTGCTGGTTTGCTGACATGCTGTTGTCCCCTTCACCTTTCGGATCCAGGTAAGTCATCAGGCCCAGGAACCTCCTTCCGAGTTCCTCCCGGCTGAGCCGGGGATACAAACAGAGCGCCTCGTGGCGCACAACGTGCGCTCTACTACCCAGCGCCTCGGCAGCACCACGAACCCCTCTATGTCGTCGGTGCGCTTGACGACCTGAAGGGTGAGTGCGAGTTTCTGCCGGCACCAGTCGGCCAGGCCGCCGGTGTAACCGCCGTCGGCCCAGACCAGGCAGATGTCACGGTGCAGGCGGCGCAGCCGCCGCAGCAGGCCCACCGCAACATCCCGGTCCCCGACGTTCGCGGCGGTCACCGCAACGACCAGCAGCAGACCGAGGCAGTCGGTCACGATGTGCCGTTTGCGGCCGCCCACCTTCTTCCCGCCGTCCCAGCCGCGTGAGACGGACGGCACCGAGGCCGCGGCCTTCACCGACTGCGCGTCGATGATCCCGGCCGTCGGCTCCGCCTCACGGCCTTCGCGCTCACGCACCCGTCCGCGCAGCCGGTCGTGGAACTCGGTGATCAGCCCGTGCTCGCGCCAGCGGCGGAAAAAGGCGTAAACCCGGCCCCAAGCAGGGAAGTCCGCGGGCATCGCCCGCCAGGAGATCCCGCCCGCGACCAGGTAACGGATCGCGTCCAGCATCCAATGCCGCGAAGTTAAGGATTCGGTGGTGGCGTCAAGGCGTCAGGGAGGGTGATCTTGTAGGTGTTCGGCGCGGTGCGGATGAGTCGGCCGTTGCGGGCCCAGTAGCAGAGTTGCGCGGTGACGCTGCTGAGGGGGCGCTCCGAGGTGGGAAGCCCGAGATGCCTCGCGATGTCCCGGGTGTGCATGGCCTGATTGGAGTTCGCGGCCAAGAGCTGGCAGACCTGGCCCCAGCGGCCGGAGAGGGCCCGGCTCGGGTCCTGCGTGCTGGGCAGGGCTGGTGGGTGCACGGTGATCTCGATGGCGGTGATCGGGGTGCTGTCGCGTGGACGCCCGTTGCGGTTCCAGATGTTGTAGCGGGAGGTTCCGCACTTGACGATGCGGGCGGACAGTCGCATCCGGCGCCCGGGAAGCAGCGCGTGCAGGACGCGGGCGCCGATGTGTCCCACCAGGTCGGAACGGCTGCTCGGCCCTGGGGCCGCGGTCGTTGCGACTAGGCTGACCACTGTGTCGCGGGCGGCTTCCAGAGCGACGGTGAAGCCGGCTCGGTCGGGATCGCAGCCGGGCATTGTCTCCACCGCGGTCACCATGACCGAGCGCAGGGCCTGGTAGAGGGTGAGTAGTCCCCACATCTCCTGGTTGAGACCCACCGAGTCCTTCGAACGGAGAACTCGGCCTTTGAGCAGGGTGTGACGGAGCGCCAGGTAGGTGATCTCGATCTCCCAGCGCTCGTGGTAGAGACGCACCAGGTGGTCGGCGGGATCGGTGCGGTGGTCGTTGAGCGTGGTCAGCAGGCGGTAGGTCCCGCCGAAGTCGCCGCCGTCAGCGGTGCGGGAGTGGATCTCGGCCTCGATCACCCGCAGCGGGAGACCACCGATCCGGGTCAGGTAGGAGCCGTCGGGCAGCAGCGCCAGCACCGGTGGTCGTCGGGCGCTGGTGGCGCGAATCAAGAACTGCGCCCCCTGAGCTGCGATGTCTGCGAGCAGTTCGTTGCTGTCAAAGGCGCGGTCCGCCAAGAGAAGCATGTCCGAGGTCAGGTGGCCGACCAGGTCGTGGGCGTAGTCGGTCTCGCCCTTGGAGGCGGGACCGAAAACCGCTGCGATCAGGCCGCGGGTGCCTGTTTCGCACAGGGTCATGAGCATCAGCCGGGGGTAGCCGGTTGGGCCGTAGCGGCGTTCGGTGCGGCCGAGCCAGGACCGGTTGCGCTCGTGGTCGGGGACGGACACGCTCCCGCAGCCGTCGAAGGCGACCGTGCGCCAGCGGCGGTAGCGCACTCCAGGCGTGGACGGCTGGGCCAGCGGGCCGGCCAGCACGTCGAACAGCCGCTTGAGCGGCGCCACCCCGACCCGCCGACGCAGATCGCGAAGTGCCTTCTCCGAGGGCTGCGGCACCCGGGCGGCCAGTCCGGCTGCGAGTTTGCCCCACACCAGCCCGGCGCCCAGATTCCCGAACAGCCCAAGCGCGAGCACGAAGTACACCCCGACGCGAGAGGGAAGGCTCCGAAGTCGTCGCTCGCGCGCCCCGGTCTCGTCCAGTACCGCATCGACCAACTCGGTTGGGATGACCTGGGTTAACTCACCGATGTGACCGGGCGCGAACACGTCACCGGTTCCGCCCGTGACAAAGTGGGCCACTGAGCCTCTGCTTTCTCAGGAAGATCTTGGTCGATCCCCTGGATAGCAGAGGCCCCTCCCGTACCCCGCCCGCCCTTGACACCGTCGCCCAGCACTTAACTTCGTGGCATTGGTCCAGCATCTGGCGGTGGCAGTAGCCCTCGGGCTGTCCGCCCCGCCCCTGAAGCCAGGCCGGCACCGGCAGCAACGGCCGGATGGCCGCCCATTCCGCGTCCGACATGTCCGAGGGATACCGGCGTTCCCGGTCCGAATGGTCGGCCGCGTTGCCGTACACATGCGCGAGGCAATCACACGATGGAGCAGCCGAGTTGAACTGAACCGGCTCGGACGCGTACAACAACGACACCAGGGCCTCCCGGCACTGCTCGGTTAGATTCGCATCCCCGAGCTACCGAGAGGCCCTGTCTTCATGCGCGTACAACGGGAAGATCACCCCGGCGGGAAACCTGTTCGACCCGCACGTTCCATGATCGGTTGAGATACGGCTTATCAACATATACCGAACAACCCCAGCCCACACCCCCACCCCACGACCCGAACCATCCCGCCCTCCCTCTCAACCGACCAGCAACACCCCAGCTCAACAACCACCCCACACACCAACTAGCCCCCCTCCGAGCGTCACCGGAGGCCTGTTTTTGGCCTCCGGCGGCGTCGGTGCGCGTGGTGTCGTTCGGGGCGGTGCGTGTTCAGGTCGTGGGGAAGGAGTCCGCGGTGCGGATCCGGTCACGGATCCAGACGCCGGCAGGCTTGAGTGAAGCGGTGCCGGTCCAGGGGCCGTTGCTGTTGCAGGTGCCGGTCTTGAATACGGCTCCGGTGCGTTCGTCGTCGGAGAAGTTCCAGTTGACCCAGCTGATCTTCTTGGCGGCCATCAGGTCGAGGTACTGCTGGCTGCGGGTGAAGTTGTTCGGACCGTCACCGGAGGCTTCCTGGGTGCCGAACTCGGTGACGAAGATCGGGATGCGGTCCGACGCCCGGTTGAGCGCGTCCAGGTACTCCTGGCCGTGCGAGGCCGCGTAGAAGTGGAACGTGTACATGATGTTGGTCGCCTGGACTGGGTTGTTGATGATGTCGCTCTCGTTGCGGCCGTCGGAGATTCCGAGGGAGCCCCAGCCGTGGGTGCCGATGAGAATCGGGGTGACGGGGTCCTGTGCGCGGATGACGGGGATGAGCTGCTCGGCGTAGAACTTGATCTGCGACCAGCTGACGCCGTTGGGTTCGTTGGCGATGTCGTACAGCAGGTTGGTCTTGCCGCGGTGACGCTGTGCGATCTCGGTGAAGAACGTCTTGGCGTGGGACAGGTTGTAGTTGGGGTCGCCGGGCGTGAGCTGGTGCCAGTCAACGAGGGCGTACATGCCGCGGTCCGTGGCCATTTCGATGAGCTGGTGCACCCGATCGGTGAACATCCTCGGGTTGGTCTCGTAGCCGCCCTCCTGGACATAGAGGGAGATGCGCAGTACGTCGGAGTTCCAGTCGGTGGCGAGCGCGTCCAGGGAGCCGTTGGTCAGGCAGTGGCTGTACCACTGGAGGCCGTGGCTGCTCATGCCGCGTAGCTGGATCGGGTTGCCGTACTGGTTGCACAACTTGACACCGCACACCTTGAGCCGGCCGTTGATCGCGGCGGGGGTGGTGCCCGGCGGTGTCTCGCCTCCGCTGCTCTGGGTGGTGGCGGTGACGGCGTTGGAGGCCGGTGAGATGTTGCCCGCCGCGTCGCGGGCGCGGGCGGTGAAGGTGTACGCCGTGCTCGCCGACAGGCTGCCGACGGTGTGCGAGGTACCGCTCGTCGTGGCGACCTGGGTGCCGTCGCGGTACAGCAGGTAGTCGGTCACGCCCACGTTGTCGGTGGCGGCGTTCCAGGCCAGGGACACGCTGGAGGATGTGGTGCCGGTGGTGCGCAGGCTGGTCGGGGTGGAGGGAGCGGTCGTGTCGCTGCCGCCGCTGCTGTCACCCAGCAGCTTCCACAGGGCGGGCGTGTTGGGCGGCTCCCAGCCGGTCAGGGATGTGTGGCTCTGTAGGCATTCGTAGTCCTTGCCGCCATAGGACACTCGTGTGCCCACGGTGTACGAGGTGTTCGGCTGCCATTGCGGGTAGGCGGAGATCTGAACGCTTGCCGCGGGGGCGGGCGCGGGCATGACGGCGAGTGCGGGGGAAGGGGCGAGGCCGAAGCCGAGCGCGGCAAACAGGGTGCTGGCGAGCAGAGTTGACAGGGGTCTGCGCATGACGTCCTCTCGGTGGGTGTCAACTGACGGTGATCTTGTCGGCGTTGGGTCCGCCGTTGGCGGTCGTGGCGGTGGCACGGATCCTGTTGGGGCCGGCGGTCAGGGGCACGGTGAGCGTGGCCATTGCCCAGGAGGACCAGGCGCCGGTGGGGTTGAAGGGGTGGGCGGCGGAGACGGCCGTACCGTTGACGGTCATGTCCATGGGGCGGTTGAGGGTGGTGCCGTTGGCGTAGCGCAGGGCCAGACTGGCGGGGCCCGCGGTGCTCGCTGGGACGGTCCATTCGACGAACGAGCCGCTGACGTTGTCGTAGTTCACGAAGCCGGTCCCGGAGAAGCCGGTGTGGTTGGACTCGACGACGCCCTGCGAGATGAAAGCGTCCTCCGCCTGGTAGTCGACCGCGGCAGGGCCGTCGACCAGTTGGTAGCCGCGCATGTTCCGCAGCAGCAGGTAGCAGTCCTGCAGCGAACCGGAAGTATCGCCGAGCGAGCGGTAGATGCCCCACTTGGGCCGCACCCGGTCGAGCAGAAAGGTGTCGACACCGGTCTTGGTCCCGTCGACGAGCGTGGTGCCGTCCTTGCGGAGAATCCACCGCACATTGCCCGCGGTCCCGTCACCGATCTTCATCTGGAAGTCGACGTCGACCCAGGAGTCGTGCAGCGGGACGAGATCGGTCCGGCCGACCAGGATGTCCGCCTCGAACAGTTTCAGTTCGATGGTCTGCACCCCGTTCACCCGGCGCAGCGACATCACGGTGATCGGTGAGCTGCCAGTGCCCGGCTGCTTGGTCTGCATGATGTGCGTGAAGGACGTGGTCGCCTTCAGCGAGCTCGGGATGTACATCTGATACGTCGTGCGCCATGTCTCGCCCGGGAGCCAGCGCAGATACGAACTGCCCGACGTAAGCATGCCGGTCACTTCCTGGCGCTGACGGTCCGCGGACGTATCCCGGTCGACCATGTGCATGTTGAACCTGAAGGCGTCGCCCACCGGGTAGATGTGCAGTTGGCCCGCGGTGTGGGAGTCAGCTCGGTCGTCCTCGATGGTCTCGAACGCGCCGAGACCGGCATTCGACGGGGAGGGCGACCAGCGCAGCGCCCAGGAGGCCGGCGAGCGTTGCGGCCGTAGCGGTGCCGGACGGCAGCCGCAGGGACGCGGGGAGGGCGGCCGCGGCAAGACCGCCGACGGCCGCGCCGAGCAGCCCACGGCGGGAGGTTCCGGTGCGGTGGGCGTGAGAGCGGGGGTGCGTAGGTGGCATCAGAGGGCTCCTCGCTTTGAGGGTGGAGCTGACGTGCCTGATCGGGGCGCCGGACGGGGAGCACGACTGTTAGGAAAGTTTCCTTACATCTACCGTGAGAGTAGGTTCCTGACGGAACACGGTCAATAGAAGTTCGCGGGTTGGCCGTGTCGGCACCCGGATTCGTTCCGCGGCAGTCACCGAGGCCCGCGTGGGCGCGGATTCCCGGACGCGCCCCAACATCCTCCGGTCGTAGGCCCGTCCCTTCGATGATCAGCGGAATGCCTTAGCTTGTCGTTTAACCCGCTGCTGTCGAACGCGTCTCGTACGCGTTAGAC
>NZ_JBHWJT010000091.1:0-9346 GCF_042731325.1 Streptomyces sp. NPDC059866 | reverse complement strand
CACCACCCACGGCACCACACCCCCACCCACCGGCACTTCGGCCGGCTCCTCCCGCACCGGCGGCGCCTCCAGGATCACGTGCGCGTTCGTCCCGCTGTAGCCGAAGGACGACACGCCGGCCCTGCGGGGCTGCCCGCTCTCGGGCCAGGGGCGGTTCTCGGTCAGCAGGCGGACCGCGCCGGATTCCCAGTCGACGTGGCGGGACGGTTCGTCGACGTGCAGGGTGCGGGGCAGGACGCCGTTGCGGATCGCCTGCACCATCTTGATGATGCCGGCGACACCGGCGGCGGCCTGGGTGTGCCCGAGGTTCGACTTCACACTGCCCAGCCACAACGGCCGGTCCTCCGGCCGGTGTTGGCCGTACGTCGCCAGCAGCGCCTGCGCCTCGATCGGGTCGCCGAGCGTCGTCCCCGTACCGTGTCCCTCGACCACGTCCACGTCGGCGGTGGTCAGCCGTGCGCTCGCCAACGCATCCTGGATCACGCGCTGTTGTGCGGGTCCGTTGGGCGCTGTCTGGCCGTTGGAGGCACCGTCCTGGTTGATCGCGGAACCGCGGACGACGGCGAGGATCCGGTGGCCGAGCCGTTCGGCGTCCGAGAGGCGCTCCAGGACGAGCATGCCGACGCCCTCGCCCCAGCCGGTGCCGTCGGCGGCGGTGGCGTAGGACTTGCAGCGGCCGTCGGGGGCGAGGCCGCGCTGGCGGGAGAACTCGACGAAGACGCCGGGGGTCGACAGCACGGTCACGCCGCCGGCCAGGGCGAGGATGCACTCGCCGTTGCGCAGGGCCTGTACCGCCTGGTGCAGGGCCACCAGCGAGGACGAGCAGGCGGTGTCGACGGTGACGGCGGGACCCTGGAGGCCCAGGGTGTAGGCGACCCGGCCGGAGACGAGGCTGCCGACGCTGCCGCCGCCAGTGTCGTAGTCGTGGTGGAAGGAACCGGCGAAGACGCCGGTGCGGGTGCCCTTGAGGGTGTGCGGGTTGATTCCGGCGCTCTCCAGTGCCTGCCAGGAGGCCTCCAGCATCAGTCGCTGCTGCGGGTCCATCACCAGCGCCTCGCGCGGGGCGATTCCGAAGAACGCCGGGTCGAAGTCCGCGGCGTCGTACAGGAATCCGCCGGAGCGGGTGTAGGTCTTGCCGGGGTTGCCGGGCTCCGGGTCGTACAGGGCGTCGACGTCCCAGCCGCGGTCGGCGGGGAACTCGCCGATGGCGTCCTCGCCCTTGACGACCATGTCCCAGAGGTGGTCGGGCGAGGTGACGCCGCCGGGCAGCCGGCAGCTCATTCCGACGATCGCCACGGGCTCGGTGCGCCGGCCTTCGAGAGTCTGCAGGCGGCCGCGGGTGGTGTGCAGTTCCTCGGATACGGCCTTGAGGTACTTCAGCAGTTCTTCTTCGGTGGGCATGAACTCACTCTCAACTCAGGTCCGTGGGCGATTCGTTGCCGGAGATGGAGATGCCGAGGCTGTTGGTGACGAAGTCCAGGACCTCGTCGGCGCTCGCGGATTCGAGGCCGCTCGGCGCGGGGTCCGCGGCCACCGCCACGGGCTCGCCGTTCGTCCACGGCTGCGCCAGACCGCGGAACGTCGCCGCCAGCGCGGCGCGCTGTGTTCCGGTGAGTTCCAGTGCGGCCAGGTGGTTCCTGACCCGGGCCAGGTCGGCCATCACCTGTTCGTAGGTCGGCTCGCCGGTGTTCTGTGTCTCGGCGGGTGTCGGGGTGAGACGGTCGAGCAGATGGTCGACCAGGGCGTGCGGGCTGGGGTGGTCGAAGACCGCGGTGGCGGTCAGTTTCAGTCCGGTGCGCTGGTTGATGCGGTTGCGCAGTTCCACGGCGGTCAGTGAGTCGAAGCCCAGGTCGCGGAAGGCCTGGTCGGCGGAGAGGTGGCGTGGGTCGCCGTGTCCGAGGACCAGGGCGACGTCGGTCAGCACCAGGTCGAGCAGCAGCTCGCGGCGCTGTTCGGCGGGCAGTGCCTGCAGCCTGCTCTCCAGGGTCTCCTCGGACCTCTGAGCTGCTGCTGTCGTCCTGGCGTCGGCCGTGGTCCGCCGGTTCCGGGCGGGCACCAGGTCCCGCAGGAGCGGCGGGGCGGTGTCCGGACGCAGGGCGGCCGTGTCGACCCGCACGGGGACGACGACCGGACGGGCGCCGGTGAGCGCCCGGTCGAAGGCCGCCAGGCCCTCCTCGGTGGAGATCGGCAGCAGTCCCGTACGGGCGATGCGGCTGCGGTCGGCGGTGCCCAGGCCGGCGGTCATCGTGCTGGTCTGTGTCCACATCCCCCAGGCGAGGGAGACGGCCGGAAGTCCGGCGGCGTGCCGGTGGGCGGCGAAGGCGTCGAGGTAGGCGTTGGCCGCGGCGTAGTTGGCCTGGCCGGGCGAGCCGAGCACACCGGCGGCCGAGGAGAACACCACGAAGGCCGCCAGGTCGGCGTCCGCGGTCAGCTCGTGCAGGTGGCGCACCGCGTCCGCCTTGGGCCGCAGGACGGAGTCCAGCCGCTCGGGCGTCATCGACTCCAGGACGCCGTCGTCGAGGACACCGGCCGTGTGCACCACCGCGGTCAGCGGATGCTCGGCGGGGACACGGGCCAGCGCCCGGGCGAGCTGCTCCCGGTCCGCCACGTCGCAGGCGACGGACTCCACACGTACGCCGTCCGCGGTCACGTCGGCCGGTGCCTCGGCGCCGCTGCGGCTGAGCAGCAGCACATGGCGGACGCCGTGGTCGGAGACCAGCCGCCGCAGCACGAGCTGTCCCAGGGTGCCGCTCGCGCCGGTGACGAGCACGGTGCCGTCCGGGTCGAGCGGGCGCGGGACTGCCGTGTCCGGCACGTTCGGCGTGTCCGGCGCGGAGCGGGCGAGGCGGGGTGCGAGGGCCTGTCCGGCGCGGACGGCGACCTGCGGTTCGCCCGAGGCGAGGGCCGTGTCGAGGGCGTCGGTCGACCACTCGTCCACGTCGACGAGCAGCAGCCGGCCCGGGTGTTCGGCCTGTGCCGAGCGCAGCAGGCCCCATACGGCGGCGGTGACCGGGTCGGGGTGTTCCGCCAGCGCACCCCGGGTGACCACGGCGAGCCGGGCATCGTCGTCCGCGGTCTCGGCGAGGAACCGCTGGGTGAGCTCCAGGACTTCGGCCAGCCGGGCGCGCAGGTCGCCGCCCGGTTCGACATGGGCGACGGTGACCGCCGACGTGTCCACCGCACCCGGCTCGGTCGGTGTCGGCACGGGCCGCCAGCGCAGGTGCAGTCCGGTGTCCCGGTGCTGCGTGCCGGTCGCGGACAGCGGCCGCAGCATCAGCGAGCCGACGGTGATGACGGGCCGGCCGGCCGCGTCGACGGCGGTCAGCGACACCGCGCCCTCGCCGGTGCCGGTCAGCCGGACCCGGACCGCGGGCGCGCGGGAGGCCTGAAGTGTCACGCCGGCCCAGGAGAACGGCAGCAGCGGCCGGGCTGCGTCCCCGGCGTCCCCGACGTCCCCGGCGGACACGGAGGGAACGCCGAGGGTGAGGGAGTGCAGGGCGGCGTCTAGCAGGGCGGGATGGATGCCGTACGTGCCCGGCTCGACGGGCAGATCGACCTCCGCGTACAGCTCACGGTCCGTTCGCCAGGCCGCGCGCAGCCCCTGGAACGCCGGGCCGTAGCCGTAACCGCGTTCGGCCAGGCCGTCGTAGAGCCCGTCCAGGGGCACCGGCCGGGCGTCGGCGGGCGGCCACGGCCACGGGTCGTCCGGCGTGGTGGACGACGTGGACAGGACGCCGGTCGCGTGCCGGACGGGCGGCTGCTCGTCGGCGGTGTCCGTGGGCGAGGCCGACGAGTGGACGGTGATCGACCGGCGGCCGGTGTCGTCCGGCGCGCCGACGACGACCTGGAGGTAGACAGCACTGTCGCCCGGCAGCACCAGGGGTGTCTCCAGCGTCAGTTCCTCGACGTGCGGGCAGCCGACCTCGTCTCCGGCGTGCAGCGCCAGTTCGAGGAAGGAGGTGCCGGGCAGCAGCACGTCGCCGTTCACCGCGTGGTCGGCGAGCCAGGGGTGGGAGCCGGGCAGCACACGGCCGGTGAGCACCGCCTGTCCGTCGGCCAGGAAGACGGCGGCGGCCAGCAGCGGGTGGTGGGTGGCGTTCAGGCCGGCCGCCCGGATGCCGGCCGGCGACTCGGTGGCGTCCTGCCAGTAGCGCTGCCCCGCGAACGGGTAGCCCGGCAGTTCGACCCGGCGTCCGCCGGGCAGCAGCCGCTCCCAGGCCACCGTGGCGCCCGCCACGAACGGCTGGGCGAGCGACCGTGCAAGGGCGAGCGCCTCCGGCTGACCGTGCTGCAGCGCGGCCACGGCGACGACGCCGTCCTGGGAGTCCAGGGAGTCGAGCGTGGCGTGCACCATCGAGGTGAGTACGGCGTCCGGTCCGAGCTCGAGGTAGGCGGTGACGCCATGTTCGGCCAGGCAGCGGACGCCGTCGGCGAAGCGTACGGCCCCGCGGACGTGGTCCACCCAGTACTGCGGGGTGCACAGCAGCTCGGGGTCGGCCGGGCCGCCGGTCACGTTGGACACGAGCGGGATCCGCGGCGGCCGGAACGACAGCCCGGCCAGCACGTCCGCGAACTCGGCGAGCATTCCGTCCATGTGGTGGGAGTGGAAGGCGTGCGAGACCGACAGCCGCCGCACCCGGTGCCCGGCCGCCCGGAAGTGGTCGGCGACGGCGACCGCGGCCGCCTCGTCGCCGGACACCACCACGGCCTGCGGCCCGTTGACGGCCGCGATCCCTACCGAGTCCGCCAGTCCCGCCTGCTCGATGTACGCCCGGACGGTCTCCTCGTCGACGGCGACCGCGACCATCGCGCCGCCCCCCGGCATGGCCTGCATCAGGCGCCCGCGGGCCGCGACGAGGGCGCAGGCGTCGCCCAGCGAGAGCACGCCGGCCGCGTGGGCGGCGGTGATCTCGCCGAGCGAGTGGCCCATGACGTAGGCGGGGGTCACGCCCCAGTCCCGCAGCAGCTCCAGCAGCGCGACCTCCAGCGCGAACAGGCCGGTCTGCGTGTACATGCTCTGGTCGAGCAGCCGAGCCGTCGGCGTGTCGGCGGGCGCGAACACGACGTCCTTCAGCCGGTGTTCGGCGTAGCCGTCGAGATGTGCGTCCACGGCGGCGCACACGGTGTCGAAGGCCCGGGCGAACACCGGGTACCGCTCGTACAGCTCCCGGCCCATGCCGGCCCGCTGCGATCCCTGACCGGAGAACACCAGCGCCGGCCCGCCCGCCCCGGTGTCGCGGGCCGTCCCGACGACCGTGGTGGGCGACTCCTCGCCGCGCGCGAGGGCAGCCAGCCCGTCGGCCAGTTCGTCCCGGCCGGCGCCGAGGACGACGGCCCGGTGCTCCATCAGCGCCCGGCCGGTCGCCAGCGTGAACCCGATGTCCCGCGGGTCGATGCCCTCGTCCTCGCCGACCCGCGCCAGCAGCCGGGCGGCCTGCCGCCGCACGCCCTCGGAGGTCCGCGCGGACAGCACCCAGGGGACGACCGGCGCCTGAGGCACCTCGTCACCGGTCACGGACTCCTCGGGCGGCGCCTCCAGGATGACGTGCGCGTTCGTCCCGCTGATCCCGAACGACGACACGGCAGAGCGGCGCGGCCGGTCCAGCTCGGGCCACTCCTCCTCGGACGTCAGCAGCCGGACCTGGCCGGCGGTCCAGTCGACGTGGTGGGAGGGCACCTCGGCATGCAGGGAACGCGGCAGCACACCGTGCCGCATCGCCTGCACCATCTTGATGACACCGGCCACACCGGCAGCCGCCTGCGTATGCCCGAGGTTCGACTTGATGCTGCCCAGCCACAACGGCCGGTCCGCCGACCGGTGTTGGCCGTACGTCGCCAGCAGCGCCTGCGCCTCGATCGGATCCCCCAGCGCGGTGCCGGTGCCATGCGCCTCGACCACGTCCACGTCGGCGGCGGTCAGCCGGGCACTGGCGAGAGCATCCCGGATCACCCGCTGCTGCGACGGACCGTTCGGCGCCGTCAGCCCGTTGCTGCCGCCGTCCTGGTTGACCGCGGAACCCCGCACGACCGCCAGCACCGGGTGACCGTGCCGCTCGGCGTCCGACAACCGCTCCACGACCAGCAGACCCACACCCTCGGCCCACCCCGCACCGTCCGCGTCGTCGGAGAACGCCTTGCACCGACCGTCCGCAGACATCGCCCGCTGCCGCGAGAACTCCACGAACGTCGTCGGCGTCGACATCACCGTCACACCACCGGCCAGCGCGAGCGTGCACTCCCCGTTCCGCAGCGCCTGCGCCGCCAGATGCAATGCCACCAACGACGACGAGCACGCCGTATCCACCGTCATCGCCGGGCCTTCCAACCCCAGCAGATACGAGATCCGGCCGGACGCGACGCTCGACGAGTTGCCGAGCATGCGGAAACCGTCCATGCCCTCGATGGGCTCGTGCAGCGGCGGCCCGTACTCCATCGCCATGAGACCGGCGAACACGCCCGTCCTGCTGCCGCGCAGCGAGGTCGGGTCGATACCCGCCCGCTCGAAGGCCTCCCACGCGGTCTGCAGCAGCAGCCGCTGCTGCGGGTCCATCGCCGCCGCCTCACGCGGGCTGATCCCGAAGAACTCCGGCTCGAACACGGCCGCGTCATGCAGGAATCCGCCCCGGCGCGTGTAGGTCTTGCCGGCACGGCCGGGATCGGGGTCGTAAATGCCCTCGACGTCCCAGCCACGGTCGGTGGGGAACTCACCGACCGCGTCGACGCCGTCCAGTGTGGCCTGCCACAGCTGCTGCGGCGACTCGATGCCGCCGGGGTAGCGGCAGGCCATGCCGACGATGACGATCGGGTCGTCGTCCGTGACCGTGGTCAGCGGCGTCGGGGTCGCCGGACCGGTGGCCGTGCCGTCGATCTGCTCGGCGAGGAAGCCGACGAGTGCGGTGAGGGTGGGGTAGTCGAAGACCAGCGTCGACGGCAGCCTGAGTCCGGTCGCGGACTGCAGACGCTGACGCAGCTCAAGACCGGTCAGCGAGTCGAAGCCCATGTCCCGGAAGGCACGGGACGGCTCCACCGAGGCGGCATCTCCATGCCCCAGCACCAACGAGATCTGTGTGGCCACCAGGTCCAGGAGCGCGGACTCCCGCTCGGTCTCCTCCAGGGCCGCCATCCGGGCACCCCATGACGCGCCGTCCTCGGCACCGAAGGCCGCCGCCGCTCGTCGCGCGGGGGCACGGACCAGGGACGTGAAGAGGGCGGGGAGGTTGTCCTGCGCGGCGCGGTTCCGCAGGGCCGGCAGGTCGAAACGGGCCGGGACGACGGTTGCCCGGTCGGCGGCCAGCGCGGCGTCGAACAGCGCCAGGCCCTGGGCGGGTGACATCGGTGCCAGCCCACTGCGCGACAACCGCGCCAGGTCCGTGTCGTCGAGGCGGGCGGTCAGTGCGCTGTCGCTGGTCCACAGTCCCCACGCCATCGACGTGGCCGCCAGCCCCTCGGCCCGGCGCGCACCGGCCAGCGCATCCAGGAAGGCGTTGGCCGCGGCGTAGTTGCCCTGCCCGGCCGTACCCAGGACCCCGGCCGCGGACGAGAACAGCACGAACGCCGCCAGATCCGCACCCCGGGTCAGCTCGTCCAGCAACCGCGCCCCGTCGGCCTTCGGCCGCATCACCGTGTCGACCCGCTCCGGCGTCAACGCCGTCACCACACCGTCGTCGAGCACACCCGCCGCGTGGATGACAGCCGTCAGCGGATGCTCATCCGGTACCTGCGCCAACGCGGATGCCAGCGACTCCCGGTCGGCCACATCACAAGCGGCGAACGTCACCGACGCCCCCGCCGCCCGCAACTCGGCGACCAGATCCTCCGAACCGGCCCCACCCCGGCGGCTGACCAGCAGCAGATGCCGTACGTCGTACTCCGCTACGAGGTGCCGGGCCACCAGTCGGCCCAGCGCACCGCCGGCCCCGGTGATCAGCACCGTGCCGTCCGGATTCCAGTCCCGTGGTGTCTTCATGTCCAGGGCGACCGTGCCGAGACGGGGAGCGTGCAACTGCCCGTTGGTCCAGGCGAGTTGGGGCTCATTCGATGCCAGGGCCGAGCCAACGACCACCCTGGTGTCCTCGGAGCCGGTCATGTCGACGATCACGAGACGACCGGGGTGCTCGGCCTGCGCGGAACGCAGCAGACCCCACACGGCCGCCGTCGCCGGGTCAGGCGTCCCGGTCATGTCACCGCGCGTGACGACCACCAGTCGGGCGTCGGTGTCGGCGGACTCGGCCAGGAAACGCTGGGTGAACTCCAGTACTTCGGCCACCCGGACACGGACGTCGCCGCCCGGCTCCACGGACTCGACCATGACGTCCGCCGGGACACCCGACGAACCGTCCGGGGCCGGTATCTCAACCCACCGCACCTCGAACAGCGGATCAGCAACCGTCGACCCCAACTGCTCCGGCGCCATCGGCTGCAACCGCAGCTCATCGACCGTGACGACGGGCAGCCCGGCACCGTCGAACGCCGTCACCCGCACGGCGCCATCGGAGCGCGGCGACAACCGCACCCGCAGTGCGGAGGCACCCACCGAGTGCAGCCGCACACCGTTCCAGGAGAACGGCACCTTGAGATCACCCGAGGGCAGCGGATGCAGCGCGGCATCCAGCAGCGCGGGATGGATCCCGAACGCATCGGCCTCATCGGGCAGTTGGACCTCGGCGAACAGCTCCTCACCGACCTGCCACAGCCCACGCAGGCCCTGGAACGCAGGACCATAGCCATAGCCGAGGCCGGCCAGGCGCTCGTACGCCTCGGAGACGTCCACCGCCTGCCCACCGGCCGGCGGCCACACCCCGTCCAGCCGCTCCGCGGAGGCGACCGTGCCGGCCGCCACCACACCCATGGCATGCCGGACCCACTCGGCCTCGGCGTCCTGCGCCCGCGAATGCACCACCACGGACCGACGACCGGAGGCGTCCGGCGCCCCCACCGACACCTGCACCGCGACCGGCGCGTCCTCCGACAGCAGCAGCGGCCGCTCCAGCGTCAGTTCCTCCAGCACACCGCAACCGACCTCGTCGGCCGCGCGGAGCGCCATCTCGACGAAGGCGGTTCCGGGCAGCAGGACGGTGCCGAAGACGGCGTGGTCCTCCAGCCAGGGGTGGGTCGCGCGGGACACGCGTCCCGTGAGGACGACATCATCAGTGCCGGCCAGCCGTACGGCCGCGCCGAGCAGCGGATGATCAGCGGAGTTCAGTCCGAGCCCGGCCGCATCCACGACCGACCGCCCCGCCGGCAACCAGTGACGCCGCCGCTGGAAGGCGTACGTCGGCAGATCCACCAGCCGACCACCCTGCACCCACGGCGACCAGTCGACCTCGACACCGGCGACGAACACCTC
>NZ_JBHWJT010000090.1:0-10147 GCF_042731325.1 Streptomyces sp. NPDC059866 | reverse complement strand
TCCCCGGCCCACTCGCCCTGCATGCCAACAACACTGGCCCCGACGCAACCGCGTCGGGGCCAGAACCGCAACATTTTCAGTGATCTTCTAGACGGCCGCGTCCAGCCGGGCCAGTTCCTCCGTGCTCAGCACCAGGTCCGCCGCTGCCGCCGAGTCCCTGATCGTCTCCGGCCGGCTCGCGCCGGGAATCGGGATCACTGTCGGCGACTTGGCCGACAGCCAGGCCAGGCACACCTGTTGGGGACTGACCCCGCGCTCTTTCGCCACGGCATGGAACGCGCCGAAGCGGTCGGTCCCCGCCGGCCTGGACGGGCCGTCCAGCGAGCTGCGCGAGATGCCGCCGAGCGGGCTCCACGGCAGGAACGCCAGCCCCAGCTCGGCGCAGAGCCGCAGCTCCGCCTCGCTGTCCCGTACGGCCGGCGAGTACTGGTTCTGCACCGAGACCAGCCGGTCCCCGAGGATCGCGCGGGCCCGGCGGATCTGGCCGGTGTCCGTGTTGGAGACGCCCGCCAGCCGGATCTTGCCCTCGTCGAGCAGCTCGCGCAGGGCGCCGACGGACTCCTCGAAGGGGACGGCGGGGTCCGGCTTGTGCAGCTGATAGAGACCGATCGCCTCCACCCCGAGCCGCTTCAAAGAGGCCTCGGCGGCCGCCTTCAGATGGCGCGCAGAGCCTGTCGTCGTCCAGCTGCCGATGGGGGTCTCCCCAGGCTTTGATGCTCTGGGGGACGGTCTGCCACGCCCGCCCTTCGTGGTCACCAGCACGTCCGCCGTGTCACCGCCGTACGTCGCGAGAGCGCGGGCGAGCAGGTGCTCGTTGTGGCCGGGCCCGGCGCCGGGCAGGTGATAGGAGTCCGCCGTGTCCAGCAGCGTCACGCCCGCGTCGAGCGCGGCGTGCACGGTGGCCAGAGCCCGTGCCTCGTCCGGGCGGCCCTCGATGGACAGCGGCATGGCGCCGAGCCCGATCGCGCTCACGCGCAGGCCGCCCAGTGTGCGGTACTGCATGTCAGTCGCCCTTCCCCAGCGTCTCCGCGACCGCCTTCGGCAACCACTGCCGTACGTCGCCGAAGGTGAAACCGAGCCGCGTGGCCCGGGAGTTGTCCATGCCGTAGGAGCGGGCGAAGGAGAACGGCGAGACCTCGCCGGCCTCGACGCCCCGGAAGACGGCCCTGCCCTCGGGGAGATGCACGGCCAGCGCCGCGCACAGTTCCTCGGTGGCCAGCAGCCCGTGGGAGGCCGCGTTGACCGGCCCGGTGAAGTCCGCGCCGACCGCCCATGCCAGGAAGTCGGCGATCTCCTCGACGTGGATGTAGGTGGCGGGCTTGTTCACGACCGGAACGGTGATCGGCTCGCCGGTCCGGATCCGGTCCGTGTAGTGCTGGAGCCGCCCGGTGAAGTCGTCGTCCCCGCCCAGTACATGAGCGACGCGCACGGCCACGTAGGGGAGGTCCTGGCCGGCCGCGAAGACCGCCTCGGCCTGCCGCTTGCCCTCGCCGTAGTGGCTCTCGACGAACTCCGGGTCGTCCCAGGGGAGTTCGAGCTCGACGACGACCGCGCGCGGATCGACAGCCTCCTCGCGCACAAGTTCCACCGAGTCCTCGTACGCGTACACCTCGACCGTGGACGTCATCACATAGCGCCGGGTGCGGCCGGTGAACACGCGGCGGGCGAGCGCCGCCTGGCGTGGGGTGTAGCAGACCTGGTCGACGACGGCATCGAAGGTGCGCGAGCCGAGGGCGGCGGTCAGCGAGCGCTCGTCGTCGCGGTCGGCGACGAGGTGGAGCGCCCCGGCGGGCGGTGGCGACGAGCCGCGATTGAGGACCGTCACACGGTCCCCGGCGGCGAGCAACCGCGCGATGAGCCGCTTGCCGAAATAGCGGTTCCCGCCGATGACCAGTACCTCTCGCGCCTTTTCCATGACCATAATTCTCCCGGCGTACACACGCGTCCTGAAGGGGGAAGCATGGGAGTTCCGGCCGCAGCCCCGAAAGAACCACGGCATCTGCGCACGGCTGCCAACGAAACATCGGTGGCCTTCGATGCGCTGGACCGGCGGCTCCTGGAGCTCCTCCAGACCGACGGCCGGATCAAGCTCAGCGAACTGGGCCGCCGGGTGCGTCTCAGCCCGGCGGCGGTCACCGAGCGGGTACGGCGGCTCGAGGCCGCGGGCGTGATCAGCGGCTACGGAGCGCATGTCGTCCCGGCCCGCCTCGGCTACGGCATCCAGGCCTTCATCCGCGTGAACCCGCACGGCGGGTACAACCTGAAGCACCCCAGGACCCTGGAGCTGATCGAACGTCCCGAGATCACCGAGGTGCACCATGTGGTCGGCGAGGACTGCTGGATCCTCAAGGTCGCCGTCCGGGACACGGTCCATCTGGAGGAGGTCCTCGAAGCGGTCTCCGCCCTGGGCCGCACGACGACGTCGATCGTCCTCACCTCCCCGGTGCAGCGGAAACCGCTGTTGCCCTGACGTCGGCGTCAAGGCTTACGTTCGTACGCATGCGAATCGGCGAGCTGGCCGAACGGGCCGGGACCACCACGCGGACGCTCAGGTACTACGAGTCGCGGGGGCTGCTGCCCGCGCGGCGCGACACCAACGGACACCGGACGTACGACGAGCGGGACCTGAAGCTGCTGCGGCAGATCAGGACCCTGCAGGACTTCGGGTTCGGCCTGGAGGAGACCCGGCCCTTCGTGGAGTGTCTGCGGGCCGGGCACCCGGAGGGCGACTCGTGTCCCGCGTCGCTCGCGGTGTACCGGCGCAAGCTGGACGAGCTCGACGCGCTGATCGCGGAGCTGGGCGCGGTACGGGAGACGGTGGCCCGGCAGCTCGCGCGCGCCGAGAGGGCGCGGGAGAAGCTGGCCGCCGAGGCGGGGGTTTCGGGCGGTCCGGAACCGGTGTGCGAGCTGGGAGGGCAGCAGGGGTGATCAGGGCAGCAGGTGTGGCCGAGGTGACGGACGCGGATTTCGACGACGAGGTGCTCGGGGCGGAGCTGCCGGTGCTGGTGGAGTTCACCGCGGACTGGTGCCCGCCGTGCCGGCAGATGAGCCCGGTGCTGAGCGCGCTCGCCGCCCAGGCGAGCGGCCGCCTGAAGGTGGTCCAGCTGGACGTGGACACCAACCCGGAGACGACGAATGCGTACAAGGTGCTGTCCATGCCGACGTTCATGGTGTTCCGCGGCGGTGAGCCCGTGAAGTCGATGGTGGGGGCGCGGCCGAAGCGCCGACTGCTGGAGGAGCTGTCCGACGTGCTGTGACCTCAGCAGACGTAAAGAAATCCCCCGGGCAATTGCGCCCGGGGGATTTCTCTGCGTATATTCAATGGTTCGCGACTTCACGGAAATGTAGTCGCGAGGAAGCGTAATGAGGCAAGTATATCCGGGCGGGAGCGGAATTGTCAAACATGGATTCGTCAAACGTCGACTTTCCAGACGATGAAATGCGCCGCGAGCAGGAATTCATCGACGACCTGTACGCGCGCGTGGACGCGCTGCGCGGCGACGCCGAGCACTCCGTCACGGACGCGCTCGCCCAGGGCGACAAGCCGATGCAGGCCCGTCTGGAGCGGGACATCCTCGTCGCCGAGCGGTCCGGGCTGCTCGCCGCGCTGAACGCCGTGGACGGTTCGCTCTGCTTCGGCCGGATCGACCTGACCTCCGGCGTCCGCCACCACATCGGCCGTATCGGCCTGCGCGCCGCCGACGCCGACCGCACGCCGGTCCTGATCGACTGGCGTGCCGCCGTCGCCCGCCCCTTCTACCTGGCGACCGGCCACACCCCGATGGGCCTGCGCCGCCGCCGGCACATCACCACCGACGGCCGCCGCGTCACCGCCCTGCACGACGAGTTCCTCGACGTCGGTGACGCCACCAGGACCGGCTACGAGGACCCCAGCGGGGACGACGTACTGCTGGCCGCGCTGAACTCCGCGCGCACCGGCCGGATGACGGACATCGTGCAGACCATCCAGGCCGAGCAGGACGAGATCATCCGCGCCCCGTACCGCGGAGTACTGGTCGTCGAGGGCGGCCCCGGCACCGGCAAGACGGCGGTGGCCCTGCACCGGGCCGCGTATCTCCTCTACGAGTACCGGGAGCTGCTGGCCAAACGGGCCGTCCTGATCGTCGGCCCCAACCCGGCGTTCCTCGGCTACATCGGCGAGGTGCTGCCCTCCCTCGGCGAGACCGGTGTGCTGCTGGCGACGGTCGGTGAGCTGTTCCCCGGCGTGAAGGCGACGGCGACCGACACCCCCGAGGCGGCCGCCGTGAAGGGCCGCGCCGAGATGGCCGACGTGCTCGCCGCCGTCGTACGGGACCGGGAGGCGCTGCCCGACCCGGTGATCGCGATCGAGCACGACCGCGAGATCCTGATGCTCGACGACGGCCTGGTGAGCGTCGCCCGTGAGCGCACCCGCGCCGCCGAGCTGCCGCACAACGCCGCCCGCGAGCACTTCGAGGGCCACATCCTCAACACGCTCACCGACATGGTCGCCGAACGCATCGGCACCGACCCCTACGACGGTTCGAACCTCCTCGACGCCAGTGACATCACCCAGATCCGCGACGAACTCGCCGACAACCCCGAGGTCTGGTCCGCCGTCGACCAGCTGTGGCCGGTCCTCACCCCGCAGCGGCTCGTCGCGGACTTCCTCGCCGCGCCGGAGGGGTACGTCGGCGACGCGGACGCCGCCGCCATCCGCCGACCGGTCACCCGGGCGTGGACGGTGGCGGACGTACCGCTGCTCGACGAGGCGGCCGAACTCCTCGGTGAGGACGACCGGGCGGCCCGGGCGCGTGCGGAACGCGAGCGGGAGGCCCAGGTGGCGTATGCGCAGGGCGTCCTCGAGGTGTCGTACGCCTCCCGCACCTACGAGTTCGAGGACAAGGAGGAGGACGATCCCGAGGCCTCCGAGGTCCTGTCCGCGCACGACATCATCGACGCCGAACGGTTCGCCGAACGGCACGAGGAGGACGACCACCGCAGCGCCGCCGAGCGCGCGGCGGCCGACCGCACCTGGGCGTTCGGGCACATCATCGTCGACGAGGCGCAGGAGCTGTCCCCGATGGCGTGGCGGCTGCTCATGCGGCGCAGCCCGACCCGCTCGATGACCCTGGTCGGCGACCCGGTCCAGACCGCGGAGGCGGCGGGCGTGGGTTCCTGGTCGAAGATCCTCCAGCCGTATGTCGAGGACCGCTGGGACCACACCCGCCTCGGCGTCAACTACCGCACCCCCGCCGAGATCATGGACCTCGCCGCGGCCGTCGTACGCGCGGAGCACCCCGACTTCGAGCCGCCCCGCTCCGTACGGTCGACAGGGGTACGCCCCTGGGTCCGGGCCACCGACGACCTGCCCGGCGCGGTCGCCAAGGCGGTCGGGGAGCTGACCCCGGCCGAGGGCCGCCTCGCGGTGATCGCGCCACGCGACCTGCACCGGCGGCTGGCCACCCGGCTGGACGGTGTGACGGCGGGTGCCGAGCCCGACCTGACGCAGACGGTTGTCCTGCTGGACCCGCGGCAGGCCAAGGGTCTGGAGTTCGACTCCGTCCTGGTCGTCGAGCCGGGGCGGTACGGGACGAGCGATCTGTACGTGGCGCTGACTCGGGCGACGCAGAGGTTGGGTGTGCTGCACACGGGGTCCCTGCCGCGGGGGTTGGCCGAGGCGTCGCCCGCGTCGGGGTGACCGTCGCTGGGGGCTCCGCCCCCAGACCCCCGGCCTGTGCCCACCCACCACCCGACTCGGTCGGGTGAGGGGTGGGCCGGTCGATCTCGGTCGGGGGCATGCGCCCGGCTACGCCGGCCGCAGCCACACCGTAGCCAGCGGCGGCAGCGTCAGTCTGATGCTGGCCGGGCGGCCGTGCCAGCCCATCGCCTCCGGCTTGACCGGGTCGGGGTTGATGACATTGCTGCCGCCGTAGCGGTCGGCGTCGGTGTTCAGCGTCTCGTGCCAGGCGGGGATGTCGTCGGGGACGCCGAGGCGGTAGTCGTGGCGGACGACCGGCGAGAAGTTGGAGACGGACAGGAGCGGTGTGCCGTCGACGGCGTGCCGGAGGAAGGCGAAGACGTTGTCGTCGGCCGCGTCCCCGACGATCCACTGGAAGCCCTCGGGGTGGGTGTCACGCTCCCAGAGGGCGGGGGTGTGGCGGTAGACGGTGTTGAGGTCGCGGACCAGGTCGCGTACGCCGCGGTGGTCGGCCTCGGCCCCGTACGCGGGGTCGAGAAGCCACCAGTCCGGGCCGTGGGCCTCGGACCACTCCGCTCCCTGGGCGAACTCCTGGCCCATGAACAGGAGCTGCTTGCCCGGGTGGGCCCACATGAAGCCGAGGTACGCCCGGTGATCGGCCCGCTGCTGCCACCAGTCGCCCGGCATCTTCGACACCAGTGACCGTTTGCCGTGCACCACCTCGTCATGGGAGATAGGCAGGACGTAGTTCTCGCTGTACGCGTACACCATCGAGAACGTCATCTCGTGGTGGTGGTACTTGCGGTGGACCGGCTCGTGGCTCATGTACTGCAGCGAGTCGTGCATCCAGCCCATGTTCCACTTCAGCCCGAAACCGAGGCCGCCGAAGCCGCTCGGGCCCTGGTGGTGGGTGGCCCGCGTGACACCGTCCCAGGCGGTGGACTCCTCGGCGATCGTCACCACGCCCGGCGCCCGCCGGTACACCGTCGCGTTCATCTCCTGCAGGAACGCCACCGCGTCCAGGTTCTCCCGCCCGCCGTGCTCGTTCGGCGACCACTGGCCGGGCTCGCGCGAGTAGTCGAGGTAGAGCATCGAGGCGACGGCGTCCACCCGCAGCCCGTCGATATGGAACTCCTCGCACCAGTACACGGCGTTGGCGACCAGGAAGTTGCGCACCTCGCGCCGGCCGAAGTCGAACTCCAGGGTCCCCCAGTCGGGGTGGGCCGCACGCAGCGGATCCTCGTGCTCGTACAGCGGACGCCCGTCGAACTCGGCCAGCGCCCAGTCGTCGCGCGGGAAGTGCGCGGGCACCCAGTCCATGAGCACGCCGATGCCCGCCCGGTGCAGGGCGTCCACGAAGTACTTGAAGTCGTCCGGTGTGCCGAGGCGGGCCGTCGGGGCGTAGAAGCCGGTGACCTGGTAGCCCCAGGAGCCGCCGAAGGGGTGCTCGGCGACCGGCATCAGCTCGACATGCGTGAAGCCGAGGTCCTTGACGTAGGCGGGCAGCTGCTCAGCCAGTTGACGATATGTCAGGCCCGGTCGCCAGGACGGGAGGTGGACCTCGTAGACGGAGAACGGTGCCTCGTGCGCGGGCAGCTCCGCCCGGCGGGCCAGCCACTCCTGGTCGCCCCACTCGTAGTGCGAGGCGTGCACGACGGACGAGGTGTTCGGCGGCGCTTCGGTGCGGCGGGCCAGCGGGTCCGCGCGCAGGGTCTTCGAACCGTCGGGACGGGTGATCTCGAACTTGTACAGCTCGCCCTCGCCGATCCCGGGTACGAAGAGTTCCCATACGCCGGTGCCGCCGAGCGAACGCATCGGGAAGCCGGTGCCGTCCCAGAAGTTGAAACCGCCGGCCAGGCGCACGCCCCGGGCGTTCGGCGCCCACACCGTGAACCGGGTGCCGGAGACGCCCTGATGGGTCATCGGCTCCGCGCCCAGCGCCCGCCACAGCTCCTCGTGCCGGCCCTCGCCGATCAGATGCAGGTCGAGCTCACCGAGCGCGGGCAGGAAGCGGTACGGGTCCTCCGTGTCCAGGACGGTCCCCTCGTACGCGATGCCGAGCCGGTAGCCGGGGACGTCCTGCAGGGGCACCAGCCCGGAGAAGAACCCGTCGCCGTCGTCGTGCAGCTCGGCCCGCAGACTGCCGGCGACCACGGTGACGGACAGGGCGTACGGCCTGAACACCCGGAACACGACTCCGCCCGGCACCGGGTGGGCGCCGAGCACCGAGTGCGGGTCGTGATGCGTACCGCTGAGCAGACGCTCGCGGTCCCCGGCATCGAGGGCGGGGGAGACGGTGGCCACGACGGGGACCTTCGACGCGGTCGTCTTCTTGGCGGTCGCTTTCCTTGCGGTTGTCTTCTTTGCTGCGGTCGTCTTGGCGGAAGTCTTCTTGGCCGTGACCTTTTTCGTTGCCGCCTTCTTGGCCGTGGCCTTCTTCGCCGTGGCCTTCTTGGCCACAGCCTTCTCAGCAACCGCCTTGCCGGCCGTCGTCTCCTTGGCCACGGCCTTCTTCGCCGTAGCCTTCTTGGCAGCCGCCTTCTTCGCCGTCGCCTTCTTGGCCGGCGTCCTCTCGGGCGCGGTCGCCTTCTCCTCGGCCGTCTTCTTCGGATCCGAACCGCTGGCGGGGGTACGGGGGGTCACGGGCGGAGCCTCCTAGGAGAAGGTGTGATCAGGTCAGGTGGGAGGAAGCGAGGCGCCGCACGGCCGACAGCGGCACCGGGAGCCAGTCCGGGCGGTGCCGGGCCTCGTAGACGACCTCGTAGACCGCCTTGTCGGTCTCGTAGGCCCGCAGCAGCACCGGGTCGTTGCGCGGATCGCGGCCGTCTATCTCGGCGTACCCGGAGCAGTACGCGGCCCGGCAGGACTCCGCCCAGCCGGGCACGGACGGCCGGACGGAGTGTGCCGCGTAGTCGAAGGAGCGCAGCATCCCCGCGACGTCCCGCACGGTCGGCTGCGGCATCCGCCGTTCGGCCAGTGGCCGGGCCGGCTCGCCCTCGAAGTCGATCAGCGACCACTCTCCCCCACTGCCGAAAGCGTGGGAGGGGCCCCCGGCCGGGGAGCGCAGGCACTGCCCGAGATGCAGATCGCCGTGGACGCGCTGGGCGGTCCAGGTGTGGCCCTCGGCCGCCAGATCGGCCAGCGCCTGGAACGCGGAGCGCAGCCCGGGTGCGTACGTCCGCAGCGCCGGTACCGCCTGTGCGGCGGCGTCGAGGCGCTCGAGCATGCCGTCGACCATCGAGCGCAGCTGGAGGTGGCCCAGCGTCACGGTCGGCAGCGCGCGGGCCAGCGCGGTGTGCACCTCGGCGGTGGCACGCCCGAGCGCCCGCGCCTCGGCGGCGAAGTCCTCACCCTTGGCCAGTTCGCGCAACGCCAGCTCCCAGCCGTCCGCCGCGCCCTGGATGTAGGGCTGGAGGACGCCGAGGACGTACGACTGACCGGACAGCTCGGCCCGCAGCCACGCCGTCGGCGCCGGCACCCGCGGACAGCCCTCGCGGGCCAGCGCGAGCGGCAGCTCGAGGTCGGGATTGACGCCGGGCACGATCCGGCGAAGCAGCTTCAGGATGAACGTATCTCCGTAGACGACCGACGAGTTGGACTGCTCGGCGGTCACCGCGCGGGGCACCAGACCGGACCGTACCTCCTGCCGCGGGTCCCGTTCGAAGCGGAGGCCACCGATGCGGGCCCGGGTGCGCAGCGCCTCCAGGAGCAGCTCGGCGGGCCGGGGGTCGTACAGGGCCTCGTACACCGTGCGTCCGGTGAGCGGCCCCTCGGTCACATGGCCGATCAGCGCGGGCGCCAGCCGGGGCGGCAGCGCCTCGCGCTCACCTATCAGGAGCTGGTAGCAGTCACCGGGGCCGGTGCCGTGGGCGAGCGGCTGATGGACCTGGACGAGCAGGTGGTACAGGCCCAGCTTCCCCCCGGCCGGCAACAGCTCGGTGGCCGCCACCAGCGAGAACCCGGTGACCGGACGCCCCTTGCCCGCGAACCAGCGCTGCCGTGGCAGCCATTCCCGCAGCAGGGGGTCCAGTGACGCGAGGAGACCGGGGCCGGCCGTGGCGGGGCGGGTGACGGCTTCCGACATGGCGTGCGTCCCTTCCCGGAGTGGGCGGGGTGTTACTGATGCGTGCCCCGGGCGGAGCGGGAGAAACCGCCCCGCCCCGGAGTCCTAGGCGGCGTCCTTGCGGAGCCGGAACCAGTAGAAGCCGTGCCCCGCCAGGGTCAGCAGGTACGGCAGTTCGCCGATGGCGGGGAAACGGACCCCGCCGATGAGCTCGACCGGATGGCGGCCGCTGAAGGAGTGCAGGTCGAGTTCGGTCGGCTGCGGGAAGCGGGAGAAGTTGTGCACGCACAGCACGAGGTCGTCGCCGTGCTCCCGCAGGAACGCCAGTACGGCCGGGTTGGAGGACTGGAGTTCGGTGTACGAGCCGAGGCCGAAGGCGGGGTTCTGTTTGCGGATCTCGATCA
>NZ_JBHWJT010000089.1:0-10220 GCF_042731325.1 Streptomyces sp. NPDC059866 | reverse complement strand
CCCAACACCACCCCCACCACCGAACCGCCGCGTACGCCGTGGTCACGGTAGTTCCAGAGGCCGCTCGGCATGGGCACGACGACATAGGGCAGGTCCTCGGCGTCCAAGTAGCGTCCGTCGGACTGCTGGAAGGCCGTACTGGGAAGGAAGTACGGGTCGGTGGCACTGTTGCAGTGGATGCCGGGGCGGCCGTCGCAGTCGATGTCCATGTCCGCCTTCCAGAAGACGGCATCGCGTGTGCCGCAGACGGGGACGGTGGCCGGGGTGTCGCGATCGGTGCGGTAGCGGCCGCTCGAGACGGGGGTGCAGTCGCTCACCTCGGCCAGCAGGTCGGCGGCCGTCACGGCGCCTTCGTGCGACACGGTCGTCCGCTGGTGCCGTATGGCGAAGTCCGGATCGGGGTGGACGGGGGTGGGCACGGTCGTGGCGAGCAGGGCGGCGCCTGCCGCGGCGAGCGTGAAGTGCTGGACACGCACGATAAGAGACTCTCTGCTGGGGGACACTGAGGGACATTCGGCCCCAATCTGCTGCCGATGCGATCACACTGCCACCCGAAGAGGCCGGAAATGGCGCGCGCGCCCCGAACTGTCCACCAGGGGCCGGGCGCCCGAGCCGGTGTCGGCTCCGGCCGCCCGGCCGCCCGCGCCGGCGCGGGATCAGCGACGACAGCGGTCCGCGCCATCGGCATGAACTCCCCAATCCTCAGGGAGAGTTCAGCCTCGAGAAACTTCAGCATACGTAACCGCGCGGCCTGCCCGGCACCCGCCGCCCTCTTGATGTGATCGCACCAGCCGCGCCATATTGGTCCGGACCAGTGCCGTCACTCCGTCAGCGGAGGCCCAGAGGTGCGACGCGTCCCCGTTCCCGCTGCCCTCGTCTGCGGCACGCTGCTGCTGGTCTCCTCCTGCGGCGCGGGCGGCACGGGAGCGGCCGACGACGGCAGGCTGCCCGGGGCGCCGACGGGGGTGACCGCCACGGCAGGGAGCGCGACGAGCGTCCATGTGATGTGGAACGCGGTGTCCTCCGGCATCAGCGCCTACGAGGTGTACCGGAACGCCACCAAGGTCAAGGAGGTGCCCGGCTCCGCGCACATGGCCGACGTCACCCGCCTCACCCCGTCGACGGCATACGTCTTCACCGTGCGGGCGCGCGACACGGACGGGCGGCTCGGGCCGCCCAGCCGCGGGGTCCGGGCCACCACACCCGCCGTCGGCCCGGTCGACCGCTCGGCCCCGTCGCGGCCCGGCGCGGCACAGGGACGGGCCGTCGGCAGCCGGGCCGTCCAGTTGTCGTGGGCCGCCTCGACGGACGATCGTGGAGTGGCCTCGTACGACATCCATCAGGGCGCCACGAAGATCCACAGCGTGAGCGGGGCGCAGACCGCGACCGTGGTGACCGGGCTCAGACCCGGCACCCGCTACTCCTTCACCGTCCACGCGCGGGACGCGGCCGGCCGTGTCTCGTCCGCGAGCCGGGTCGTCCGGCTCACCACCGCGCCGGGCACGGACGACGGGCGCGGCACTGCGCCCACCGGGTTCCGGGCGACGACCCGGCGCGCCGACGGGGCGTACCACATCGACCTGTCCTGGGTGCCGCCCGAGGCCGACGGGGTGATCACGGAGTACCAGGTCCACCTCGACGGCCGTCCGGCCACCTCCCTCGTCTGGGGCGGGACGGCGCCGCGCGACCGGGCGACGTACAGCTTCTACCTGGGCCGGGAGACCGGGATGACCCATCGGGTGCGGATCCGGGCCAGGCTCCCGGACGGCACCTGGGGCGGCTTCTCGGCGGAACGGACGGTCACGACGGGCGCTGCCGCAAGGCCGTGAGCCACCCGTCTGAGCCGGATGGTGGATTACGTCACCTGCACGGGGGATGCCCGCATGCGGGGCGGGCCGGGGCCACGTTGGCTGCCACTGAGGCAGCACGGGCGTTTCCCGACCCCAGGCGGCGCAAGGGATGTACCGCCAACCGTGCCGCCGGAGGACAGTCCCATGCCTACTTCTCAGCCACTTCTCCGCTCCGGGCTGACCGCAGCCGCCGCCGCACTGCCACTGGCCCTGGCCGCCGGACCGGCCGTCGCGGTCAACGGGATCTCGGTGAGCACGGCCGGCTCGACGGTCTCGGTGACGACCAGCGCGTGCACCCAGATCAACGGCAGCTGGGGCACCGCCTCGCTCCTCAACAGCAACCAGGCGACCTTCGCCGAGGGCCGCCAGGTGTCGCTGTCGGGCTCGAGCGGTCTGCAGTCCGCGGCCTGGTCGAACGTCAGCCCCGGTACGTACACCGTCATCGTCATGTGCTCGAACAACAACACCGCAGGCACCCAGTCCGTCATCGTCTCCTCCGGCTCCACGCCCACGATCTCGACGACGTCCTCGCCGTCGCGCGGTGTGGTCGGCGGGGTCGGCGGCTCGACCAGGGACTACGGCACCATCACCCTGGTGGCGGGCGGGGCGCTGGTGGGCACCGGTGTCATCGCAGCGGCCTGGTTCCTGCGCCGCCGCTCGAAGCCGTACCGGCTCTGAACCGGCTCTGCGGCTCGTCCGCGCTCACTTCGCGTCGCGGCCCGGCAGTTCGGCGAACTCCGCCAGGGCGTGCTCGAGCCATTGTGTCCAGAAGGTCTCCAGGTCGATGCCCGCCCGCAGCACGAGGTGCTGGAGCCGGTCCTGGGCGCTGTCCTTGCCGGGCGGGAAGTCGCGCTGCTCGATCTTCTCGTACTCGGCCAACTGCTGCCGGTGCAGGTCGAGATGGCGGCGCAGATCGGCTTCCAGCCCTGCGGTGCCGACCATGGCCGCGGCGCGCAGCCGCAGCAGCAGTGTGTCGCGGTGCGGCTTGGGGTCCTGCGCGGCGGCGGTCCAGCGGGCCAGTTCGGCGCGGCCCGCGGGCAGAACCTCGTAGCTCTTCTTCTGCCCGCGGACCGGCTGCTCGGCCGGCAGGGCCCGGATCAGGCCTTCGGCCTCCAGTTTTCCCAGCTCGCGATAGATCTGCTGATGCGTCGCCGACCAGAAGTAGCCGATCGACCTGTCGAACCGGCGGGTCAGCTCCAGCCCCGAGGACGGCTTTTCGAGCAGGGCGGTGAGAATCGCGTGCGGGAGTGACATGGGGGTCATCCTAGGGACGCCCCCGGGGCCTACAGCGCGGCCGCCAGCTCGGTGCCCTGCTTGATGGCGCGCTTGGCGTCCAGTTCGGCGGCCACGTCGGCACCGCCGATGAGGTGCACACTGCGACCTGCCGCGAGCAGCTCCTCGTAGAGGTCCCGCCGCGGCTCCTGGCCGGTGCACAGCACGATGGTGTCGACCTCCAGCACGGTGCTGGTGTCGCCGACGGTGATGTGCAGACCGGCGTCGTCGATGCGGTCGTAGCGCACGCCCGGGACCATGCTGACGCCGCGGTGCTTGAGCTCGGTGCGGTGGATCCAGCCGGTGGTCTTGCCCAGGCCCGCGCCGACCTTGGTGGTCTTGCGCTGGAGCAGGTGGACGGTGCGCGGCGGCGCGGGCCGCTCGGGGGCGGCGAGGCCGCCGGGCCCGTCATAGGTCATGTCGACGCCCCAGTGGCGGAAGTACGTCGCCGGGTCCTCGTGCGCCTTGTCGCCGCCGTCGGTGAGGAACTCGGCGACGTCGAAGCCGATGCCGCCCGCGCCGAGGATCGCGACGCGCTCGCCGACGGGGGCGCCGTCGCGCAGCACGTCGAGGTAGCCGAGGACGCTCGGGTGGTCGACGCCGGGGATGTCCGGGGTGCGCGGGGTGACGCCGGTGGCGACGACGACCTCCTCGTACTCGGCGAGATCGTCGGAGGTCACCCGCGTGTTCAGCCGTACGGCCACGCCGTGCGCGTCGAGTTGGTGGCGGAAGTAGCGCAGCGTCTCGTCGAACTCCTGCTTGCCGGGGACCCTGCGGGCGACGTTGAGCTGCCCGCCGATCTCGCTCGCCGCGTCGTACAGCGTGACGTCGTGGCCGCGTTCGGCCGTGCTGACGGCACAGGCGAGGCCTGCGGGGCCTGCGCCGACGACGGCGACGCGCTTGCGCCGCCGGGTCGGGGAGAGCACCAGCTCGGTCTCGTGGCAGGCGCGCGGGTTGACCAGACAGGAGGTGATCTGCCCGCTGAAGGTGTGGTCGAGGCAGGCCTGGTTGCAGCCGATGCAGGTGTTGATGGCCTCGGGGCGGCCGGCCGCCGCCTTGGCGACGAAGTCGGGGTCGGCGAGCATCGGGCGGGCCATCGACACCATGTCGGCGCAGCCGTCGGCGAGCAACTCCTCGGCGAGTTCGGGGGTGTTGATGCGGTTGGTGGTCACGAGCGGGACCGCCACCTCGCCCATCAGCCGCTTGGTGACCCAGGTGTACGCGCCGCGCGGCACGGAGGTGGCGATGGTCGGGATCCGTGCCTCGTGCCAGCCGATGCCGGTGTTGATGAGGGTCGCTCCGGCGGCCTCGACGGCCTTCGCGAGGGTGATCACCTCGTCGAGGGTGGAGCCGCCGGGCACGAGGTCCAGCATGGACAGCCGGTAGATGACGATGAAGTCCTCGCCGACCGCCTCGCGCACCCGCCGGACGATCTCGACGGGGAAGCGCATGCGGTTCTCGTACGAGCCGCCCCAGCGGTCGGTGCGGTGGTTGGTCTGCGCGGCGATGAACTCGTTGATGAGGTAGCCCTCGGAGCCCATGATCTCGACGCCGTCGTAGCCGGCCTGCCGGGCGAGGCGGGCGGCGCGGGCGTAGTCGTCGATGGTCCGCTCGACGTCGTCGTCGGTGAGCTCTCGGGGCGGGAAGGGGCTGATCGGGGCCTGTACGGGGCTGGGTGCGACGAGGTTCTGGTGGTAGGCGTACCGCCCGAAGTGCAGGATCTGCATCGCGATCCGGCCGCCCTCGCGGTGGACGGCTTCGGTGATGCCCCGATGCTGCTCGGCCTCCGCGTCGGTGGTGAGCTTGGCGCCGCCCTCGTACGGCCGTCCGTCCTCGTTGGGTGCGATACCGCCGGTGACGATCAGGCCCACTCCCCCGCGCGCCCGGGCGGCGTAGAACTCCGCCATGCGCTCGAAGCCGCGCTCGGCCTCCTCCAGGCCGACGTGCATGGAGCCCATCAGGACGCGGTTGGGCAGGGTGGTGAAGCCCAGGTCGAGCGGGCTCAGCAGATGCGGGTAACGGCTCATGGCCCCTCCGTGCGCGGTGTCGTGCCCGTAGTTGTAGAGCACCGCGCACGGTTTATGCAACTAGTTGCACAACAAGGGAGAGCCAGGTCACCTGCTTTCCAGCCGTACGTGCAGTTCCCGCTCCTGGTCGCCGGAGGCCGTGCAGAGGTCGCGCACCGTGAACAGGTCGTTCAGGGTGGCGCGGAAGCGGTCGATGGCCCAGTAGCCACCCTGCACATCGGCCTCCACGGAGGACGTGAGCCGGCCGGCCGGGCGGGCGCCCTCGTGCGGTTCGGCGACGTCGAACGTGCCCAGCCACACCGTCGGCCGGGTCTGGTGCCACTCCTGCGGCACGTCGTCGGAGCACCGGTCCGAGGCGAAGCACGCGCACAGCGTGTCGAACACGATCCGGGCGTCCTCCTTGCTGCATCCGCTGATCTCCACCGAGACGGACTCCGGGTGCAGTCGCTCACTGTCCATCGTGATCGCTCCTCTCGTGGCCGCGCTGCGGTACCGCAGCGAGTTCCCCCGCGACACCGCGCCGCACTCCAAGAAAACCACCACATTCCGGGACGCACAGCCCCGAGAGGAGCGGCGCTCGGTCCGACGGGTCAGCTCTTCGTGAAGCGGTACGTCACGCTGTCCGTCAGGATGCAGAAGCCCGGCGACAGGACGATCACGCGCAGCGTGCCGGTGCGGCGGTCGTAGTCGATGCCTTCCGTCTCGAACGTGCCCGAGCAGCCGCTGCGCAAGGGGAGCTGCCGCAGGGCCGTGACATGGCCGGTCACGTCGGCCGTGCCGTTCGGCTCGGCCGACAGGTCGATCTGGAGCAGCGGCTTGGTGATGCCGAAGAGCGTGCCGACCGGGTCGTCGGAGGAGCACAGCAGGCGGGTGGCGCTCACGAAGTCGCAGCCCTGCACGTCACGCACGGCGTGGTCGAGGTGGACGGTGGAGGCCTGCGGGAGGTTCGCCGCCGGGGAGGTGCCCGGGTTGACGCCCGGGGTCGGGAAGACCAGCAGACGGTTCATGGTGCCCCACTCGCCCGCGAGCATCCACTGTCCGCCCGGTGAGACGGCGACCCAGGAGTTGTTCAGCGCCTCCCCGGCACTGAGCGTGTGCACGTACTCCGACCAGGTGCCGCCGGGGGCCTGCACCCGGAACATCTTCGTGGTGCCCGAGTCCCGCTGGTACGGCTCGATGTAGAAGCCCCCGTAGGAGGCGTCGGGGTCGCCGACGTGGTTCCAGCCGCGGCTGCCGACACCGGCGGGGATCGTGCCGATTCCCGTGTAGCGGTTGGGGCTTCCGGCCGGGACCTCGACGGAGGTCAGACCCTGGCTCTCGGTCAGCGGATCGGCGCGGTCGGAGCCGGCCTCGGTCCAGATGTCGGCGGCCGTGGCGGACGGGGCGGCGGACAGGACGGCGGCGGTGGCGAGAGCGAAGGCGGCGAGGCCGGTCAGGGCGGCATGACAACGTTGCCGGGTGCGCAGGGGCATGGTCGGCTCCTCGATCGGGGGGTGGGGGCGCGCTCGGCGCATCAGTGTGGCCCGATCAGGTAGTCATGTACAGACCAATGGAGAAACGCGAGCTGTCGGCTCGGCGACCGCTCCCTGGCGCTTCGCCGGACGACAACGGTCGTGTTGAGGGATGGTGGAGAAGGGCCGTCGTGGCGTAAGAGAGATGGTTGAGCGCGGTACAACGAGCAAGTCGGCACGGGGGACCGCGTGCCGGGAGGATGGCGAAGGCGGTGCGTGCGATGGGTGCAACCGGGCCTCCCGTGGCCGACGGGACAGAACCGGGCCGCGGGTCGTTGGGGCCCAGCGGCCTGCTCGACGTGCTGGGCGTGGCCTCGGTGGTGCTCGACACCGAGGGCCGGATCATGCTGTGGAGCCCCCAGGCGGAGGAACTGTTCGGTTACCCGGCGCAGGAGGCACTCGGCCGGTACGCGGCCCGGGTGCTGGTCCACGAGCAGCACGTCGGCCTGGTCAAGAAGCTGTTCGCCGATGTGATGGCCACCGGCCAGGGCTGGGCCGGGGCCTTCCCCATCCGGCGCAAGGACGGCACCACCCGGCTGGTGGAGTTCCGCAACATGCGGCTGCTCGACGACCGGGGGCACGTGTACGCCCTGGGGCTCGCCGCCGACCAGACGACCGTGCGCAGCCTGGAGCAGGACGTGGCGCTGTCGACGCGGATGATCTCGCAGTCGCCGATCGGGCTGGCCGTCCTGGACACCCGGCTGCGGTACGTGACCGTCAACCCGGCGCTGGAGCGGATCAACGGCATCCCCGCCGAGGAGCACCTCGGCCGGACGATGCGTGAGGTGATGCCCCTCGTCGAGATCGACACCCTGGAGTCCGCGGCCCGCCGGGTCCTGGAGACCGGCCGGCCGCTCGTCGATCACTCCACCGTCGGCCGCACCCCGGCCGACCCGGACGAGGACCATGCCTGGTCGGTGTCGCTGTACCGGCTGGAGGACGCGCTCGGCACGGTGCTGGGCGTGGCCCTGTCGATCGAGGACGTCACCGAGAAGTACCGGGCGGGCCTCGAGGCGGAGTCCGCCCGACGGCGCCTGGCGCTCATCGCCGACGCGTCCGCCCGGATCGGCACCACCCTGGACCTGGACCGCACCGCCCGGGAACTCGCCGACGTCGCCGTGCCGGAACTCGCCGACATCGCGGCCGTGGACCTGCTGGACGCGGTGGTGGGCGGCCGCCGCCGCGACCTCGGCCCCGCCGAGCCGGCGGTGATCCGCGCCCTGGCCGTCAAGGCGAACGACGCACCGGACGCCCTGCGTGCGGCCGACCCGCCCGGGCAGGTGGCCCGCTACGGCCCCGACCGCCTCGTCACGGAGTGCGTGCGCACGAGCCGGCCCGTCATGGTGGCGCAGGTCAAGGACGAGGACCTGCCGCGCATCGCCCGCTCCCCGGAGGCGGCGACGCTGCTGGCCCGCGCCGGTGTCCACTCGTACCTGGCCGTCCCGCTCATCGCGCGCGGCGAGGTGCTGGGCGCCCTCGACCTCAAACGCACCGGCAATCCGCTGCCCTTCAGCGAGGACGACCTCCTGCTCGCCCGTGAGCTGGCCTCCCGCGCGGCCGTGCAGATCGACAACGCCCGCTGGTACCAGAACGCCCGCGACACCGCCCTGATGCTCCAGCGCAGCCTGCTGCCCAGCCACCCGTCCGTCACCGGCGGCCTCGAGGTCGCCTCCCGCTACCAGCCCGCCGGCGCCACCACCGAGGTCGGCGGCGACTGGTTCGACGTCATCCCACTGGACGGCGGCAAGACCGCCCTCGTCGTGGGCGACGTGATGGGCAGCGGCATCACCGCCGCGGCGACGATGGGCCGGCTGCGGACCGCCACCAACACGCTGGCCTCGCTGGACCTCGATCCGGCACGGCTGCTGGAACACCTCGACCGGATCACCGAGGGCCTGGACCACTCCATCGCCACCTGCCTCTACGCCGTCCACGACCCCCGGCTGCACCAGTGCCGGATCGCCAACGCCGGCCATCTGCCGCCCGCCCTCATCCGCGTCGGCTCACGCCCGGAGCTGCTCGACCTGCCGACCGGGGCACCGCTCGGCGTGGGCGGCGTCGAGTTCTCCACCACCGTCTTCGACCTCGGCCCCGGCGACGAACTCGTCCTCTACACCGACGGCCTCGTCGAGACCCGCCGGCACTCCCTGGACGAACGCCTCGCCACCATGCTCGGCCTCCTCGACGACCCGACCCGCCCCCTGGAGGAGGTCTGCGACCTGCTCGTCCGCACACTGCACCACCCCGACAACCACGACGACGTGGCCGTGCTCATCGCCCGCGCACAGCCGGGGAACTGACGCCGACCGCTCGTCAACTCCAGCTCGGCGACGGCCCGTGCGGGTCCCCGTACGGCACGGACCGGCCCGTGGCGGCGTCCAGCAGGAGGCGATCGCCGACCGGCCGGTCCAGTGTCACGGTCACTTCCCTGCCGAGCAGTTGTGCGGTGCAGGGACCGTCCGTGCCCCCGGCGACGGAGCCGGACAGCACCACGCTGCCGTCCGTCTCCAGCACATGGACGACCGGGCCGTCGTCGCAGGCGCCGTGGTTGCCGATCACGGTGACGGACCGGCCGTCGCCGGCCACCTCGACCAGGCTGCGCAGCTCCCACAGTTCGTCGCTGGGCGACCCCGCGGCCGGCCCGACCGGCGGCCTGGGGAGCTTCGACGGGCCGACGGCGACGCTCCTGAGCGGGGTGTCGTAGCCCTCCAGGGTGAACAGCCAGGCCGGGACGGTCGCCGGGCCGCGGCTGGTGGCCAGCGTCATCTCGCCCAACCGCGCCCCGGTCACGGTGAGGTGCGGTCCGTCATGGGCGCCGTGGGCGAACCTCTCGTACGCGCCGCGCGCCCCCATCAGGGGCCGGGTCAGCGAGCCGCCGCTCTCCCACGTCACCCGTCCGTCGCGCTCCGGCGCGGCGGGAAGGCGGCCGCGCAGGACGAAGTTCTGGGTCGCGTAGGCACGTTCGTCGGCCTTGTCATGGAAGCCGCCCTCGGGCAACTCGACCGCCTCGCCCATCGGGTGGTAACCGGCGCGCCACGCCTCGGCGGCCTTCGACCCGTCCCAGGCGCCGACCACCCGGCGGGCGCGGGCCGCGGCCTCGGGAGCCTGCCCGGTGGCGCGCACCTTGTTTCCCGAGCCGCCGGACTGTTCACTTCCGCAGCCCGCGAGGAGGCCGGTGCCTGCCATGAACAGGGCGACTGTGGCTAGCAGTTGCACCGTGCGGGCGGCGTTGGTCGGAGTGGTCTTCCTGCGCATGGGCTTCCCCGGGGACGGAAGGGCGGAGTCTGTGGGGTGCGGGCCGGAGACCGCACCGTTCCTGTGACGCCCGAGCCCCGTGCCGGGTTCACCTGATTCTGGCGAGGATGCCCCGGCGTTCACGCCGGGGAGGGATCGCCTCCCATGGTCGCGACGCGGAGCGTCGGCGCATCTTTTCTCTGACAGGCGCGGAGCACCGGCACGGCTGCTCCGGCAGAGCCAGGAAAGGCGAACAACTGCCCTATGAATCACTGGTTGTGGTGATCGCCGGGCAAGCAGTGACCGTGTGTGCGGTTGTCGTACTA
>NZ_JBHWJT010000088.1:0-10433 GCF_042731325.1 Streptomyces sp. NPDC059866 | reverse complement strand
CCACGACCACCTCCAAGATCAGGTCTTGGAGACAGTCTGCTGGCCGACGAGCAGCGGGTCGATTACCCGGCCAAGGCTGCGTGACGAGCCACTAGAGGACGGCGCGCTGCTGGTCGACGTGTCCGACCCGGTGGCATCCCTCCCCGCCGTGCCGACCGATGCCCCGGACCGGGCAGTCGAGAGCGGCCGGGGCCTGTTCCTCGTCCAGCAGTTCGCCTCCCTGTGCTGGTTCCTTCGCGGCGACGGCGGCAAGACAGTGCGCGCGCAGCTTCCGGCAGCCACCACATGAACTGCCCCGTCCGTGAACCGCCGGCCTCTGGAAGGAATCACCGATGACTGTCAATCCCCTCGAATCGTGGAGACCTTCCTATGCAGCCAGCCCCTCGCTGAGGCGGGCCCAGTAATCGTGTTCGTAGTCGATCGGGCTCTTGAAGCCACACACGCTGTGTAGCCGTCGGCCGTTGTAGAAGTCGGTGATCCAGGTAGCGATCCGGATCCGGGCCTCGGCGCGGGTGGCGAAGGCGTGCCGATGGACATACTCGACCTTCAGGACGCTGTTGAACGCCTCGCTGACGGCATTGTCGAAACAAGATCCGACCCTGCCCATGGACTGGAAAACGCCCAGCTTGCGGCAGGCGCGGCGGAACTTCCGCGAGGCGTACTCGCTGCCGCGGTCCGTGTGGAAAATGACGCCGCGCACGTCCCCGCCGCGGGTGGCCGCGGCCATCTGCAGGGCGGCCACGACCAGTTCGGCGTCGTGCCGCTCTCCCATCGCATAGCCGAGCAGACGACGAGAGAAGAGGTCGATGACCGTGGCCAGATACACCTTGCCCTCACCCGTCTCGATCTCCGTCATGTCCCCGCACCACACCAGGTCGGGTGCCTCGGCGGTGAAGTCCCGGTTGACGAAGTCCGGGGAGGCCGACCGCTTCCCCGGCCGGGTCAGCCCCCGCTGGCGGCGGACCTTGCGGGCGACCAGACCGAGCTCGGCCATCAGCTTTGCGACGGTGTTCACCGAGACCCGCCAGCCCTGCCGCACCAGCCGGACCCAGATCTTCGGCGAGCCATAGGTGCCGCCGGAGTCGGTGAACTCCTCCTGCACCGCCTCAGCCAGCTGCCGGCGGCGCACTTCCCGCCGGGTCGGCCGGCGGGTGCGGTGCTTGTAGAACCACGACTCGCTCACGCCCAGGGCGCGGCACGAGACGCGGTGCGGGATACGGTGCGCGGTCCTGAAGTCGCTGATCACCCGGCCACTTGTGCCGGGTCCGCCACGGCTACTTCACCCACAGGACCATGCAGCGTTTGAGCACATCACGCTCCATGACGAGTTCCTTGTTGTCCCGCTTGAACTGGGCGTTCTCCCGCCGCAGCCGCTCCAGCTCGTCACTTTCACCGTCCGACGCGGTCCCGGCCCGGCGAGCACGCGAAACCCAGCTGGCCAGCGTGGTCTCGTTGATGCCCAGGTCCTTGGCGACCTCGGCGATCGGCTTCCCGGTCTCCGTCACGATCCGTACCGCCCCTTCGCGGAACTCCGGATCGAACTTCCGTCGCTTCTCCGCCATGACTCCCAACTTCCCCTGCAGTCACGGTCTTCACGCTACGAGGGGAGGGACAGGCGAGACCTCCCTCCGCGAGGGCGTGTTCTTCGAACGCCACTTCTCCCACGGCCTGTTCGCCGGCCGTGACCAGTCCGAAGGCGTGGGAGCTCTCCTGAAAAGGCCTCTCCGTCCTTCAATCTGGGATAGACGTCGGCGGAGTGGAGCCAGGATTATCCTGGCTCCACTCCGTGGTGCGGGCGTGTCACTGGAACTGTGCGAAGAACCTCCAGATCTCTGCTTTGGTCCAGGTGGCGACGCCGCTTTCGCCGGAGGAGCCGTCGACCGGACCGGGTATGTGGCCTCCGTCGAACGCGGCCCATTGGACCGGGTATCCGGCACGGCAGCCCGAGTAGGTGGTGGTGATGTGCGTTCGGCTGCCCGGCGCGGGCTCGCGCGGGCTCTGGGGGGTGCAGCCGTTGTTGCTGACGAATCTGTCGCGCAGGGACCGTCCTTGCGCGATGTTGAGGACGGAGTCGCTGATGCCGTGGATTCCGAAGTAGGCGATGGGCTGGGTGCCGCCACTGCACCCGCTGATCTGGGCGCCGGAGATGACCGCGACCGCCCTGAAGACGTTCGCCCGGCTGCATGCGAGTGCGTGGCTCATACCGCCGCCCCAGCTGAATCCCGTGGCGAAACGCTGTGCCGGGTTGACACAGAGGCCGCCCTCGATTCGCCGGATCATGTCGTCGACAAAGGTGATGTCCTCACCGCCCGAATTGGCCCAGCCGTTGCCGAGGCCCTGGGGGGCGACGAGGATCGCGCCGTTGTTCGACTGTTCCTGTTGGCCGTAGTAGGACCAGGCGTTCCCGCTCGTTCCGCCCGAGGCGACGTCGCCGGCGGTGCCGCCACGCCAGTGGAACGCGAAGATCAGCCGGTAGGGGTGGCTGTTGTCGTAGTTGGCGGGAACCCTGAGGATGAAGCTGCGGCTCTTACCGCCGCTCTGAATCGTGTGCGTACCGCTCGTCAGAGTCGGGGCGCTGCCGCATCCGCCGCCGCCACCGGACGACAGCTTGACCATCTGCCATTGCTGGTTGGCGCCGCCCCAGTCGGTGTACTGGACGACGTTGCCGCCGTCGGCGGTGGAGGCGCCCTGCACCTCCACGGCCTTGCTGCTGGTGCGGTTGATCAGCCGGACGTGGCCCGCGTCGGAGTCGGCCAGGCGGAACTGCTGGTTGGCCCCGTTGTGGTCGGCCCACTGCTGGATCGCGGCACCGTCTGCGGTCGAGGCGCCGGCCACGTCGAGAACCTTGCCCGAATGCCGGGCCTTGAGGCGGTAGAAGCCGCCGCCGGAGTCCACGAACTGCCACTGCTGGTTGGCTCCGTCGTTGCGCGTCCACTGGCTGACCCGCGTGCCGTCGGCAGTGGACGCGCCAGAGACGTCCAGCGCCTTGCCGCTGTTGCGATTGACCAGGACGTACCAGGCATTGGTGTCCACCGTCGCCGCCTCGGCGGGCACCGGCTTCACCACGGCGAGCATGCCGAGCGCGAGGGTCGCCGCCACCACCGCGGCGACCCGGGACCACCAGCGATGTCTTGCTGGAGGGGCGGGGGAAGCCGCACCGTAGGTCTTCATCGATTCACCCTCTCGTTGGAGGCAGGTCCCATCAGGTGCGGGTCCAGCGCTGGTTGCTGCCGTTCGAGCAGGAGTAGAGCTGGATCAGGGTGCCGTTGGCGGTGCCGCTCGCGACGGCGTCGAGGCAGAGGCCGGACTGGACGCCGACGATGGTTCCGTCGGAGTTGAGGCGCCATTTCTGGTTGTCGCCGCCCCAGCAGCTGTAGATCTGGACTTTGGCGCCGTTGCCGGTGCCGGCGGCGTCCAGGCACTTGTTGCCGTAGACCCTGAGCTCACCGGCGGCGGTGTACGTCCACTGTTGGTTGGTGCCGTTGTGGCAGTCCCACAGGTGGAGCTGGGTGCCGTCGGTGGTGCTGGCGCCGGGCACGTCCAGGCAGCGGCCCGAACCGACGCCCTTGATCTGTCCGGAACCCGAAGGGGGCGTGGAGGAGCCGCCGTTGAGTGCGTTGAGGACGGCGGTGTAGGCGGGCTTCTTGCTGCCGTCGCCGTTGAACAGCAGCGGCGTGTGCTCCGGTCGCCAGGAGTCGGAGTCACGCACACCCCAGACGGTGATGCCGAGGCAGCGCGGGACGGCCAGGCAGTCGTTGGTCACGGCGGCGTAGGTCGAGGCCGGGGCACCCTGGATGTCGAGTTCGGTGATGGCCACGTCGACGCCGAGGGCGGCGAAGTTCTGCAGGGTGGTGCGGAAGTTGCTGTTGTAGGGGTTGCCGCTGTTGAAGTGCGACTGGAAGCCGACGCAGTCGATCGGCACGCCGCGCTGCTTGAAGTCCCGGACCATGGCGTACATGGCCTGGGTTTTGGCCGAGGTCCAGTTCTCGACGTTGTAGTCGTTGTAGCAGAGCTTGGCGGCCGGGTCGGCGGCGCGCGCGGTGCGGAAGGCGACCTCGATCCAGTCGTTGCCGGTGCGTTGCAGGTTGGAGTCGCGCCGGGCCCCCGAAGTGCCGTCGGCGAAGGCCTCGTTCACGACGTCCCACTGGGCGATCTTGCCCTTGTAGTGGGCCATCACGCCCTTGATGTGGTCGATCATCGCCTGGCGCAGCGTGCTGCCGCTGAGGCTCTGCATCCAGCCGGGTTGCTGGGAGTGCCAGGCCAGGGTGTGGCCGCGCACCTGCTTGCCGTTCTGCACCGCCCAGTTGTAGACGCGGTCACCGGCGGTGAAGTTGAACTGGCCCCGCTGCGGTTCGGTGGCGTCGATCTTCATCTCGTTCTCGGCCGTCACCGAGTTGAACTCGCGGTTCGCGATCGACGTGTACGCCGAGTCGCCCAGCCTGCCCGAGGCGATGGCGGTGCCGAAGTAGCGGCCGCTCTGCGCTGCCGCGGCGCCGAGCGTGTTCTCGGCGGCGTGTGCGGTCGGCGGCGCGACCAGTGCGGCGACCGTACCCAGGACGCCGACGACCAGCGCCAACAGCAGGCCGCGGATCTTCCGGCGGACAACGGATCTGGGAAGGGCATACGAGCCCATGACTGTGCCTCCAAGGTAGAAATCACGGAAGGACTGAAGCGCAGGGGAACGCGTCGTCCGCTCCCACTCGGCAGACGGACGGGTCGGGCCGGAACCCGGGCAGCACGGAATCACCGGACACCGCGGTCATGGGACCGGGACGATCTCAACCGGCACGGACGGCATCCGGTCGGCCGTCGGGTGACGTACGCGAGCGGCGGTGTTTCGACACAGGCATGGGGATACTCCATCGCGGCTCAGCCGGGGGACCGCCAGGCAGCGTCGCGTACCTCTCCAACTGCGCGAAGAGCCAGGATGCGCTGGTGCGAACCTCACCGGAACGAAACGGGGTGGCGCAGGTGCTTTGGTGCGCGGATCCGTCGTGCAGCTGTGCGTGATCTGCCGTGCAGCACAGATTGCTCAGGACCGACATGGTCCGATACCTCGAACCATGGCCGGTTCCCCAGACAGGGATGATTGAGGTATTGACGATGCATCGTCAATACTCCCCGCAGAAGAAGTTTCGATCCCTCTCCCGGAATTTTCCGGAATCCCGGCGAGCCGGAAGGCGAACCCCGGCGCCACCGTCGGGCCGGGGTCGGGACGAGTGTACGGACGCCGCTTGCTCGGCTTCTCACCTCCGCACGGACGCCTTGGACTGGCGAGCTGTATCCGCAAACTCCGGAGTGGTTCCGGTCGGCGCGACAGTTTGTCAAGCCCAAAGGGGAGGCACCGTTTGTGGACAGATCGGCGACAGGCCTTGACCAGAGGGCCCCACATTCCTAGCTTGTGCCGTCGAAGCATCCGGGAATTCTTCGAAACTTTCGAGATTGTCCCTGTCCCCCGGCACGTCCGCTCGCCGGTTCATCGGGGTCACCTCACCCCCCGCCCCCAAAGGAGGCCCTCTGATGTGGTTTCGCCACCCGTCCCCGGTCCGTCCAAGACGCTTACTCGCCGTCCTTGCGCCCTTGCTGCTCGTGGCCACCTTCCTCGGCGCCCAGCCCGCCGACGCGGCGACCGTAGACCCCAACGCCTCGTATGTGCTGGTCAACCGCAACAGCGGCAAGGCCCTGGACGTCTACAACCTGGCGACCAACGACGGCGCGCGCATCACCCAGTGGACCAGGAACGATCAGAACCAGCAGCAGTGGCAGTTCGTCGACGCCGGTGGCGGCTACTACCGCATCAAGTCCCGCCACTCCGGCAAGGTGCTGGACGTCCAGAACGCGTCCACCGCCAACGGCGGCCCGATCGTCCAGTGGACCGACCTGAACGCCACCAACCAGCAGTGGCGGCTGGCCGACAGCTCGGGTGGCTACGTGAGGCTGATCGCCCGCCACAGCAACAAGGCCCTCGAAGTGCAGGGCGGCTCCACCGCCGACAACGCGAACATCGTCCAGTACGACGACTGGGGTGGCACCAACCAGCAGTGGCAGCTCGTCCAGGTCGGCGCCGGCAACCCCGGCACGTGCAATCTTCCGTCGACCTACCGCTGGACGTCGACGGGCGCGCTGGCGCAGCCCAAGCCGGGGTGGGTCTCGCTCAAGGACTTCACTGTCGTCCCCTACAACGGCAAGCAGCTCGTCTACGCGACGACGCACGACACGGGGACGAGTTGGGGTTCGATGAACTTCGGCCTGTTCACCAACTGGTCGGAGATGGCCTCGGCCAGCCAGAACACGATGTCAGCTTCCACCGTCGCGCCCACGCTCTTCTACTTCGCGCCGAAGAACATCTGGGTGCTCGCCTACCAGTGGGGTGGGACCGCCTTCTCCTACCGGACGTCGAGCGACCCCACCAACCCGAATGGCTGGTCATCACCGAAGGAGCTCTTCTCCGGAAGCATCACCGGCTCCGGAACAGGACCCATCGACCAGACGCTCATCGCTGACGGGACGAACATGTACCTGTTCTTCGCCGGTGACAACGGCAAGATCTACCGGGCCAGCATGCCGATCGGGAACTTCCCGGGCAGTTTCGGCACGACCTCGACAGTGATCATGAGCGATACGACGAACAACCTGTTCGAAGCCCCGCAGGTCTACAAGCTCCAGGGCCAGAACCGCTACCTCATGATCGTCGAGGCGATCGGCTCGCAGGGCCGCTACTTCCGCTCGTTCACGGCCACCAGTCTGAACGGCTCATGGACACCCCAGGCCGCGACCGAGAGCAACCCCTTCGCCGGCAAGGCCAACAGTGGCGCCACCTGGACCAACGACATCAGCCACGGCGAACTGATCCGCACCAGCCCCGATCAGACCATGACCGTCGACCCCTGCAATCTGCAGTTGCTCTACCAGGGGCGCAGCCCCAACTCCGGCGGCGACTACGGCCTCCTGCCCTACCGTCCGGGTCTGCTGACACTGCAGCGCTGACGGCGTGACACGAGTCCGGCTCCGGTATGGAGCCGGCGTGGCGGGCTCGGCGGAAAGCCGAGCCCGCACGGTTCACGCGACAACGTCAGCGCTCATACGGCGACGGAGCGCGGGGCCGGGCAACGCTCACCAGCCCGAGGGCCATCCCGTAACGCGGTGCAACCGTCGATCAGGTGTGGCAGGAGCTGGATCCTGCGTAACTCCCGGCGGAGCACACGGTCGAGGTGGTCGGGTGTGCCGAAGGCGGTGTTGGCCATAGCTCTGCGTACCAGTGACCAGAGGGCCTCGACGGGGTTCAGGTCGGGCGCATAGGGCGGGAGGCGGACGGTGGTGAGCCAGTCGTGCTCGGCTCGGCCTCGTACCGTTTCAGCCCGGCCGCCAGATGGGTGTTGAGATTGTCCCGGACCACCACGATCGGGCCGCCGAGCTGGATGTGTGCGCGGACCAGCAGATCACGGTAGTCCTGCCAGGAGAAGCTCTTGCGTGCGCCTTTGAGGAGGAGGTGGTTGCGGGGCCGGTGGATGAGACGGCTTTCCACGCCCGGTTTGTAGCAGCACAGGGCGGCGACCGAGGTCCTGCGGCGGGATCGGCCTGGGGGTCGACGCCGACCGGGCCGGCCTGCGCGCGCTGCCCATCCGCTACTGCAGCAGTCTGGCTGCGGTCACGGCCGGTGGGTTGAACACGGCGGTGAGCAGGTGGCGGGTCTCCGGGACGGTCAAGGGGACCGGGTCGCTGCTGTGGTCGAGTAGCGCGGATCGGTGGGCCGGTCGGGGGCCGCGCCGGCGGCAGTCAGGAAGGCCAGGGCGAGCATGGCGAGGGTGATGTGCCGGTGCCATGAGGTCCAGTGCTATGGCCTGCGGCCACCGCACGATCTTCAGGAGTCCACACAACCCCCGATGATCATGCGGTGGCCATACCCGTTCTCAGTCGGCCCACCACAAGATCGCGAAGTGAGACTGGAGTACCAAGTGGTCGGCTCCGTAAGTCCTTCGGGGGTCTCCACCTGCTGGTCTTCGAAGTCGGGTCAGTGAGCGTAACCATGTATGAGTGAGTGTCGTTGTCAGAGCGTGAATCTGACGGAATGGGCGAAGACGCAGGGCGTGCATCCGCAGACCGCGTATCGCTGGTTCCGTGAGGGGACGTTGCCGGTACCGGCTCAGCGGGTCGGGCCACGCACGATCCTGGTGAACATCGACGCGAACACCACGCCCGAGGCCATCGGAGGTCTGGGCCTGTATGCCCGCGTGTCCTCGCACGATCAGAAGACCGATCTGGAACGCCAGGTCGCTCGGCTGTCGGCGTGGGCAGCAAAGGCCGGTCACCGAGTCGTTCGTGTTGAGGCGGAGATCGCTTCCGGGATGAACGGCTGTCGTTGCAAGGCCCGGCGTCTGCTGGCCGACCCGAACGTGACCTGCGTGGTGGTGGAGCACACGGACCGACTGGGCCGGATGAACGTCGAGCTTGTCGAGGCCGCCTTGTCCGCGACGGGCCGTCGCCTGGTGGTGCTGGACGACGGCGAGGTCGAAGACGACCTGGCGCGGGACATGGTGGAGGTACTGACGTCGTTCTGTGCCCGCTTGTACGGGCGCAGGTCGGCGAAGAACCGCGCCCGCAAGGCACTGGAAGCCGCCGAACATGGCTGACCTCCGCCCGATCGCCGCGCCGTTCGTCGCTCTCGGCCCGTCCGGCGTGGCGGTACGTACCCGGCTGAAGGACCTCACGCCCGAGGATGAGAAGGTTCTGCGCTTGATGGGTGCGCACCTGGGCTCGCTCGCCTCGAAGGACCTCAAAGCGCGTTGCATGGACGGCCTGGAGCACTCCACCGAGTCATGGGCGGCCCGTAAGCGGGACCTGACGGCCGAGTCGTCGTCCAGGTGGGCCGGGTCGATCACGAAGGCCACGCATGACCAGTGGGCGCTCGCCCGGCGCGGCCAAGCCGCACAGGTGAAGTCCCTCGAAGCCGGTATCACGACGATCCGGCACCGGCTGTCGCTGCCGGCCGGAGAGAAGGGCACCAAGCGGGCGCCGGGCGGCTACCGCTCCGCGCACGAGTGGTTTAACAAGACGCGACGGCTGCATGTGCTGGAGGACCGGCTCGACCAGGTTCAGGCCGACCGGGAAGCGGGCCGGGTGCATGTCACGCGTGGCGGTAAACGTCTGCTGGGCACCCGCCACAACCTTGGGCGAGCGCAGCTCACCGAGGCCGAGTGGCACGAACGTTGGGAAGCCTCACGCTGGTTCCTCCAGGCCGACGGCGAGTCGGGAAAAAGGTTCGGCAACGAGACGATCCGCATCACACCCCAGGGCGAAGTATCGGTCAAACTCCCGGCCCCGCTCGCCGACCTGGCGAACGCCAGGCACGGCCGGTACGTACTTGCTGCGAAGGTACAGTTCCCTCACCGGGGACAGGAGTGGGCCGACCGTGTAGAGGCCAACCGGGCCGTGGCCTACCGCATCCACTACGACACAGGGCGCGGACACTGGTACGTGGACGCCTCCTGGCAGATCCCGCCCACCCAGACCATCCCACTCGAAGCCGCCCTCGCCGATGGCGTGATCGGCGTGGACACCAACACCGACCACCTCGCCGCATGGCACCTCGACACGCACGGCAACCCGATCGGCCGGCCGCGCCGGTTCTTCTACGACCTGTCCGGCACCGCCCAGCACCGCGACGCCCAGGTACGGCACGCCCTCACGCGGCTGCTGAACTGGGCGAAAGCCTGCGGCGTCAAGGCCATCGCGGTCGAAGACCTCGACTTCCAAGCTGAGAAAACCAGAGAGAAGCACGGGCGCAAGCACCGATTCCGGCAACTCATCTCCGGCATGCCGACCGGCAAGCTCCGCGCCCGGCTGACCTCCATGGCCGACGCCACAGGTATCGCGATCATCGCCGTGGACCCGGCCTACACCAGCAAGTGGGGCGCCCAGCACTGGCAAAAGCCGATGTCCGGCCCCACCCGTAAGACCACCCGGCACGATGCGGCGAGCATCGCGATCGGACGACGCGCCCAGGGACACCCGATCCGGCGACGGACGACACCGCCCCGTGCACACCAGAGCGATGTGCACGGGCATCGGACCGTCCAGGCCGACCGGCGTGCTCCTGAGCGTGAGGGACCCCGCCCCCGCGTCTTCGGACCACGGACACGATCCGTGCCACCGGACACGGCGAGTACGCGGGCAACCAGGACACCCACAACCGTTCGGGGTGTCCGCAGTGACCAGGTATGGGTCCAAGACTCACTCCTGCTCACTGATTACTGAGCTCTTCGGGTTGTTGTCGGGTGGAGGGTCAGTCCGGTGCCGACAAGGCAGCCGTCGACGAGGTCGGGGCGGAGCTGAATGTGACGCAAGCCCCGGCGGAGGGTGCGTTCGAGGTGCTCGTCGTCGGTGAAGGCGGTGTTGGCCAGCGGGCCACGCCGTAACAGCGACCAGACGCCTTC
>NZ_JBHWJT010000087.1:0-10736 GCF_042731325.1 Streptomyces sp. NPDC059866 | reverse complement strand
ACGCCATCATGCACGGGCACCTGTGGTCACCCTCGTACTTCTCCGCATCGTGCGGCGGAGCACCGTTGGCGATCGTCCGCCAGTACATCGAGCAGTAACAACGTCCGCTCTGACGTGCAGGTCAGAGCAGTCTTGAGATGCATTCATCCCCGGCGTGAACGCCGGGGCTTTCTGCAAGAGTCCCGGTAAGCGCTGTACGGGGAGCTGGCCCTCATCGACGCAGATTCAGATCGGGCGGATGTTCTCCGCCTGGGGGCCCTTTTGGCCCTGGGTGACGTCGAATTCCACCTTCTGCCCCTCCTGCAGCTCGCGGTAACCCTGGGCGGCGATGTTGGAGTAGTGGGCGAACACATCCGGCCCACCACCCTCCTGCTCGATGAAACCGAAGCCCTTCTCGCTGTTGAACCACTTCACAGTGCCCCTGGCCATGACTGTTTCCTTCGTGGGAACCGGCCCGCGCCTTGCGGGCCCGGGAGGTGATCGCCTTGGTCCGGAGAGGCGCTGAAAAGCAAGAACGCCCATGAGCGCGATCACGGGCGAACGGAACTTCGGAACCACGACTGCTGATCACGACGCTACTCGGGGCGGCTGGCAGCCGCTACCGCTGACGCGGGCGCTGGATGGCCGCAACGAGGTGCCAGCCTGACTCAAGCGGCTCGCCGAGTCACTCACCGACAGACGAAGGAAGGAGGGAAAAGCCACAGGTCAGGCAGCGTTTCTCCGCCCTGCGACGTGGTGATCACCCACCTCGGCGGCGGTTGCTCCGCCTGCGCGGTGCGCGACGGACGCAGCGTCGACAGGACGATGGGCTATACGCCCCTGGAGGGGCTGGTGATGAGCCACCGCGGCGGCAGCGTGGATCCCGGCGCCCTGACGTGGCTGCAGACCCGACACCACCTGTCCCTCCGGTACCTCGGACGACACCCGCGACCTTGTCCGCAGCCGGGCCGAGGGGGACGAGCGCGCTGCCCTCGCCCTGGACGTCTTCACCCACCACTGCCGCCGCGCATCACCGCCATGGCAGTGTCCCTCGACGGCTCGACGGCCTCGTCTTCACCGGGGAGATCGGCGAGGACCAGCCGGAGGTACGCGAGGAGGTCCGCGCCCGGCTCACCGCGCTCGGCCTGTCGGGCCTGCGCACGCCCGGCGCCGGTCGCCCGGAGATCGTCAGCGCCTCGGGAGCCGCGCTCTCGGTCGTCGTACCCACCGGAGAGATCCGGCAAGTCGACCGTGAGACCGGGGCCCTCCTGCGGGGACACTGAGGCGCGTTCCGTGTCGCCCCGCCCCGAGCGCGAACGGCTTGCGCCCGCCGGCTGGATGCAGGCGGAGGCTCCGTGGGACACGGCGGCCACGCCCCGATGCAAGCCCTGTGCCAAAGCACGCGTCCGTTCCAGGTCGCCGCGGGCAGACGCCAACGTCCGCTGGACCACCGCATCGGCGTCGAGGTGACCGCGGCGGGGTCCCCGTCACCTGACTACCGTCGACAGGCAGGACCAGCGAGGCGCCACATGGCGCTTCGCCCCGTTTCGGCACACGATCGCCTCTGACCATGCCGCTCGCGGTCGGCACCCGCTTGCCCCTCCGGCACTCGGCTCGGCGTTGAGTGCTGGCGAAGGCCCTCCCTGGTCAGGAATATGCATGGTGCGTCCTGAGTTGCTCTCATTGCGAGTCATGTCAGTGTCGCCTTGTGACGGAGTGAGTTACGGGGCGGGTGAGGTGTTCGGTGATGGCCTGGATGGGTGCGCTCGTTTCCGCCGCTGGCCGAGGTCGTGGCCGCGTCAGCGAGATCGCGGCCGATGTGCGGGGTCTGCTGCTGAGCGGGCCGGCGCTGCGGTGGGAGCCTGCGGCGGGGCCCGAGGAACAGCGGGGGCAGGTCGTTGTCGAGCCGCGGTCGGCACGGTTCGTGGAGGGCGGGGCGGCGGACCTGGGGCCGGTGACGGTGGCGTACGAGCGGCAGGGGGCCGGGGAACCCGTAGTCCTGCTGCACGGGCTCGGATGTCACCGGCAAGCATGGGATTCCGTCCTGCCGCTGCTGACCGGGCAGCGGGAGATCATCGCGATGGATCTGCCGGGCTTCGGCCAGTCTCCCGATCTGGATCCCGGCGTGCCCCGTGACCTTCAGACGGCCGTGGTGTGGCTGGGCTCGGTGTTCACGGCGCTGGGCGTGGAGCGCCCGCACGTGGTGGGCCACTCGCTGGGCGGGCTCATCGCGCTGCGCCTGGGGCAGGCCGGGCTGGCACGCAGCGTGACCGCGCTGGCTCCGGCCGGTTTCTGGACCGGCATCGAGCGGCGCTACGCCTACGCCGTACTGAACGTCGCCCACCAGGGTGTGCGCCTGCTGCCGGAGCCGGCGCTGACGGCTCTCGTCTACACCGCGCCCGCCCGCGCCGTGCTGACCGGCACCTTGTACGGCCGGGCGGACCTGTGCCCACCGCAGACGGTGGTGGCGGCCCTGCAGACGCTGCGGGACTCGGCCGCGTTCAAGGCGACCCTGCGGGCCGGGCGTGCACCGGGTCTGTTCACCGGCGACATCCCCGATGTACCGGTGACGATCGCCTGGGGCACCCGCGACCGCCTTCTGCCGCCCCGACAGGCAGCTAGGATCCGCGACATGGTCCCGAACGCCCGCCTGGTGCCGCTGCACGGCTGCGGTCACGTGCCGATGCTGGACGCGCCCGGACAGGTCGCCGACACGATCCTGCGCGCCACCGAATCGGGAGATCAGTCCCACTCGGGGCTCGGGCGCACCGACGGGCTATGACGTCCACATACCGGGGACAGCAACCCCGGTGTCAGGTGCCGAAAAACCCCCAAAGAGCATCGAAAGGCATGCGGGCGCCGCGGCGCAGCAGCCGAATCGCAGCAGTCTGGCTCCCGGTCATGGTCAGCTGGGGATGCGTTCCTCGGCGGCGGAGATGACCTCCTGGCGTTGCCGGTGGTGCCGCTCGTACTCCAGTGCCTGGCGGGCCACGCCGACGGGAGCGTCCTGCAGCCGCGCGGTGATCTCGGCCGGGCCCATGGCGTCGTAGCCGTCCCACGGCTCGCCTGCGTGCAGTCGCTCGATGGCGTCCAGAACGCCCTTGCGGTGTGCATGCGCCCGCTCGTAGCCCTCGATCACCGTCAGGTCCGACTGGGACAGCGTGCGCAGCCGCTGCTCGATCTTCTCCGCGGTGAGCCGGCTGAACCCGGGGATCGGCAGATCCTCCTCCCGCGTGACCGCTCCCTGGACCTCCTCGGCCATGCGGCCGGGCCGGGGCATCTCCCGCACCGCGCCCTCGGCCGCACCCCTGGCCCGCCGGCCACCGCGCTGGGCGACGTCACGCGTTCGCTCGAAAGCGGTCCGCATCGTCTGGCCCGCCGCGTCGGCCAAACCGGCGCCGCGGCCCTCGCCCGGACGGGAGCCGCTGGTGGATGCCGCCACGGCGCGGGCGTGCTCGGCGAGGCTGTGCTCCAGTGCCTGCAGCAGTTCCTCGTCCTGGCGGCGCACCGAGCCGAGCAGATCGGCGGTGGCCTGGTCGTCCACCTGCTCGGCGAGGACCTCTCCGGCCCGGGACGCCGCCAGCGCCCGCGCCGCGGTCGCGTACTCGTCCTCCACGTTCCTCAGCAGCTGCCGCGCATCGGCCGGGCCCCTGCCGCGCAGCATCCCCGTTACGACCTTCGAGCCCACCGCCAGCGGCAGCACCGCCGTGCGCGCGGCGCCCCGCGAGACGAACCGCGTCAGATCGACCGCGGAGCCGAGTACCCCCCGGGGCTGAAGCTGGCGCACCTGGTCCTGGATGAGATGGACACTGTCCCGGACTTCATCGGTCTGACGCTCGAGCATCTGCCGGTACGGACCCGGCGGGGTGACCGTCACATCCGCCCGGAACCGGTCGAGGACCGCGGCATGAGCCTGGCGCGCATCCTCCAGCACCGGTACGAGTTCCTCCGTCATCACAGCCATGCGGTGCTCCCTGAGTGAACAATGGGGCGGCAGTCGCCGCACACGGGAAACGGCTGCCCTCAGCGGTCTCCAGGGCCGGGCAACCGGCACCATCCTGCGGGACCCAGTCCAAGATCGCCCGACAGACAGCATCCGGGAGTTCCCCGGCTCGCCGAGCCGCATAGTGCTGCTGACGTGGATGAGGACATGCCGAATTGACCTGTCCGGGTGATCGGGAAGCCGCCGTGCGGCGGGCATGGGGGCCGCACCTGTCGTGAGCGCGGCACGGTCGGCGAAAGCCGAGCCGACGAGGCCGTTGGAGACAGTGACGACGCGGTCGCGCACGGTGTTGATCAGCAAGTTGGTCAGCACCAACGTGCCCCACGAACTGCTGCCCGCCCGTCACGTCGCCCGCAGCGCAGATCCGCGGGTGGCCGGTGCGCAGCGACTCGTCCACGACGACCTCGCCGAGCGCCCCGGTCTTCACCCCAACCCGATCCAGGCCCAGTCCCTCGGCAACGGGGCGGCAGCCAGTGGCGACCAGCAGCTCCTCAGCACGCAGTTCCAACTCGGCGCCGTCGGCGATACGTACACGCGCCGCCTTCTCCCCGTCCCTCGTGCGTACGGCGGTCAGGGTGGCACCGGTGTGCACGGCGATGCCCTCGTCACGGAAGACACCCCGGACGCGCCGCACCAGGACAAAGGTCCATCACCCGAGCGGCGTATCACGACACTGGGCCGCGGAGTGCGCAGGATTCAGGATTAGCGTGGAAGCGCCGTACGAGGCCCAGGGGGTACGTCAGACCCATCCCATCAGGAGGACTCATGCCGGTTGCCGGGCAGATCATGCACCGAGGCGCAGAGTGCATCAACAAGACGGAAACACTTACCCGCGCCGCCGAGATGATGAAACGACGGGAGGTCGGCGCACTGCCGGTCTGTGAGGACGACGGCAGGATGTGCGGCATCATCACCGACCGCGACATCGTGGTGAAGTGCGTCGCCGACGGGCGCAACCCCGCCGAGACACAATGCACGGAGCTGTGCCAGGGCACCCCGCAGTGGATCGACGTCAACGCCGACGTCAGCGAGGTGCTCGAGACGATGGAGCGGCACCAGATCAAGCGGCTCCCGGTGATCGAGAACAAGCAGCTGGTCGGCATGATCAGCGAGCGGGACATCGCCCAGCACCTCAACGAACACCAGATCGCCGAATTCGCAGAGCGGGTGTACGCCACGTCCTGAGCCGGGCTGGCACGCAGCGTGACCGCGCTGGCTCCGGCCGGCTTCTGGACCGGCATCGAGCGGCGCTACGCCTACGCCGTGCTAGCCGTACTAAACGTCGCCCACCCAGGGTGTGCGGCTGCTGCCGGAGCCGGCGCTGAAGGCGCCGCAGACGGTGGTGGTGACCCTGCAGAGGCTGCGGGATTCGGCCTCATTCAAGGCGACATGATCCGATCTGTCCAGGGCAGACGGCAGGAATCCGATGACCGAGCCACCGGAGACCGCGATGGTGCATTCACCCCAGGAGGAGGACCACGGACCCCTCGGTGACGGCAGCTTGCGGACGGCGGAGCAGGCCGGGGATGTGGCCCGCGGCTTCCTGGCCGTGGCCGCACCGGGGCCCGGCAGCGCGGTGGACGCGGTGCTGCTGGTGGTGTCGGAAGTGTTCACCAACGCGATGCGGCATGCCGGCGGGGTGACCAGGTTCTGGCTGGAGGCCGGGCCGGGAGCGGTGACGGTGGCGGTGCAGGACGCCAGCCCCGTCCCGCCGCGGCCCCTGTCGGTGGACGCCACCAGGCCGGGCGGGTTCGGCTGGCATCTGGTGCAGCAGCTGTCGGCGGACGTGCGGGTCCACGTCCATGCGGCGGGCAAGACGGTGACGGCCGTCGTGCCATGCCCCACCGGCGTCACACCACAGGGCTGAAGCAACGGGCACGGATGCTGACATCCGGCCCGTGCTCTGCGGCGTGTCGCGTGTGTTCGCTATGTGCTGTGGGTGCACTGTGTCAGTGGTGCCGATCCTCTCCCGGCGTCGGATGGGACCGTGAGCCGGCCGTGGGCCGGGCAGCCGGGGGCCCTGGGTAGTCATCGCCCGGCAAGGCTCAGGGCCTCCACCCGCGCGGTCTGATGCGTGTCAGTAGTCCGCGCCACACTGGGCTCCTCGCCGATTGAAGCGGGGGGTCGATAGAGTTCCCGGCCGTGCACGCGCAGTGGAGACCGTCTTCGCCCACCTGCCCGAACTCGGCCGCGCGCGGCGGGAAGCGGTCTGGAAGACCCGTCCGCCCCCCGCTGACGTGCGACGAGTGCGGACATGCGATGCACGCGAAGACCTCCCGCACCGGCTTACCGCCCCGGCCGCCCCCCACATGCGCGCTCGCCCTGGAGTCGGTCGCCCACCACCTGCTCAAGCTGGAGCTGGCGAACGCAGCCCGCGACGCCGGCACCCACGCCGAGCTGGAAACCCGCGGCCCGGACGGCACGTGGCGGGCGGACGTGCTGGCCAGCGGCCCCGCCGGAGTCTGGAAGACGGCCCTCGAAGTCAGCTCGCTCACTTTCCACGGGCCCGTCGACGTCGACTCCAAGGGGAAGAACATCCAGGTCATCACCTTCACCGGCATCACCGTCAGCGTCTCCGGCGAACGACCATGACCTCCTGACCCGAACCCACAATCACGGCGTGCGCCGACAGGCGTGGACAGGGCCGCTGGACGTGGGGTCTCCTGAAGGCAAGCCCTTGACGAAGGGGGCGCCGGTGTCCGACACGACACAGGTGAGCCTCAAGACCACCGGCCCCGGCAGGTGCCTGGTCATGGTGTCGGGCGAGCTCGATGTGATCTTCGCCGGGCGACGCCCGCCACGCCCTGAAGGCAGCCGTGGACCAGCACCACAGCGTGGTCGTCGACCTCGGGCAGGTGACATTCTGCGACTGCACCGGGCTGAGCGCGCTGCTGGCCGCCGCCTGCACCGCCCGGGCACGTGGCGTGGAACTGCGGCTACGCGCCGTCCCGCACTCCCTCGCCCGCATTCTGCGCCTGACCGGCACCCACGGCGCGTTCGGCATCGACCCCGGGCAGCCCGGGAGGCTACACGCCCGGCGGGGGGTAGGACAGGAGCGTGCCGCGCTGCGTTAACTGGGCCGCGTCCCCGCGCCGCAGTCAGCACCAGCCGTGGAATGGTGCATGAGGCTCCCCGGCCACGAGCCTGGCGCGCCGTCACCGCGCCAGGCCCTCCCGAGCGGTCTACGCCGCGGCGTACCGGGCTCACGGGCATGCGCTGCGACGAACGGGTGACCTGCCGACTGCCTAGCAGGGCCGGATCGTTGAGCGGGATATGGAATTCCTCGACCAGGGCCCGAACCCTACTCGCGACTCCCGGCTTGCCCACGTGCCCAGACCGGCGGCTCGGGTGTATGAACAGGACACCGGTAGCTGGCGCATGCAGCTGTGGGAGGCCAACGCCCCAGCCAGTCGGGCGCCGGCGGAGGGGAGACCTTCGCCCGCCGCGTGGAGGGTGCCGACAGGACTGCCCCCGTATCCTGCCCGGGACGGCGACGCGTGATGGCGGCACGGACGGCGATGGTCACACTCGCCGCGATCACGCTCCTCGCCGCAGCAGTGTCGGTCGACCTGACGGGGTGAGACGCCCGACCCCGAGTCGAAGAGCGTCTGCGGTGCCGAGCCCCTGGATCCGCTCCAGCGGATGACTGGCCAACTCGCCCCGCTCCATGGCGTAGTACAGGGCGTGCACCAGAACCTTGCGCTTGCGGCGCATCGTCTCCACCGCCGCCTCGCCACCGTCCAGCCTGCGGCGCAGCGACTCCAGCACGTCGCGGGCCAGGGTCGGATCATGCAGGTCGACCAGCGGCCGGGACGCCTTCGCCACCCACTGCAGCACCAGCCGGTCCTCCACCGGCAGCTCCCGCTCCTCCGACCCCGGCACCAGGAACGCCCAGCGGCGCAGGGCACGCTGCAGCACCTCCTCGCGCAGCCGGCCGGGCACGTCCCAGAGCATCGCCAGGGTGATGGCTGTCAGCGCGTCGCTGGCCTCGCCCCGGGTCTTGGCCGCCCGGCCGGGCCAGTGCGCCCGTGCGTACTGGACAGCGAACTCGTACCAGGTCAGCTGGGAGGGGCCCCGGGGCCCATATGCAGAGCTGTTCCCTTGGGCCAGGCCCGCGCGAATGGCCCGCACCAGCTCCACGCCGAACCGCCGCACCACTGGCCTACCAGCCATACGACGACAGGGCATAGACCCCATCGGGCCAGGCTCTCGGCCGGGGAGCCTTCTTTTCCACCCTCCCGTTGGACAATCCGGCTGGCCCGCGGCATGCGGCCATCCCGCCTCCATGTCCCTCAGCCGGCGGACAGCACGGCCCCGCACCGCCTACACCACTTTGAGGGACGCCACCCATGCCACGCCGCTCCGTGTCTGCAGAGTCTCCGGCCGTGCACTGCCGTCGCTGCCCCCTAATACTGCAACCGCATCTGGGGTGACGGCCGGTGCTGTTCGGCGTTGATGTGACTGTGTGCTGATGCGGTGACGGTCGAACAGATTGAGTCGTGGCCGGAGGGGATAGCCGGGCTGCATGCCCGGTTGGCCCATCATTTCGGCAGGTCCGAGCCGCGTGAGCGGGCGCTGGACTACCTGCGCGGGTTGATCGCTCCCCTGGAAAACAAGAACGGCTGGACGCTCGCGGAGCAAGCGGGGCAGGCGCGGCCGGACGGCGTCCAGCGCCTGCTCAACCTCTCCGACTGAGACGAGAACGCCGTGCGTGATGATGTCCGCGACTTCGTCGTGGAGACCATCGGGAGCCCAGACGGTGTCCTGATCTGCGACGACACCGGGTTCCTCAAGAAGGGGACAAGTCCGTCCTCCCCTGGCGGGCGGCCTCGGCGATCACACCTTCCAGCAGCGCGGTGAAGACGCCGGCGTCCCTCCACACCCGGAACCGGCCGTAGACCGTCGGCCACGGACCGAACTCGCTGGGCATCTCCCGCCACTGGCTGCTGGTGCGGAACCGCCAGATCACCCCCTCGAACTGCTCCCGCAGCCGCTCGGGGTACGGGCCGAACCCGCCGATCAGCAGGACCGGCTCGATGAACTTCCACTGTTCGTCGGTGAGTTGCCTGCGCGTCACACCCCGTGTCCTACCGGATCCAGCCCCCGTACGGGAACGGAACCCGAAATAGTGCGGCGTGCGAACTCGCCGTCGGGTGCCATTGAGCGGGCGGCCGTGACGCCAGGATGCTTTCGCTGTGTTTCAGCCGCGTTCTTCCTGCTCTTCCATGAACCGAATGCCCTCATGGGTCAGCGAGATGGTCGCGGGTGTCTTGTGCGATGTCCAGTCGACGGTGATCAGGCCCTCGCCGGCCAGGTAGGCGCAGGCTGCGGACAGGTCCTCATCGGGTATGCGAAGCTTGTCACGGAGTGTGGCTCCGCTGACCTCCAGGCGGTTCCGTTCGACGGCCTCGTACACAGAATCCATGACCGCCTTCCGGTAGGTCTTGCGTTCACGCAGAGTCGCCATGGCTGTTGTTCTCCGGGTGGTGGCTGGCGGTGCGGGCGCGTATGTGGGGCTGGCTTCAGCGGCCTTCACGGTTCTGTCACACCTCGTCCGAATATTGGTGGTCCTCGAAGGACGACTGGCTGGTTGCCAGCCAGGACCGTGCAGGCTCCGCGGCGTGCGTCGTGTCGACGGTGAGATGGAGACGGGTTGCGCCCTCGCGGCCAGCGGGATAGCTGCGCTGCTCGGTCGAGTAGAAGCAGCGGCGAAGCACTGCGGCGACGCGACGAGCGGCCTCCGGCGTCGCCGCGATGATACGGACCTCGGCGCGGTCCGCGGAGGGCAAGGGCTCGTGATCCATGGCGTACCTCCTGCAGGGCGGCGCGCTGAGGATGAACGAGGTCGCCGCTTCAGGCGTCTGGGGTCAGCGTTTTCACGTATGCCTCCTCCTGCAGCGTATGCCCGGTCCTGTGGCCCCTGCCCACCGAGCCGGGCGCCGGCGTCACGGTGATCCCCGGGGGACCGACGCTCGCCGGCACGGGGAGTAACGTCCTGGGCGCCAATCCTGCATCTCCCGGCCCGGCGCAGGCTGGACGGGCTGCGCGGCTGAGGCGGCCGGTCCGCGCCGCGGCGCCGCGCACGCCCATCCTGGGACCCTCCTCGTCCTGTGCTCCCCGTTCGCCCCGACCGAGCACCCATTGTCCGCAACAGGCCCGCGTCGAGACTCTGCAGGACTGCCACCGTGACCATCAGCTATGAGTGGGACCTGCGGACGCAGACCAACACCATGCGCCGCCCCTGGGTGTTCGACTCCGGTGAGGAGGCCCACGACGTGATCCGCCGCTGCGTCCTCGGCCCACGTGAACTCGAGCCGTACGCCACGCTCGCCAGCTTCGACGTCGCCGAGATCACCAACGAATCCGGCGCCGGCTCCCTGACGGGCGGAAGGTCGTGTGACCGGTCCAGCAACATCCCCCAGCAGCCGCTACCCGAACCCTTCGGACAAGTCCACCCGTCAGTGGTCGGGTTGCCGATCACTTTGCGCAGCACACCAGGCTGCGATTCGCCCCTGGGCGTCCATGCGGTCACGTGACCCGCGGGCCGGGGTGGACCGGAGACGGAGCGCCCCGGGTGACCGCCCGGCGCCGGACCGACAGGCCGCGGGCCCGGATGGGGGCCACGGCCCCGCGCGTCGGCGAACCGGCTCGTACGGGGAGTGTTACGGGAGTGCCATGCGCCAGATGCGGGCCCAGGTGGAGGCGTACTGGCGCAGCAGCGGGCCGGTGGTGTACGGGATGCCGTACTTCTCGC
>NZ_JBHWJT010000086.1:0-11757 GCF_042731325.1 Streptomyces sp. NPDC059866 | reverse complement strand
CCGGCGAGGAGCACTCCCAGCGTCTCGGGATCGTTGGAGGATCGCCGGCTCAGTAGCTGCGCGGCGATGTCCACCGGTACGGGGACCATCACGGTTCCCCTTCGGGGGCCGCCAGGAGGCACCAGACGGTAGTGCCGTCGTCGCTGACGCCCCAGGTCCCGCCGTTCTCCTGCACCAGGCCCTCGACGATCGCGAGGCCCCGACCCGACTGGGCGTTGTCGTTCGTAGGCTTGGGCTGGACGCTGCCCTTCATGCCGTCGCAGACCTCGATGCGGAGGAAGTCCTCCTGGAGGGTCACCTTCAACCCGATCTGCGTGGTGCCACTGTGGAGGATCGCGTTCGTGAGCAGTTCGGAGACGATCGTCATCACGTCGCCGATCAGCGATGCCGGAGGCAGATCGCAAGATTCTTTTGAGTGTCAGCGGTGAGGAACTCCCCTCCCCCGACGGTCGACGACAGGCGATTCCCAGTGCGCGCGAGAGGAATCGCAAGGCACTGCGGGAGCTGGCTGCCGCACAGCCGAAGAAGGCGACCGCCCCGCTCGGCCCCACCGGGGCGGCGATCGGCTTCGGCATCGCCACCCTGGTGTGCGGCCAGCTCACCTGGTCCTTCATCACCATGCCCGCCTACGCTCTCAGCGGTTGGGAACCCGCAGCCGGCTGCATCGGCACGCTCATCTGCCTTGCTCTGTGCGCCACTTCCATCGGCATGCGCCGAAGCGAAACCCGTGCCCGCCGCACAGCGCGCCGCTATCGCGGCCAGGACCGCTACGTGTGCCCTGTCGACCTGGCACCCGAAGAACGTGCCCTCGTCGTCCGGGCAGCCACAGCTGTCGACACAATCACCGGCTCCCAGGCCCACAGCGATGGGCTGATCGACAGCCAGCGCAACAACTCCGAGCTGCACACATCCCTTGGAAGATCGCTCTGGACAGCATGCGGATCTACCGTCTCGCTCGCGAGCACCGGCAGGCCGAACGCCACAGCGCAGGCGCCGACGTCGACGCAGCCCTCGCCACACAGGCAACCGCGCTCAACACAAGCCGGGAAGCCGTCGACCTCCGGGTCAAGGCGCTGGAGGCCTACGCCGCGAAAGTCCGCACGATCGATAAGCTCATCGACCAGCAACGCCAGCTCGAAGAAGCCGAACGCCGCACGGACGCCTACATCGATCTCGTCGCAGCCACCACGGCCGACACGCTCACCACCGAGCAAGTGCGCACAGCGGAGGCAGAAGCCGCCGCGCTGGCAGGCCCGCTCGCAGACGCCGTGCGCATCGCACGAGACGCCGCCGCACTCGCGCTTCCCACCCCCGACCGGGCGGGCAGCTGACCACCGATCACGGGACCTGCGCGATCTTTCCGCCGGTCGTCCAGTTGTGCCAGATGCCAGCCGCGAGGCCGAGCAGCCGTACGGGCTTGGCCTTTGGGCCCGGTCCGGTGGTACCAGTTGCCGGCCGCCAGGGCGAGGAACCGTTGGCCGGTACAGGCGTACGGCAGAGCCTGGCTCGAACTCCTCCGGACCCGCATCCTCAGCCGGATCGAGGAAGCCCCACCACACCGATGACTTTCCGCGCCCTCGGCCGTCTACAGATGCGACAACCCGACCAAGGGCGAGGGGTGGTGCCAGACGGGCTGTGCGGCGGATGGTGCGTTCTCCGCCTTCTGGACCAGAACGTCGTGGACCACTTCGCCGATCACGGCTGAGGCGCGCCTTCCGTCGTCGACGGTCCAGTGCAGGGGTGTCGGGGTGGACTCCGACACTTCCAAGAGGACGTCGGCGAGGTCGGCCAGGGTCCGGTACAGCGCGGCACGGACCGCGTCGGTGTGGCGACGGCCCCACCGGCATGGGGTCCGTTCGGCGAGTTCGTCCACGATGGCCTGCGCGGCGAGTTCGTCCAGAGGGTCGGGCTGTGCGAGGCGTTCCCGCGCCAGGATCGCGGCAGCGCCCCACGCGAGGTCGTCGCGGGTCATGGCGGTGCCGTGGGCCAGCGTCCACAGGTCGGCGGGACCCAGGTCGTCGACCGTGTGCTGGATACAGCGGGCGCCCGCGTCGGACGCGGGTGGCACGTCGGCGTTCAGGAGGCCGCGCGCACCTCAGTGGCCGCGCGCACGTCGCCCAGCGGCAGCGAGGCCACCGCGTGGAGCACTTGCCCGTAGACCCGGCGTACCGAATGAGATCCGGAGGGCGGTGAAGGGCGCCCCGACAGGGAGCACAAGGCGTCCAGCAGCTTCGCCAATACAACCCTCACGTTGACGCACGCCCTCGACAGGCGATCATCCATCGTGCCCCCCTTTCCGCTCTCAGGGATGGAGGCCGGTCTGGCGCAGTCCCGGGGACCGCGCCAGACCGGCCTTGCTCCGTGGCCGAGTCAGTCGTCCAGGACTGCCAGGGCGTCGATCTCCACGAGCAGTCCCGGCGGGAGCTGCATGTAGACGGTGGTGCGGGCGGGGAAGGGTTCGCCGACGGCAGCCGCGTACGCCTCGTTCAGTTCGGGCAGGTGGGCGGGGTCGGTGAGGTAGACGCGGAGCATCACGACGTCCTCCAGGCCCGCGCCGGCCGCCTTGAGTACGGCGGTGACGTTGCGCAGGGTCTGTGCGGTCTGCTCGGCGACCGTGGTGCCGACGACCTCTCCGGTGTCCGGGTCGAACGGGAGCTGTCCCGAGACCTGCAGGACGGGGCCCTTGCGGATGCCCTGGGACAGCGGGGCCGCCAGGACGGGGGCGTTCTCGGTGGTGATGACGGTTCTGGTCACGGTGTTCCTTGAAGCGGTGGTGTTCCTTGAAGAGGGTGAGCAGGCGAAACCCGTACGGGCGTCAGCTCCAGGCCTGTCGTTCCCGGCTGCGGGGGTCGTCGATCTGGGTCCACTCGGCGTCGATGTGCATCGTGGCCCTGCGTTCGGTGTCGTACGGGTCCCAGCCGGGGTCGCCGGTGGTGGCGAACCGGATCCAGGTCTCGTGCATGCCGGCCGCGAGATCCGCCGGGGGCTTGTCGGGGCCGAGCAGGGCGGCGGGGCCGTGCAGCTGCGGCAGGTGCGTGAGATCGAAGACGAAGGGCAGCTCGACCGCGTGCGTGGCGCCGAGCTCTCCGTCCAGGGCGTGCGAGCGCCAGGCGAACTCGTAGGCGAAGGTCGCGGACTCGGGGTGGGCGGCATGGGCGCTGGCCAGGGCCCTGCTGCCCGCGCCGAACAGCGCGTCGCCCATGATGGCGGAGCGCAGTTCGCCGTAGGACGCCTCGGGACGTGTCTTGCGGTACGTCTCGACGAGCTGTGCCGGGTTCGGGTGCGAGCGCGCCGCCGTGTCGTCCACGTCCTTGGCGGTCGAGGAGGCGTACTTGTCCACGGGGACCAGGTAGAGGAGGCCCTCTTCGGTGTTGGTCCCGATGAGCAGGTCGACGTCGGAGCTGTGTCCGGCGGCGACGGCTTCGGCGGGCTGGGTGTCCATGACCAGGCTGAAGGGGCTGAGGCCGATCAGCGGGTCGTGGTGGGTGGCAGTCTGCAGGTCGATGCCCGCGAGCTTGGAGGCGGCCTCCACAAGCCGCTCGTCGGAGATCTCCGCGAAGGCGTCCGCGTGCGGCTTGACGCCCAGGACCTCGGCGGCCGTAGCGGTGACGCGGGCGGCCTGCTCGGTGGTGAACGCGCCCAGGCCGCTGCCGCTCTGCACGATCGCCCTGCGGAACAGGCCCGCGGCCTCAGGGGTGGCGAGGAAGCCGCTGACGACGGTCGCCCCGGCCGACTGGCCGAAGAGGGTGACGTTGTGCGGGTCACCGCCGAAGGCGGCGATGTTCTCCCGCACCCAGCGCAGCGCGGCGACCACGTCGAGCAGGCCGCGGTTGGCAGGGGCTCCGGGGAGGTCGAGGAACCCGGCGATGCCGAGCCGGTAGTTGAGCGTGACGAGGACGACGCCGTCACGGGCGAAGGCGGAACCGTCGTACATCGCGGACCGCGTCGAGCCGGCGACGAACCCGCCGCCGTGGACGAACACCATCACGGGCAGGTCGCCCTGCGCGGCGGCGGGCGTCCACACGTTGACGGTGAGGTAGTCCTCGCCGCGGCTCCAGCCGGTGCCGAAGTAGGGGGCCATGTCGATGCTGCCGAGCTTGCGCTCGGACTGCGGCGCGTTGGGGCCGGGCACGGTGGCGTCCCGTACGCCGTCCCACGGCTCGTGCGGCTGCGGCGGGGCGAACCGGCCGGCGCCGACCGGCGGGGCGGCGTACGGGATGTTCAGAAACGCGCGGATGTCGTCCTGGCGCAGACCGCGGACGGCTCCCTGCGCGGTGGTCACGACGGGTTCGGGGTGGTGGCTCATCTCTCGTGCCTTTCCGCGGGCTTCAGCCCTGCTCGGTATACGGGGTGAAGGGGGCCCAGCCCTTGATGGCGAAGGTGCTGCCCTCGCGGACGACTTCGGTGGCGCCGTGGCCACCCAGGTGGGCGGGGATCACGAGGGCGTTGTTGTCGGCCGCCCAGCCCAGCACCTTGCGGCGGGTGGCGCGGGCGCCCGCGGGGTCCTCGCAGAAGCAGCTGTTGGCGTCCGGTTCGAGGATCTGCACCGGGCTGTGCAGCATGTCGCCGACGAACACCGCGCGGTCGGTCCCGGAGGTGAGGGTCAGCACGGAGGAGCCGGGAGTGTGGCCGGGAGCCAAGTCCAGGCGCAGGTTCGCGTCAATCTGGTGGCTGTTCTCCCACAGCTGCGTCTGGCCGGCCTGGTGGACCGGGGCCACGCTGTCCTCGAAGACGTTCTGGTTGCCGCGACCGAGCAGCGGCTTGTGGCCGTTCTCGGGGTTCCAGAAGTCGAAGTCGTCCTTCGGCATCAGGTAGGTGGCGTTGGGGAAGGTGGGCACCCACTGCCGGCCGTCCAGGTAGGTGTTCCAGCCGACGTGGTCGATGTGGAGATGCGTGTTGATCACGATGTCCACGTCCTCGGGCTGGACACCGGCTCGGGCGAGGTTGGCCAGGAAGTCCGTTTCGAGACGGTTCCACACCGGGGCGTAGGGACGGTCCTTGTGGTTGCCCACACCGGTGTCGACCAGGATCGTCTTGCCCTCGCTGCGCAGCAGCCAGGTCTGGATCGCGGAATTCACGATGTTGGTCTCGGAATCCAGGAAATGCGGGACCAGCCAGTGTGTACCGGCTTCCCAGACTTCCTTCGAGCTTTCCGGGAAGAAGGTGTCGGGCGTCATTTCGACAGAACCGAAGTATTCCTTTACCCGGGTGATGGAGACATCGCCGAGGGTGATCTGTTCCATGGGGTTTCCTTGGAATGCGGAGGATTTACTCAACCGTACGAGCGACCCCAGCGGACGCGGTATCCGTCACGTGACTGCACCTGTGCTTACAGCTCTGAGCACGGGGCGTTTCCTCTTGTAGGCCAGGTGAAAGGCGAGGCGGCTCCCCGTTCCGAGTTCCATTCCTGGATACCTGGTGGACGAGCACGTGGCTACCTCGCCGCGTTCACGAGACGGCAGCCGGATCCGTATGCCCGCTTGCCGGCCGTGCCGTGTGCGGTGGCCGTCCCTGCCTTTCACGTCGGCGGCTTTGATGCCTGCCGATCAGCGAAATGCAAGGGTGTGCGGTCACCCCGTGATGCGTTCTGCCAGGGTGTCAGACGGCTTGGGCACGTTCGCACTGGTCCGCGAGATCGACGCAGCGCACCGCGGCAGCCGGGGCCGGCCCGTGCGGCGACGGGATGTCAGCGCTCTCGGACGGGACCATGGTGGTGCGGCCGGGGTCCGAGATGAGCGGGTCCAAGGCTCGCACAAGCGCGGTCAAGGTCGCGTCGAGGCGATTGATGTGCAGCAGCAGGCGATACTCCGGCGACGGCCGACTGCGGCTCACACGCCGCTCCTCCGAGAGCAGGGACAGTGCCCTGACGACCCTGGGGCGTGCCGTGTGCGAGGAGATTCCCGGTCGATGGCCGGTGACGCGGATCAGGTGGGCCACGGTCTCGTGCGCACGGTCGGCCGCGGCAGTGAGGCGGGGGGCGCACTCCGAGACATGGCCCGCCGGGAGACGCTCGGCCGTGGCGGCCAGGCTCCGTGCGTGGTACGCGCCGGCCTCAAGAAGTTCCAGCAGGTGGCGGGCGTGGTGACGTCGGCCGCGCTGCGGATTGAGCGGATGGGTGAGAGGCAGACAGGCCTTGCGGAAGGACTCCAGCGCCTGGTCGAGGTCGTGTGCCGCGTGGACCCAGCTCGTCGGGGTTTCTGCGTCCGTGCTTCCTGACGCGATGGCCCGAAGGAGGCGGTCGAGGACGCGCAGGAAACCGACCAGCTCCTCGTCACTGGCCCGGCGGACCGGAGTGGGAAGTACGAGGACGGCGGCAAGGATCCCGCAGGACACTCCCAGTGCGGTCTCCTGGACACGCAGGAGCAGCACTTGCGTCGAGAAGGTGTCCATCAGCGCGAGCAGCATGCTGAGTGTGCCGGTGATGAAGAACGTCACGGCCCAATAGGCCTGTGACGGGGTGTAGAACATCCCGAACATGCACAGCAGGAGCAGGATCAGGAGGACAGGGCCGTCTCCGCTGACCAGGGCGGCAAGGCCGTAGCCGAACACTACGCCGAGGACAGTGCCCGCCAGCCGCCGGACACTCTGCAGCAGCACCTCGCCGGTGCTCCCGGTCCTGATGAAGACGACCCATGCAGCCACGACGGCCCAGTACCACAGGTGCGGAGACAGGAGATGACCGCCCGCGACGGCGAGGGTCGAGGCAGTTGTCACCTGGAACGCCTGACGGGTGGCTCCGCGCTTCAGGCTTTCGGTGTCTCTGTCCCTGTGCGGCACCGCCCCGAAGGTTGGTGGGGCGGGCTTGTGAGGAGGTGTCCCGAACCCTGCCGGGCGGCCGCGTGGGCCGAGAACCCGCAGGGCTGCGGCGAGTTCGTCGACCGCTGGGAAGCAGTCCTGCACATGTGCGGAGCCGGTCGGCCGGTTCGCCGGGCCGCCTTCGCACCTCTCCTCGCACTGCTCGGATGCACAGGCCGTTCCCACGGTGAGCTGGTGCCGGAGAGCCCGGATCCGCTGCGCGAGCCGCTGTCGCGCCGTCCGTTCCGCCAGATCGTTGCGGGCCGCCGGTGTGCGGACCGCGCGGACCGTGAGTACGGCCAGGCGCTGCGCGGCCACCTCCACACGACCAATGTGCCGCAGCAGGGCCTCGGTGCCCTCCTCGACGGCGCGCTCGTCGAGAAAGTCCTCGATCAGCAGCACGGATGCGTGCAGTCTGTCGAGGCGGTCCTGCAACGAGCGGCTCCGGGTGTCGACGTCCTGCCCGGTGGCGACCATCGAGGCCGTGTCCCGGAGGACGTCGTGCAGACACACGTCGAATGCGTGCCGCAGCCGCCTCAGAGCTCCGGCCGCCGTGATGGGGCCGGCGCAGTACCACACGGTCGTGACGGCCCCGAAAGCCACAAGTACCGATGCCCCGAGTTGCGGAAGCTGGTCTGCTCGGGCCTGGGTGAGTTGAGACAGCAGGAAGGCCATGAAACCGAAGATCCCCAGGCCCAGCCCTCGTGGGCCGAACCGGCGGGCCTGAACGGCGAGGTAGATCACCACCAAAAAGATCAGCTTGGCTGCCGTCGGATACGGCGTCAGCACGGCTCCGGCGGCCAGGGACGCGAGAGAGAGCGGAGCGCCGAGTCCGAGGGTGATGAGCTGGTTGCGCGGATGCAGGTCGCTGATCGCCAGTGACGTCGTCATCGCGGTGAAGCCGCCGACCACCAGCGCCGTTTCGGGCGCTCGCAGCGCTGTCAGCACGGCAAGGGTCGCGGCTGTGCCGAGCACGGCGCGCATCGCGGAGGTCAGACGCATGAGCCCGGGGTCAAAGGCGGCGAAGCGGTCCCACAGCGATGCCGTTGTCCTTGCCACCATGGTGATCTCCGTAGGTCCTTTCGCGGGTGCACGGCCATGAGGGGTGTCTCGAGGTTCTGGCCGGCCACCGCCGCGTCGCCAGTCTCGGTACGCGGGGGTTCCGTCCGGTATGCGTCAGGCGACTGCTCTCGGAGGTTCTGCAGCACGCAGGTGGAGGACCGTGGGGTAGCTCGCGGTGGCCTGGACGGTGAAACGAGACAAGGCGTCCGTTGTCGGCGTTGACGACCGCGCGGCGCCAGACGGCCTGCACCCGTCGACGATGGCTTACGGTTCCAGGGACTAGGCAGTGCACGGACTTGGGACGAGCAGCCGCCAGGTGCCCAGAGGGTCACGCGACATTCGGCACATCTCGACACAGCCGTCGTCGGGCCGCAGGTTTCCGCGCCCTGCACGTTCGCTCGGGTCGTTCGCCCGCTCAAGAGCTGCCTCGTGGGCCTGCTCCGGATCGGCCATGCCGTCGACTATGTAGAAGTGGCGTACAAGCCGACCGCATGGCGTACGGAACCCGAGTCCGACCAGCCACGAGCGTCCAGTGACCATGACAGCGCCTTCCGGTCAGGATGTACGGCTTACGCGATCCCCGTCTTCGATGGCACGACACCACCGGCGACGCACGGCCGTTCCTGCCCGCCGAGCCGGAAAGGCGCGGCCGTGCCCGCTTCACGATTCTGCGGCTGGACGAACAGCCGGGGTATGCGTCACGTGACTGCATCGGTGCCGTTCGTCCACAGGGGCGGGGCGTATACGCCTGCCGGTTGTCCCGCCGTGACGATCCCGATGCCGTGACGGTGCGAAGATGAACGAGCGGTCTGGGAGAACTCCATGGATGCCATGGCCGGAATACCCCGGACGACGGCTGCGCTCTGAGTGCTCTTGAGCGGGTTCGACACCGCTCCTGCGGGCGCTGCCGCGGTTCCCCCACGCTAGTATCTGGGGGTATCTCGATTCCCTGGAGCATCCGTGGAAAACGATGGAAGGGCTCGTGGGGACCAGCGCTCGATGCGGAATTCCGGTCTGGCGGTGGTGGGCCGAGAAACCGAGACCGCAGAAATCATCCGGCGGGTGGGCGCTGATCGGTCCCACAGCGACGTGTTGATCGTCACGGGTGACCCCGGTGCCGGAAAGAGCACGCTGCTCGACCTCGCGGCCGATCGCGCACGGGGTGCGGGTGGCCGAGTGCTGCGGGCGGTGGGGAGCGAATCCGAGGCGCACCTTGGATTCGCCGGTCTTCATCAGATGCTGCGCCCGGTACTCGGTGATGCGGAGGGCCTGCCGTCGCGGCAGCGCTCCGCGCTCCGGGCCGTCCTGGGGCTCGAAGAGTGTGTGGAGACTCCCGACGCGATGCTCGTCGGTCTGGCGGTTCTGACCTTGTTGTCGGACCTGGCGGAAACCGTCCCGCTGCTGGTGGTGGTCGACGACGCCCAGTGGATCGACCGCGGATCACTGGACGTTCTCTCCTTCGTGGCGCGACGCATGGACAGCGAGCCCGTCACGCTGCTGGTCGGAGTCCGCACCGCGGCCGCGCTGCCCGGCTTCGACAAGGGATACGAGCGTCTCGAACTCGGCCCGCTGGACGCTGAGGCGGCCAACCGGCTGCTGGACCGGCAGCCCACGCCGCCCACCGGCCGAACCCGGGTGCGGATCCTCGAAGAGGCGGCCGGCAACCCGCTGGCCCTGGTGGAACTCGCCCACGCCACCGCGATCCGGCACCCCGAGGGCAGTGGCGTGGAGGGCCCGCTGCCGGTCACCGACCGACTGGAGCGGATCTTCGCGGGGCACGCGGCGGACCTGCCGGAACCGACCCGCCGCATCCTGCTGCTGCTCGCGGCCGCCGACGCGGCGGACGCTCAGGCGGCGGCCGTGGGACTTCCCGAGGCGGACGACAAGGCATGGGTACCCGCGGACCGGGCCGGTCTCGTACGCCAGGACGGATCCGGGATCTCCTTCCGTCACCCGCTCGTCCGCTCCGCCGTCTACCATGCCGCGTCGTTCGAGGAACGCCGCCGGGCCCACCTCGCTCTCGCGGAGTTGCTGCGCGAGGAGCCCGACCGCCGAGCCTGGCATCTCGCCGCCGCGACCGTGCGCCCCGACCAGGACGTGTCGGCCGCCCTGCAGCAGACGGCCGACCGGGCCCGGCGCCGAGGTGGCTTCGCGGCCGCTGCCGCGGCCCAGGAGCGCGCCGCGGAACTCAGCCCTCGCCGCGAGGAGCGGGCGCGCCTTCTGACCGAAGCCGCTGCCACCGCCGTCTTCACCGGTCAACTCGGCTGGGTGGAACACCTGGCCGCCGCAGTCCGCGAGTGCACCGACGACCAGGCGCTGCTGGGCAAAGCCGCGCTGGCCACCGGACAGCTCATGTCCCTGGGCCCCCATCACACAGCAGCCTTCGCCCTGCTCATGCGTGTCGCCGACGAGGCGGCGGACGCCCGGTCGCCCCTCGTACTCGACGCGCTGGCCGCGGCGGCGGTGGTCCGTTACTACTCGGGCGAGGAGTCCCAACAGCGACAGATCCAGAGCCTGCTCTCCCGCATGCCCGACGATGCCGCCGGAGCGGCGCTGCACGCCTGGGTACTGGCCGTCTCCGACCCCAGCAGCGCAGGAGCCTCCCTCGCACCGGTGCTGCCCGGGCTCATCGCCGAGGCCAAGGGCGACGCCAGTCGCCTGACTGCGCTGGCCATCGTCGCCTGGCTGCTCGACCAGACCACCCTCGCCGCCAGGACCTTCGACGAGGCATTCGACCAGTGGCAGGCCCGTGGACCGCTCCCGGACGGACTGGGATGCGCGGTCGGCTGGACCCGCCTGGAGCAGGGCCGATGGGCCGAGGCCCGCTCGGTGGCGGCCGACATCGCGGCCATGGCATCGTCGGCCGGACTCGACCACGCCGAGGCGTGTGCTCAGGCACTCGACGCCACGGTGGTCGGCCTGCTCGGCGACCCGGCCACCGCACGCCGGCTCGCCGAGCGAGCCCTGGCTCTCGTCGATCCGCTGGAGAGCCGCTCCGTCGCGGTCTTCGCCCGTCGGGCCCTGGGGATGGCGGCCGTGGCCGAGGGCGACTACGACACCGCGTACACGCAGTTCCGCTCCGCGTTCACCGACGACGGCGATCCGGTCCATTACCACGTCTCCTACACCGTCCTGGCCGAACTGGCGGCGGCGGCCGTCCGCCGAGGACAGCAGGAGCACGCCGCAGAGCTGCTGGAACGGTCGGCGCGGCGCCTCGGTACAGGCATGTCGGCACGGGTGAGCGCACTGATCGACCGGGGCCGCGCCCTGCTGGCGGATCCCGAGCACGCGGAGCCGTTCTTCCGGGCGGCGCTCGAGGAGCCCGCAGGTGAGCAGTGGCCGTTCGAACGGGCGCAGACACAGCTCGACTACGGGGAATGGCTCCGGCGGCAGCGCCGTATCGCCGAGGCCCGTCCGCTGCTGAGCGCCGCCCTGGAAACCTTCCAGCGGCTGGGCGCGCGGCCGTGGGTCGAGCGGGCACAGGCAGAACTGCGCGCCGCCGGCATCGAGGCCGGCGACGTCGTGCCCAGTGCCTTCGCCGAACTCAGCCCCCAGCAGCAGCAGATCGTCCAGCTGGCGGCCCGCGGTCTGACGAATCGTGAGATCGGGGACAAGCTGTTCCTCTCACCGCGCACGGTCGGTTCGCACCTCTACCGGGTGTTCCCCAAGCTGGGCATCACCGCCCGCTCACAGCTCCGCGACGTGGTCGAAGGCACCCTGTCGGGTACCGGCGTCCAGGGCTGAGCGCCGAGTCTGCCCCGGATGCGCGCTGACGAGCGTGCCGCCTGCCGGGCGGCGCCCGTCGGGCGTTGTCACGTTGTTGAGGGTGTGAGGTGTCTGAGGTCGCGTCAGCGCGGGTCGGGCCGGGTGGCAGTCTTGGGGTCAGGCCCTGGTGGGCTG
>NZ_JBHWJT010000085.1:0-11790 GCF_042731325.1 Streptomyces sp. NPDC059866 | reverse complement strand
CGGCCACCCGAACGTGCCCACTCTGCTCGCCTCGCAGCTGATCCGCCGGCTGAGTTCCTTCCGCGTCGTCGACCTCGGCGAGCTGACGCGGGAGCCGGCCATGATCGCCGCATAGATCACTGCCCGGTGGGGCGGATGACGTCCGGTCGTGGCCATCGGCAGGGATCACCGAACGTCACCCCCGACAACACTCCGAAGAGTTCAGTAACCGCTCCTCTAGCGGTGGGTGAGCCAGTACAGGACAGCTCCTGCGCCGCCGGCTCCACACGTGTACGCCGCGCCGTGTGCGGCGGCCAGGACCAGCTCGTGCAGCAGGCGGGCGGCCCTGCGCCCTGCGCGGTGTTGCTGGCGTGGCGCGCCGTCGGTGGCGAGGTCCTCAGAAGGGCTGTGCGTGTCACAGCCGCATGGTCGGCCCAAGGCGTGGATGTGCTGAGTCATCGGCAACACGACGGCGGTGAAGGAACGGCTGGTGGTGCGCGGGGCCTGGGCCTGAGTGCGGGGTGGTGGGGCCATGGAAGGAACCTCCGATCGGTTTGCCGACACTGACAGGAAGACGATGCGCTGGGCCCTCGCATGGCCAACAGCCCTTCAAGGGACGTGCACTGGAACGCGCTGGACACCAGTGGACACCGCCCCGGCGGCGTAACGTGTTCTCATGAGGGTCACCGTGGCGATGCTGGCGAGGGCTCAGGGCTTACGTGACGACTTCGACAGCCTGCAACGGCTGCGCCACGGCAGGGGCATCACCAGTCCCGGTGATCTCTACTACCTCTCTGGCTTCGTCAAACGCCGGGTACTGGCCATTGAGGACGACACAGACAGTCAACTCAAAAAGGGGTTGGACAACCTCAAGAAGCTCATCGAGAGGGCACCGCCACGCGAGCGGGAGCTGTTGAGGCTCAGTTTCAACATCGACTGCGCCTTCGGTGACTTCAACTGGCTCGACAGAGTTGAGGACTTCGCACTGAACCATGCGTGGATCGGCAGTTCGCGCAACGTGCGCCACCAGGCTGACCTCGCGCTACTGCAGCTGCTCATGCGCGCCCGTCCGGCTGCCGAGAGTGAGCCGGTGCCGCCGTCCGATTTCGACACGATGATCGATCCGGCCGCCTCCAACGGGCACACACCCACCGCGACCGGCTTGTTCGTCGAAAACTACGTGCATAACAGCCCTCGGTTCGCCGGGTCCTGGGAGGACGCCCGTGCGGTCGACATGTGCGGCTTCGGCCACAATCGGATGGCGGTCACCTACTCCAACGAGATCGGCCGCATCCTCAGGTCGGGCGGCCGGGTCCGCGTCCTCATGCAGGATCCGGAGGGCCAAGCGGTCCTCGATGCAAACCGCCGCAGCTCCACCCCCAAGGCATCGGCCGAAGACGTCCGCCATCAACACCGCAGCGCCATCGCAACCCTGACATCGATCAGGGCCGCCGCAGCGGCCCCGGCTGAATGTCTCCAACTGCGCGCCTACGACATCATGCCGCCTTTCACCGCGTACTTCTTCGACTCGGACGACGAGACAGCGCACGCCTATATCTGGTTCTGGTCGTGGCGGCAGCCATCCTCCTGGCGTCCGGGATTCTTCGTTGCACGGGCGACCGACGCGCTGTGGTACGCACGCTTTCGAAGTCAATTCGAGGCGATGTGGACGGACGAGGAAACGCGCGAGATCGCCCACGGGAGCTGACAATGACAGACCTGGCCCGCTTCTTCGACGCGACTGGCTACACGAAATTGCCCGACCGCCTGCCTTCGTATCTGGTGAACCGGATGCGGACGGTGGTCGATGACCACTTCGCTCGTGGCGTCCCGCCGTACCGTGTCAACGACGCAGGAAAGATCTGCCGGCTCGATGACCTGCTGGAGCGGGACCCGGTCTTCCTCGAAGCGCTGCGTCATGAGGTCGTTGCAGCAGGGCTGCGTCAGGTCCTTGGGCCAGCGGTCGACGTGGTGCACGCCAGACACAATCATGCAACGCTGAACAACCCAGGTGACATCCCGTTCCGTCTGCACCGCGATATTCAGCAATGGTCGCAGCCGCTCGTCGCTGTCTTCATCTATCTCGAGCCCGCCACCGTCGCGAACGGCTGTACCACGGTGGTCCCGGCATCACACCATCTGCCGTACGCCGGACCTCAGTCCGGTGGGGGTGGGGGCAACTGGGCCGACGAACATGATCAGTACCGGCACTTGATCGGCCAGGAACTGCCTGTCGAAATGCCCGCCGGCGGCGTCTTGCTCCTCAACTGCCTGTGCTTCCACAGCGTGGGCCGCAACACCTCGGCATCGTCGCGACGCAGCGTGGTTTTTGCCTGCCGCGGCTCCGACGAACTCAGCCAGGCCGACGATCCAGGGGTGACCCGGTTGTTCGGCAAGCGCCGCTTCCTCGCCAACCGGGTACTGCGCGTCTCCGGATCACTGCGGCAGAAACAGAGCTGAACTGATGCTGGCTCTCTTCGACTTCGACGACACGCTGGTCAGCCGTTCGGCCGCCATCCGGCGCTGGGCCCGGCTGCTCGTCCGCCGAGAAGACATGGCCGAAGACGCCGTTCAAGCCATCATTGACGCCGACCACCAGGGCACGACGCCGCGGGACGAGTTCCTGGCACTGGTGCGGTCGCTTCCCGGGATCCGTATGACCGAAGCCGAGATCCACGACTGGTACGCGGCCAGCTACCCCTTGTGCTACGGAACAGAAGAGGAGTCGATTCAGGCACTGACCCTGCTCCGCGACGCGGGCTGGAAGATCGGAGTGGTGACCAACGGCTCGACCATCAGGACCAGCCAGAAACTCGCGCGTTCGGGGCTGGCAGCGCTGATCGACGCGCTGTGCGTCGCGGAGGATGTCGGCGTGTGCAAGCCCGATCGACGGATCTTCGAAGAGGTGGCCCGCCGCTGTGGTGCTGACCTGGCCGGATGGATGATCGGCGACGCACCGGTTGAGGACATTGTCGGGGGAGCACAGGCCGGTCTGCGGACCGCTTGGCTCCGCAGAGGCCGGAGCTGGAACGGCATGAGGCCACGCCCCGACATCGAGGCCGACTCCGTCCTCGAAGCCGTCCTCACCATCGTGAACAGTCCTCGACGCACCCCCAGCGGTTGAGGCATGCTGCAGAAGACCGCGAACAGGCCGTGAGCTGGTGGCGTGCCTGCCCCGGAAGCAACGGCCGTCCCATACGCGAGCGGGGCCCTGACCCGAAGGCCGAAGGCCAGGGCCCCGCCCTGCTCACGCAGCAGGGCCAGCCGGGGCCTGGTGTTCATGACGGGATCCGTCACCCGCGGTCCAGATGCTCGGGAAAGGGCCTCAGCACTGGCAGGCCCAACTGGACTCTCTCCCGCTCGCGCCGGTCCCTCCCGGACTGTGCGACATCTCGTGAGTTCCCGTGACTCCTGCTGGGGTCCAGAGGTCCCTGGCCTGGGGCTTCTCCCTCGTTGGCGTGCTCGGCGGGCTTGTGACTTGACGTGCTCCCTGGCCTAAAGTCCAGGGATTCCGGCCTGGGTCGTCTGACCCTTCCGGGGGCTTCCTGCTTCACCGCGCTGCGCGGGCACGGGTGCCCGTCTTACCGGCACTCCACAGGCGTTTGGCGTCTCCGCCCGTCCGGCGGCGACGATACGGCGTCCTTCGAAGAGGACGTTGCGGGCTGCGTTGTGGTCGCGGTCGTGCAAGTAGCGGTTCCCGTCGGCTGATCAAACGTCGAAGGCTGGAGTCACCTCGTGTGTGGCTCCGGCCTTTCGCGTGTGCGTGGCTGTCCTCGCTCCGGGTGCCCGACTCGAAACGATCTTCTTCGGCAAAGAGGTGATCTTCTATAAAACAGACATGCCTCCTGTACAACCCTTCCTTCCCATGCGGCGTCAAACATGGCGCCGGACATAGGAACGGGACTTATCCGGACGCCTCCCGCGCCCCCCGAGCCAGCCGGTCGTATCTGAGCCAAGGAGCCGCTCATGCGCAAGCACCGCTCGGCCGCCGTCGCGGCGGCATCGTTTCTCCTCGTGACGGGTGCGGTCATCGCGACCGCTCCGAGCGTCTACGCCGGAACACCCGGCGGAACACACGCCAACGACCGCAACACCGACTTCAACGGCGACGGATACGACGACGTGCTCGTCGGCGGCCCCGGGGCGGCGGTCGGCGGGTACAAGGGTGCTGGCATGGTAACCGTGCAGTACGGCGGACCCAAGGGCATCGGCACGACTAGGGTCAAGGCCTTGAGCCAGAACTCCACGGGCGTCCCCGGCGCCGCCGAGACCGGTGACGGCTTCGGCAAGTCGCTGGCCACCGGCGACCTCGACGGCGACGGCTACGACGACGCGATCATCGGCATCCCCGGCGAGGACCTTGGCGCCGTCGCCAACGCGGGCGGCGCGGTCGTCCTGTGGGGCACGCCGAACGGCCTCACCGGATCGGCCAGCGACTGGCTGCAGTCCGACGACCTCACCACGGACGGCAGGTTCGGCGCATCGCTCGCCGCGGCCCGCTTCGGCGACACCACTCCGGGCGACTTCCTCGCGGTCATGGACTCGGTCGGGCTGACGATCTACACCTTCGAGCCCGCCCCCCAGCCCACCGCCAAGAGCGCGGACGCGCAGGCGCGGCGGCCGGTGCAGAAGTCGCGCACCACGCTCACCTCGCCTCCGCGGAAGACGCTCAGCCAGGCCTCCGCCGCCGACGCGCCGGGCATCCAGCCCAAGTCGATGACCACGGGCGACTACGACAACAACGGCTTCGCCGACCTGGTTGTCTCCGGCACCAGCGTGGGCGACGAGCCGGGCTACGGCTGGTCGTACATCCTGCCCGGCACCGCGTCGAACGAAGAGCCGCTGCCGATCACCGCGGTGCGCGGCGGCCCGGTCGTCGCGTCCGGCGACATCAACCGCGACGGCTACGACGACCTGGTTACCGGCGAGCCGCACAGCCCGGACGACGGCGGCGAGAGCATGAGCGGCGGCATGGTCGGCGTCTACTACGGTAGTGCGGACGGGCCCGCCGGCCAGGAGGGGCCGGGCACCCCTCCCGTGTGGTGGACCCAGAACTCGGCGGGCGTGCCGGGCACGAGCGAGCAGGGCGACGGCTTCGGCACCGACCTCTCTGTCGGCGACAGCAACGGCGACGGATACGCGGACGTGGCGATCGGTGTCGCGGGCGAGGACATCGGCGCCGTCGCCAACGCGGGCGCCGTCACGGTCCTGCGTGGCTCGGTCAGGGGCATGACGTCCACCGGCGCACTGTCTGTGAACCAGGGCACCGCGAACGTCCCGGGCACCGTCGAGAAGAGCGACAAGTTCGGCGGCCAGGTCTCCTTCACCGACCCGAACGACGACGGCCGCTTCGGCCTGCTCGCCTCGGCACCCGGTGAGAACACGAACGACGGCTACGTCTGGGTGTTCTCCGCGGGCAGCTCGGGCCTGACCACCTCCAGCTCCTGGAGCTACGGCCCGAGCGCGTTCGGCGGCCTGCCGACGGACGCGCTGTACGGGGCGGCCATCGACGACTAGGCGGTACGTCTAGGCGGTACACGGCGAGCGGCCCGTACGCGGCCTTCGACCGCGGCCCTCGTCCACGGCCTTCGTACGCATACGGGCCGACGACGGGCCGCGACGCGTCCGGCTGCGAACCCGTAAGAAGCACCGCATGCCCCGGCCTCGCGGCCGGGGCATGCGGTGTCGTCGCTCCATGAGAACCAGGAGAGCGGCGCAGGCCGCGGTCGTGTCGGCGTGCAACGTGCTGCTGGGCGCTGGCGGCTGCGGTTATCTCGGGTGCGGAGGCGGTCTTGGGTAGGCCGGTCTCCAACTCCTTGAGTTCGTCGGGGATGTGGCTGGACGCCACGCGACTGGTCAACTCGGTGATCCGGTCAGCCACTGGTGCACGCCGGTTCGGCAGGCCGTCGTTGCTCGCCAGGAGCTCCAGACGCTGGTGGACGTCGTCTCGGACCTGTAGCTCGACGGCGGCCAGGAGGGGAAGGCTGTTGAAGGAGCCCACCAGGGTGTCCCGCTCGGAAACACGGTTCTGGACGTGACCTGCAGGCTTCTCCGCCAGAGCCTGCCGCGCGGCATGACGGGTACTTCGATAAGTGAGCTGAACCGGATTTTGGAGCGGCCCTGAAGCCAGGCATGATCGCCTCATAGATAGGGGCACACAGGTCCGATGCCTGCACCACGGAAGTACCCCGACGAGCTGCGTGAGCGAGCCGTCCGCGAAGTCCGGACCTCGGGCCGTCCGGTCGCGCACGTCGCCCAGGATCTGGGCATCCACAAGGAAGCCTGCGGCAATGTGCGGCACCTCGACGAACGGCGGCCGAGCGCCTACCGAGAGGGAACCTCGTGAAGATCGCCCTGCTCAGCTACTCCACCAAGCCGCCCGGCGGGGGCGTCCACACCCTCGCCGCGCTCGGCGAGGACGTCACGGTCTGGACCCTGGGTCGCGGCGGCGACGAGGGCTTCTTCCGGCCCGTCGACCCGGCCGTACGGCTGCGGATCGTCCCGTTCCCCGACGTCCCGCCCGGCGAGAGCGTCGGTGCACGCATCCTGCGCTCCATCGCCACCCTCCGTGACGCCTTCGACCCGGCGCCCTACGACATCGTCCACGCCCAGGACTGCATCAGCGCCAACGCCGTCGGCCGCTGCGTCCGCACTGTCCACCACCTCGACCACTTCACCACCCCCGAACTGGCCGCCTGCCACGAGAAGGCGATCGTCGAGCCGTACGCCCACATCTGTGTCTCGCGCTCGGTGGCGGAGGAGCTGAGGGAAGGCTGGGGCCTGACGGCGGAGGTCATCCCCAACGGGGTGGCCTACAAGCGTTTCGCCACCACCGACCCGGCCGCGCGGCAGCGGTGGCGCTCACGGCTCGGCCGCTACGTCCTCGCCATCGGCGGCATCGAACCCCGCAAGGGCTCCCTCGACCTGCTGGAGGCCTACGCCCTCCTGCGCGCCGAACACCCGACGCGCGGTTGGCGATCGCGGGCGGCGAGACCCTTTTCGACTACCGGGACTACCGCGCCCGCTGGGAGGCGAGGGCCGCCGAACTCGGTGTCGAGCCGGTCGGGCTCGGGCCGGTGGACGACGACGAACTGCCCGCCCTGGTGGGCGCCGCGGCAGTCTCGCCTTCCCCTCCCTGAAGGAGGGCTTCGGCCTGGCCGCGATGGAGGCCCTGGCGGCGGGTGTACCGCTGGTCGTGCGGGACGTGCCCGTACTGCGGGAGGTGTTCGGAGCAGCCGCGCGTTTCGCGGACACCCCGCACGCCCTGGCCACCGAACTCGGCCACGCCATGACCGTGGAGGACCCGGTCCGACGGTCCGCCGGACGGGACCTCGCCGCCTCGCACACCTGGGACACGGCGGCACGGCGGCACGCCGGCACCTGGCCCTCTACCGCTCCTTGCCCGGCCACCGCGCAGGTGACGCTAAGTGAGTTCGCCCTCGTCCGCGCGGGCCACCCAGTCGGCGAACACCTCGTCGGGGCCGCGCGCCGCGTCGAAGCGCCGTACGACGCGCTCGATGTAGTCGGGGAGATCGTCGGCGGTGACCTTGTGGCCGCGGAGCTTGCGCCCGAAACGGGCCTCCATGCCGACCGCCCCGCCCAAGTGCACTTGGAAGCCCTCGACTTGGCGCCCCTGGTCGTCGAGGACGAGCTGGCCCTTGAGGCCGATGTCGGCGATCTGGGATCGGGCGCAGCTGTTCGGACACCCGTTGATGTTGACGGTGAGGGGCTGGTCGAAGGACGGCAGACGCCGCTCCAGTTCCTCGACAGCGGCGGCCGCCCGCCGTTTGGTCTCCACGATGGCCAGTTTGCAGAACTCGATGCCGGTGCAGGCCATGGTGTTGCGGCGGAACGTGCTGGGGCGTGCCCGCAGGCCGAGTGGTTCCATGCCCCGGACCAGGTCTTCCACCGCGTCGCCGGGCACGTCGAGGACCAGGATCTTCTGGTGCGGTGTGGTCCGCACGCGGTGGGAGCCGTGGGCCTCGGCGAGGTCGGCCAGGGAGATCAGGGACGTGCCCGACACCCGGCCCGCCATTGGTGCGGCACCGATGTAGAAGCGGCCGTCTCGCTGGGGATGGACACCGACATGGTCGCGGGGGCCGGTCGGAGGAAGGGGCGCGGGACCATCGGTCAGCGCGCGCTTGAGGTACTGCCCCTCCAGAACCTCGCGGAACCGCGCGATGCCCCAGTCGGCGACGAGGTACTTCAGCCGGGCCCGGTTGCGGAGCCTGCGGTAGCCGTGGTCGCGGAAGAGGGAGACGACACCGGCCCAGATCTCCGGCACCTCGTCCAGGGTGGCGAAGGCGCCGAGCCGCTGGGCGAGCATCGGGTTGGTCGACAGCCCGCCGCCGACCCAGACGTCGAAGCCGGGGCCGAGGTCGGGGTGGCGTACGCCGACGAACGAGACGTCATTGATCTCGTGGGCGACATCCTGGAGCGGTGAACCGCTGATAGCCGTCTTGAACTTGCGGGGCAGGTTGGAGAACGCGGGATCCCCGACCCAGCGTTCGTGGATGGCGTCGATGGCGGGGCTGCCGTCGATGACCTCGTCGGCGGCCACACCGGCGACCGGACTGCCCAGGAAGACGCGCGTGGTGTCGCCGCACGCCTGGGCGGTAGTCAGGTCGACCGCCTCCAGCCGCCGCCAGATCTCCGGCATGTCCTCGATACGGATCCAGTGCAGTTGGATGTTCTGCCGGTCCGTCAGGTCGGCGGTGTCACGGGCGAAGCCTCGGGAGACCTCGCCGATGGTGCGCAGCTGTTCGGTGGTGAGGCGTCCGCCGTCGAGGCGGACGCGGAGCATGAAGAACTCGTCGTCGAGTTCGTGCGGCTCCAGGGTGCCGGTCCTGCCTCCGTCGATCCCGGGCCGGCGCTGGGTGTAGAGACCCCACCAGCGCAGCCGCCCGTGCAGGTCCTCGGGGTCGATGCCGGCGAAGCCCGTGAAGGCGTAGACGGATTCGACGCGGTCGCGGACGTTGAGTCCGTCGTCCTCCAGCTTGAACCGTTCGTTGGCGTTGAGCGGGGTTCGCTCGCCCAGCGCCCACTGTCCCTCGGACCGCCCTTTGCGCGCCGCGCGGGGAGGGGGCTGGTCGGAATTCGGCGAGCCCGCCCCACCACATGAGCGGACGGGCACCAGCCCGAGGTCGGGTCGGCCGTCCGGCGGGCCGAGGAGCGGGGGCTCCGGCCGGTTGGTCATGCTGTCTGCCACTCCTTCGTCGTCGTGGGGGAGCGCTCGGGCGGTCAGCCTGCGGTGGGCAGGGTGATGGGGACGCCGACGAGGGAGCCGTACTCGGCCCACGACCCGTCGTAGTTGCGCACGTGTTCGTGGCCGAGCAGCTCGCTGAGCACGAACCAGGTGTGCGCGCTGCGCTCGCCGATACGGCAGTAGACGATCGTCTCCCGAGCCGTGTCCACGTTCGCGTACAGGGCGGCCAGCTCGTCGTCGGACCGGAAGGTGCCGTCGTCGTTGGTGGCCCTGGACCAGGGGACGTTCACCGCGGTCGGGATGTGGCCACGCTGCAAGGCGGCCTCCTGGATCAGGTGGGCCGGGGCGCTGAGCCTGCCCGAGAACTCCTCCGGCGACCGCACGTCGACCAGATTGTGGGAGCCGATGGCAGACAGCACCTCGTCGCGCAGTGCGCGGATCGACGAGTTGGCGGGGGACGCCGTGTACGTGGTGGCCGGACGGGTGACCGTCTCGCCGACCAGTTCACGGCCGTCGAGTTCCCACTTCTTGCGTCCGCCGTCGAGCAGCCGTACGTCCTGGTGGCCGTATACCTTGAAGTACCAGTAGGCGAACGCGGCGAACCAGTTGTTGTTGCCGCCGTAGAGGACGACGGTGTCGTCGCGACCGATGCCCTTCTCCGAGAGCAGCTTCTCGAATGCTGCCTGGTCGATGAAGTCGCGGCGGAGGGGGTCCTGGAGGTCCAGTCTCCAGTCGATGCGCAGGGCACCGCGGATGTGGTCGGTGTCGTAGGCGGTCGTGTCCTCGTCGACCTCGACGAGGACGACCCGGGGGTCGTCGAGGTGGGACTGGACCCAGGCGGCGTCGACGAGCACGTGAGCTCGACTCATAGTGTTCTCCCTGTGCCGCGGGCGCGGCGGTCTCGAAAGAGCCGTAGAGCGGAGCGACGGGAGGTTCTGTCACCGCCGCCTTGACGCAGATATAGACGCCGAATTGCCTATTGGGCAATTAAATTGCCTAATAGGCAAAATGCTCTCGGAACTGCGCCGGCAGTGGTCGGCCGCTCGATTCGACCACTGTCGGGCTTCTTGCCGTGCCGGTCCCGTCCCCACGGTCCGGCGCGGTGCCCGGGGATGTTCACGATCCGCTCGTATCGGCATCCCCGGGATCCTGCGACCCCGGTGGGTCAGACGCGGGTCAACTCGCGCTGTTCTTCTGGGTCCTGAGGTGTGTCGGCGAGGTGCCTGGTCAAGCCCCGCCCTCGACGTCCACGTTGGGCAGTGCCTTGTCGATCCACTTCGGCAGCCACCAGGCCTCGTCGCCGAGCAGGGCGAGCACGGCCGGGACGATGGTCATGCGGACGATGAAGGCGTCGAAGAAGACGGCGATGGCGAGACCGAAGCCGATCATCTTGACCATCGCCTCGTTGGAGCCGATGAAGCCGGCGAAGACGCAGATCATGATGACGGCCGCGGCGGTGACGACCAGGGTGCCGTGCTGGAACCCGGTGACGATGGCCTGCCGGGGGCTCTCGCCATGGACGTGTGCTTCGCGCATACGGGTGACCAGGAACACCTCGTAGTCCATCGCGAGACCGAACACGACGCCGATCATGAAGATCGCCCAGGGTGCTGCGGTGCGTGACCGTCCGCTCCTTTCGCTGCCGTTGCCTGTCCCGCTCGAAAATACGATTCGCGGCTGTGGCCTGCACGTTTGCTGATCCGGACGGAGCGGGCCCGGCTTTCCTGGGACGATCTGCGGAGGTCGCTGTCGATCGTTACCGCGCGGGTCCGGAACCTGATCACGGTGCCCGCTGCCGTATTGCGCAACCGCGTGGCCAAGGATGCGGAAGTGCTGGCGTTGCGGCTGAGAAGGCGGTGCTGCGCCGCCGGGTCGCCGGGGTCCGCTCCGAGCCCGCCGACCGGATCTGGCTCGCCGCGCTCTCGCGGCTGATCCCTCGCGACCGCTGGCGCCAGGTCTTCACGGTCACCCCCCCACCGCTGCGCCGGCACCGGCAACTCATCGCGCGGAAATGGACCTGCGCACCGAGAGGCCGCTCTGGCGGACCGTCCGCCACACCCACCGTCAAGCAGCTCGTCCTGCGCCTGGCCAAGGAGAACAGGACGGGGGCCACCGCCGCATACGGGGCGAACTCGCGCGCCGTGGCTGCTCGATCGCCCCGTCCACGGTCTGGCGGATCCTGCACGCCGCGGGCATCGACCCCGCCCCGCAGCGCTCCGGCCCGACCTGGCGCCCGTTCCGGAACGCCCGGGCCCACGGCATCCTCGCCGCCGGCTTCCTCCACCTCGAGACCATCTCGCTCAAGCGCCTGTACGCCCTGGTCTTCATCGAGCACGGCACCCGGCGCCTCCACCTCGCCGGCGCCACCGCCCACCCCCACCGCCCACGCCGCCGACGATCTCACCGGCGTCACCGAACTGCGCGCAGTTGACGTGCTCCCTGGCCTAAAGTCCAGGGATTCCGGCCTGGGTCGTCTGACCCTTCCGGGGGCTTCCTGCTTCACCGCGCTGCGCGGGCACGGGTGCCCGTCTTACCGGCGCTCCACAGGCGTTTGGCGTCTCCGCCCGTCCGGCGGCGACGATACGGCGTCCTTCGAAGAGGACGTT
>NZ_JBHWJT010000084.1:0-12125 GCF_042731325.1 Streptomyces sp. NPDC059866 | reverse complement strand
TCGGGCGAGGAGCAAGCCGAGGGACACGTTCAGAGTGTGCTCCCGGACAACGTCATGGTGTACTCCGCGGACGCGCTGTGGCTCCTGGACCGTCAGACCCGGGGAGAGAATTGGTAGTGCTCGATGCAGCCGTTGTGGGCCAGGATGTCTCTGTCCAACGCGAGGCCTGCTGAAGGAAGGGCCTAATGGCGGTGACCGGGAGCCGGGGTTACGGGAGTTGGGCCCTTCTTGTCTTCGGAGTGCTGGTGTTCTTGGGGGGGCTGTCGCCCTTCCTGACGAGCGGCGTGGGCTGCGGCGGACAGCGGATGACGGAGTCCGACACGTGCGTGAGCACGACCGTGAGCGCGAACCACGTGCACAGCCGCACCTCCGACCTCACGCAACAGCGCAGCGCGAACCGGCGCTTGGGAGTGTTCGGGATGGTCGTCGGCGGGGCGACAGCCCTCGGCTCCGGTTACATGATCCGCCTTCAGGCTCGGGCTCGGCGCGAAGGGCGGCCGCTGCGCCTTCAAGTGGTCGGACAGCGCGGCCGTTTCGCACGACTGAGGCCGAGACGATACGACGAACCGCGGCACGTGCGTGGGGTGGTGCGGCTGAGACCCGCCGAAGCCGCGGCCAGCACGACGAAGACGGTGGAGTACCGGGCCCGGGTGCGTTGCGATCACTGCCACGGCACCGGAAAGGACGGCCGTAAACGATGCCGTGTCTGCCGGGGAAGCGGGCTGACCGGGCGCGTCCCGCAGTCGGTGACGATCCGGGTCCCCGCCGGAATGCGGGACAGGAGCGTCGTACGCGTACGTGGCCGGGGCGTACCGGGCCGCCATCCGAGGCCGTCGGGTGACCTCCTGCTGTCCGTCCGGCTGGTGTCCCAGGGAGGGGCGTCATCGCGGCCGGCGCCCGAGCGGGAACGGGCCGCACGGGAGTCGACCAGTTCGGCGGCACTTCCCGTCACCGTGACCGGCAACGGCGTCCGCTTCGTGGTCGGGCCTACGGGATTCCTGGTGCAGCACGAGCACCGGTCGGCCACCGGGCGCCGGGACTGGGTCGACCATGTGGAGCTGTCCTGGCCGGACATCGCCGACCTGAGCTTCGACAGCGACCGGCACGACGCCGTCGTCGCGCTGTACGCGGTCCGTGCGGCCGGTGGTCGGCAGCATGTCGTGGATTCCCGCGCCCTCAGCACGGCCCAGTGGCAGGACGTGGCCAAGGGCGTCGAGCGTCTGAGCGGAGGGCGGATCATCCTCGACCTCAGTCGGCGCGACCGCCCGGGCGGCCCGCGCGACTCCTGACCGACATCGAGGACCTGACCATCATGGATGACCGCATCCTGGTCCGGCTCCCCGAGGACAAGACGCACAAGGGCGAGGAACAGAGCCTCGTGCTCAAGGACCGGCCCGACATCCAACTCGTCCCGCGGATGCGGCGCTGGCTGGGCTACCTCGCCGAGCAGGGCATCACGACAGGACCCGTGTTCCGGCAGGTCCTCAAGAACGGCAACGTGGCCTCACCAGCAACCCGGGCGAAAACGGCCACCAAGCGCGGGAGCACCTGCGGGGGCACGTCATCAACGAGCAGGTGCAGTACTGGTTCGCGAAGGCCGGTCTCGTGAGCGACGAGCGGCCGGTCACGTCCCACGGCCTGCGCGCGGGTGGCGCTACTGACCTTGCGGAGAACGGCGCCCCTGCACCGCAGCCGCCGACGGCGCTCCCCCTTCACGTCGGCCGCTGACACCCTCCCCTTTTCCCTTCACCCGCCCACCCGGCGCGGTATCGGTTCGCCTGCCGGTGCCGCGCCCCGTCCGACAGGCCTCCATTCCCGACCGCACCCTGCCCGACCGTGGAGTCGGGTGGCCCGGGGGAATCGCACCCCCGGGCTCCCACAGAACGGAGCGTGACAATCTCTCGTCACTCCGCTCTTGCCATCCTGTTCACCAGGCGACGGCGGCCTCAGTCGCGATCTTCCAGTGCGCGAACAGCCGGGGGTACCTCTTGGCGATCCCCTGCATGCACTCGACCGCTTTCCTCAGGGCTGCCAGCCTCTTGTACTTCCGGCGGATCCATCGCACCAAGTAGGCGTTGATGCGCGCCAGGAGGGGATACAACGCCGACCGGTAGAACCGGCCGTAGTAGTTGATCCAGCCCGCCACGATCGGATTGATCTCCTTGGCGAGCTCCACGAACGTGGAGTTGGGGCGTCGGTGCAGCCGCCAGCGGCGGACCTCCCGGCCCATCTTCTTCAGGGCGTCCTTGCTGACCGCCGGCATAAAGGCCAGGAACTGCCTCCCGTCCCTCCTGCGGGCGCCGCGCGGGCGGAACGTGTAGCCGAGGAACGTGAACTGCGTGTGCTCGTACGAACCACGCCGCTTTTCGTCCTTGCAGTACACGATCTTGGTCTTGTCGGGGTGCAGCCGCAGCCCGACCTCCTCCATCCTGTTCCCGAGGGCCGCCAGGACCTCACGGGCCTGGCGCTCGGTGACGCAGTGCACGACCGCGTCGTCCGCATACCGCTCGAACTGGATGCCCGGATACCTCCGGGCCAGCCACGTGTCGAACGCATAGTGCATGAACAGGTTCGCCAACACGGGTGACACCGCGGACCCCTGCGGGGTGCCCCGATCCCGCTTCTGCAAGGTGCCGTCGGGCAGTTGAAGCGGCGCTTCCAGCCACCGCTGAACATACAACTTCACCCAAACGGCGTCGGTGTGAGCCTCCACGGCCTTGACGATGAGGTCCCAGCGGACGCTGTCGAAGAACTTCTGGATGTCGAGATCGATCACCCAGTCACGCCTCCAACAACGTTCCCGGCAACGCTCCACCGCATCCAAGGCCGACCGGTTCGGCCGGTATCCGTAGGAGTCCTCGTGGAATAAGGGATCCACGCGGACGCCCAGATGCCGAGCCACCACGGTCTGTGCCACCCGGTCAGCGACCGTGGGAATGCCGAGCATTCTCATGCCACCGCCGTGCTGCTTCGGGATCTCCACCGCACGCACCGGAGGAGGGAAGTACGTCCCTGACGACATCCGATTCCAGATCTTGTAGAGGTTGTTCCTCAGATCGGACTCGAAGTCGGCAATGGACTGCCCGTCTACTCCCGGTGCACCCTGATTCCTCTTCACATCCTGGAAAGCCTCCCAGACCTCCCACTTCGAGATATCAAACGGCTTGCCTGACGACTTCAACTGCTCCATCGGCTCCTCCCGGGCACCGCCCGGTTGACCAAACGAACACAGCCACGGATGACCCGGCCCCTTCGCTCCACCCCCGTTACAGGGGCTTCGCCACTACTACGGGCCGGTCCGCCAGCGCACCCCGCGACGGTACTCAGTCCCTTGCGGTTTCAGCCGCTTGGGAGGCTCCCTGTCGCCGCCCCAGGTGGGGCGAGCGGTGTCGGGGCGCGCCTTCTCCTGTTCCACGTGAAAGCAGCAGACCGGGCTCACGTCACCTACACGCCGGACACCACCTGGCCAATAGACGGGCTCCCGCCAGGCTGATCCCGGGGGCCGGTTACACAACCCCGGTTTTGATGTCACCTGTTTCCGTTTCGACGCATCATCGACGATTCGCTTGCGCTCGTCTTCCCGATCCCTACCTGACGCCTCTGAGGCGCCTTTTCCTCATCGCTCACCACGACGGTCTTCAGCCAACGCAGCATGAGGCGGTTTGAAGCCTCCCCCCGCAGGGCGACTCCGAAGGGCCAGATCCTTCATCTTTCACGCAGCACCGCAATGAGATAGCCCCTCCTACATAGAACTCCTCCTTGCGTTCAGGACACACGAACCGACGAAAGGTGGTCCGTGGGATGACGGAGTCCTGCAAGGGTTGGCTTTGCCGGGGGATTGCCGTGCCTGGACTTCGAAGGCTTCAGCGCTCGACCAGGCGCGCCGCGTGTGCGGCCTCATCTTCTCGGACGAGGCCCGGCCGTACGCTGAGGAACTGCCAGCGCGTGGTGACACCGTCCGGGCCGTCAAAGGCAGCCCCCAACAAAGCCGCTGTGATCCGGTTGCGGACATCGGCCGCAGCCTGAGGTTCGGCGGCAAACAAGACCCGTAGGTGCAGCTCATCGCCGAAGCGCTGCGCAGCGGTATGGTGCGGTGCGAGCGGGCACGGTGGCTCATGCTCCCAGTGGCCGCAGAGCGCGACCGTGATGGCTGCTCCAGGAGCTCGCACATCACCGTCTGCTTCCATGACCACAACCGCTTCGTGAACGAATGCCTGGCGCATCGGGTCAGTATCTCGCCGAGCCACACGCCGGATCGGGACACATCGAGAACCTCCGCTTCAATTCGGGACCTGCGCACCGTTCGATCTCGGTTGTCGCGCCTCATCGAATTCCGTCGGTTCCCCACCGTGCAGCCCGCGCTGCGCTCGCCGCCCACTTCACCCCCGACCAGCTCGCCGCCGATCCCGCTCAGTTCTCCGCCGAGGAGGTCTGGGAACAACGCGGCCAACGGGACGGCAGCGGGCGCCCGGCCCACGACAACCCGAGGGACGAACTCGCCAACGCACAGCTGACGGCCCAGTTCGTCATCCCCTCGGACAAGGTGTGCCCCGCCACACTGGCCGGCCTCACTCCCTCCTGCCCCCTGGGCCTGTGGATGCGCGGTCACAACCGGCTGCCGCAGCTGACTGCCAGCGCCGTGGCGGTGACCGGCAACCGGGCCGCCAGCGAGCAGGCCATCACCCGGGTGCATGCCTTCGCCACCGCCGCCGTGGAGGCCGGGCACACGAGCCTCTAGGGTTCGCCCACGCGTGGCACGGAACTGCGGTCGGTGGTACGACGGCTGCGCCTCCCCGGCGCCGTCCGTCGGCGCTGACCACGGTCACGTCACCCGATCGGTGCGTGGGGTCACCACCAGCCTCCGCCGTCACCGCCCGTCCCCACTGACTATCCAGCGTCCACGACGGCTAACCAGCCCAGCACCGCTCTGGGCGCTTGCGCCCGTCGGACGGAACCCGAGGAGGCGGCCCGGTGAGCCGAGCAGTGGTGTGTCGCAAGGAGTGGACTCTCCAGCCCGACCAGGAGCCGGACGTCGAGCCCACCACCTACGCGATGCAGTGCGCAGTCTGCGGCGAGAGCTCAACTCCCAGCACCGACTTCGCCCAACCGCAGAACTGGGTACTCGAACACGGCGGCCGCAACCTCTCGCACCACACCTACCGCGAGATCATCACCCGCCCGTGGCGCGCATGGTGAAAACCATGATCGGCCGCATCGTGGGCCGGCTGGCGCGCTACACGGGCCCACTGTTGATCGTGCTGATCTCCGCCTCCTGTGGCTTCGTGATCGGCGTCGTGGTCTTCACCAACCCGGCCGGCCCCTGAGTCCCCTGGCCCTTGCCGGGATGCAGCCGATCGCGAGTTTGGTGAACGACGTCGTGTGTGGGGTGCGGGCGTCAGACCGTGGCGGGGTTGCCGCAGCATTTCTTGTACTTGCGTGAGGAACCGCACCAGCAGGGGCTGTTGCGGGGTGGGGGCCATGTGTGGGCCTTGCCCCGGGCGGCGAGGTCGGCAGCGTATTGAGCCCGGGTGTCGCCGTCTTCCGGGGAGAGGCCCTCGTCGCGGGTGAACGTCTCGAAGTCGCTGACGGCGCCCTGGGCGACACCCAGGTGGGGTTCGCCGTCTTCGGACAATCGGCGCAGGAGTTCTTCCACGCGGCGGATGTGATCGCGATGTTCGGCGCCGTAGTCGTCTGCCAGCATGGGCCACCGGGCGAGGAGCTGGGTGAACTCGGTTTCGGGCCAGAAGAGCGCGCAGGTCATGCGGGGTCGGGACAGGGCGGCTCGGCGGGCAGCGACCTCGGCGGTGAGCTTTTCGAACTCGGCTTGCAGGGCCTGTGCATTGCCGCTCTCGGCGGCCCGCAGGCGGTCTGGATCATGGAGGTCGTCCAGGGTGCCGGTGCTGCGGAGTTGGAGGGGGCGGTGTTGATGCAGGTCGTCGGCGAGGGTGTCGAGGTCGTCGTGTGGCTGGGCGAGGCGGCGCCGCACCCGGTGGCGGCCGATGACGAGCATCTCGATGCCGGTGGGGTCGGGGCTGTATTCGACAGTGGCGCGGGACAGGGGGCCCGCGGGGCCGAGGAGATGGGTGATGCCGGCGGTGAACCAGTCTGTGGCGTCGTGGAGTTCACCGGCGGTCTCGAAGGCTTCGGCGACGACGTTCCAGGCCGCGGCATCGGTGGGGTGCCGATGTCGCAGACGGGTGGCTGCCTGGCGGGCCTCGTCGGTGCGTCCAGCGTCCCACAGGGTGCTGATCCGGTATGCCTCGATCAGGTGCGGCTCCTCGCACTCGGTATCCAGCAGCTGCTGGTAGAGGGCGAGCGCACGGTCGTATTCTTCGGCGGCGTTCCAGCTTCCCGCGGCCTCGAGGAGGATTTCCTCGCGATCTTCGGGATACTCCCGGGCCAGCGTCTGAAGCTCCTCGGCCTGCGTGGCGTACGTCTGCGCGGCGGGGGCGGGTTGCTGCGGTGTTCGGCGGCGCTTGCGGGACATACGGCCACGCTACCGGTGCGAGGCCGCCGGGTTCAGGCGATGTTGGGAAGGCCGGTCAGAAGCATGGAGGTCTCCTTCACGGCCGGCCGGGGTTGCGGAAAAGGGAGGGATGAGGGGGGTCAGTTTCGTGACAGTGCGAAGAGCAGATCAAGGTGAGGGATTGGCCGCTGCGAAGTCGAGGCAGCAGCCAGCAGGTGCCGGCCTGTGAGATCGGTCAGGAGGTCCTCGCTGACGGGTTCAAGTAGGCGGCGGGGGGCGAAGTGATGCCGCAGGATCTTCAGGACGAGGGCGGCCCGATCATGGGGAAGAGCGACGTCGGTCGGCGGGCCGATGACGGTGAGCAGCTCGGCGTGGTGCTGTGTGCTTACCGGTAGTTCGGGGCATGCAGGCCTGGTGGGTGCGGGAGCGCGGCACGGTCTCGCCGGTGAGCACCCGACCGTCCCGGGCCGGTGCCGGGACGGTCGGGAAAGCCGACTCGCTCACTCCTGGCCGAGCCACAGGTCCGGGCCGAAGACCTCGTAGTGGATGTTTTCGGCTGGAACACCGCTGCGCAGCAGGTCACCGCGGACCGTGCGCATGAACGGCAGGGGACCGCACATGTAGACGCTCACGTTCTCCGGGTGTTCCAGCGTGGTGACGTCGGCGTGGCCGGTCAGTGCGTCCGGCGCCTGGTCATCCGGCTCCTGGTACCAGAGGTGCAGCTTCGCGTCCGGGAGCGCGTCGACGAGTTGGCGCTGTTCGTCGCGGTGGGGGTGGTGGGCGGGGGTGCGGTCGGCGTGGACCACGGCGACCTGGCGGGTCGATCCGGTGACGGCCAGGTGGTCGAGCATGGTCAGAATCGGAGTGATGCCGATTCCGGCGCTGGCCAGCAGCAGCGGGTGGTCGCCCTCCGGCAGGACCAGGTCACCGGCGGGGAGGGACACGGTGAGGATGTCGCCCGGCGCGACATTCCGGTGCAGCCAGTTGGAGACCTCGCCCTCCGGCCCCGCCCCGTGAACGCGCTTGACGGTGATGCGCCACTCCGGGCGGCCAGGAGCGGTGGAGAGGCTGTACTGGCGGATCTGATGGGCGCCGTCAGACAACTCGATCTGCACGCTGACGTACTGGCCCGGACGGAAGGGCTTGACCGGGCTGCCGTCTGCGGGCCGCAGGACCAGGGAGACCACGTCGGGGGTCTCCTGGTGCCGTTCGACGATCTCCATCTTCTGCCAGACGTCGCCATCGGCGACACCGGCCTGCTGGTAGAGCCGGGCCTCGATGGCGATCAACGAGTTGGCCATCAGCCAGTAGACCTCGTCCCAGGCGGCTGCCACCTCGGGGGTGACGGCGTCGCCCAGCACCTCGGCGACCGCCCCGAGGAGGTACTTGTGGACGATCGTGTACTTGTCGGAGGTGATGCCGAGGGAGACGTGCTTGTTCGCAATCCGGGAGAGCATCGTGTCCGGCCGGGTGTCGGGGTGCTCCACGAGCATGGCGGCGAAGGCCGCGACCGATCCGGCCAGGGCCATCTTCTGCTCACCGTTGGCCTGGTTGCCGCGGTTGAACAGGTCCCGCAGCAGCTCGGGATGGGCGTCGAACATTCTCTTGTAGAACAGGTCGGCAATGTCGCCGATGGCTGCGCCGACGACCGGCAGGGTGGCACGGATGACCGGGGTGGACTGCTCCGAGAGCACGGCGAACTCCTAAATTGGTTAATGATCTTCGTGTTTAATGATACGAGCGCGCACGCACCCGGGAGGGCGTGGGTCACTCGGGTCGGCGGCCGACCAGTCCGACCAGTACCGGGCCGGTGGGTGAGGTCACCAAGTCGGCCACGGTCAGCGGATCGAGCGTGGCGTAGAACGCTTCCTGTGCGTCGCGCAACGCCCGGCGGAGCCGGCAGGCCCCGCGGAGCGGACACGGCGGATCGCCCTCGCAGGCGACGACCTCGTCCTCGCCCTCCAGATCGCGCACCAGCTGGCCCACCGAAGCCTGACGGCCGAGACCTGTCAGCCCAAGCCCCCCGCCGCGACCCCGGCGGGCCTCCACCACGCCGAGGTGCTGCAGGCGGGTGATCGCCTTCGCCATGTGGGCGTAGGGCACATCCACGGCTTCCGCCACTTCGCGCGTGGTCAGGGAGTCGCCCTGCTCGGAGACCGCCAGACGCATCACGGCACGCAGCGCCAGGTCGGTGAACTTCGTCAACCGCATGCTTCGACGCTATCGAATGCGCATCCGATATTCCAATTTAAGGAACGCAGTCCGCGGGTGACATGCGTCACGAGGGGCCGCCCGGCTCGCCGCCCGTCCGATTTCCGTACGCCGCGTAAGGGGCCGCGACAGCGTCACGCCGGCCACCGGAGTCGCGGTGCTCCTCGCGCTGCTTGACTTCCTGCCGGCTCTCTCCCTGGGCCCGATCGCGGACTGCGCGCCCCGGAGCGGCGGACCGCAGAGGCCCCGGCCTGACCGACGGAGTCAGGCCGGGGCCTCTGTCACGCGAAGGCGTCGTGTCACATGCCCGTATCTCGTACCCGTAGGCGCCGGAGCGGGCTCTTCTCCATGCCGTCGGGGGAAGGGGGAGTCAGAACCTCGGCAGACTGAATACCGAGTCAACTACCTGCGGCCCCAATGGAACAGGAAAAGTCGTCGTCCCACTGGCCGCTCCGAACCGGAAGGCTTTACGTTGCCAGCGTCCTGGCCGTCGGCGCCCTGCGCCGGCTACGCGATCCGGACGCGGCCGGGATCGACGAGGACGACGACGGCACTGAAGACTGACCGCGGCCGGACGGCGTACGGGGCGGGCCATGATGATCGCAGCGTCTTCGCTGGTCACGAGCGGGTCATCTCGTCCAGCGTGTCGGAGAGGCGGTTCAGGACGTGGGGCCAGCCCTTGCTCATTCCCTCGTACGCCTGTCGGCCCATCGGGGAGTCGAGATCGAAGTCGGCGTGGGTGAGGACAAGGAGCGTTCCTTCGCCCTCTGATCGGAGCGTCCAGGTGAGGGTGGTGTCGAGCGTGCCCTCGGCGAAGCGGTAGGCCAGCAGCCGCTCGTCCTCCACTGCGGTCACTTCGCAGGGCTGGCTGCCGAAGTTGCCCATGTCGAGGGTGAAGCGGTGGCCGACGATGGGCTTGATGTCGCCGGCGGCCCACCAGCGGGCGTGGAGGGCGGGATCGGTCAGGGCCCGCCAGACCGCCGCAGGGGGGTGGGGCAGGAACTTCTCGCAGGTGATCGTGGTGTTCTCGGTCATGTGTCGGCTTCCTCGTCCAGGAGATCGGACAGCGCGTCCAGGCGCTGCTTCCAGTAGTGCTCGAAGGGGTGCAGCCACTCGCTCACCTCGGCCAGCCGGGCCGGCTGGAGGTGGTAGAAGCGGTGCCGGCCGCGTGGTTCCTCGCGCACCAGTCCGGCGGTACGTAGCACTGCGAGGTGCTCGGAGACCGCGGGCCTGCCGAGCTCGAACATTCCGGCCAGCTCCCCGGTGGAGCGGGGCCCCTCCCGCAGGCTTTCGAGCAGTCTGCGGCGTACTGGGTTGGCCAGCACGCCGAACACGTCGGTGGGCATGGCCCAACAATAGGTCGGGTAAATCCGACGCGTCAAGAATCTCCGACGAATGACGGAAGCGTCTTACGGCGGAGCCGGGGTGGCCGGATCAGAGTGTGCCCGGCCTGTCAATAAACGATCGTTTGACGACAGGGAGACGACCCGTCCAATGAACCCGGACATTCCGGGACCTCGGAGCGCCGTCGATCCAATCAGATCCGATGGTGATTGATGACAGGGTTTGACGACAGATAGGGTCCGATCCTCCGTACGGAAGGGGCCCACGAGTGGCGAACCTGGTCTACAAGCGCGTCTCGGCCGACCAGCAGTCGACCGCCCGGCAGAACCTCGTCCTGGACGAGGCCGGGATCGAGGACCCGGTCGTCTTCGAAGAGGACGGCGGCACCTCCAGCCGCCTCCACCCCCTCCAGCGCCCGAAGTTCCGCGCGCTCCTCGACTACGCGCGGCCCGGGGACACCGTGCACATCTCCGAGATGTTCCGCCTCGTGCGCGGCACCGGACACATCCTCGACGTGCTCGACGTCCTCCACCGCGACCGCCTCGCCCTGCGCATCCACGACGGCGCCTTCTCCGCCATGGACCTCACCGCCCGCCACCCGCGCACCGGCGAGCTGCTGTCCACCGTGAAGTTCATGGTGCAGACCCTCGCCGCCGCCGGCGAACTCCAGCGCGACCTCCAGCGCGAGCTGACCTACGACGGACTGCGGGCCGCCGAGGCCAAGGGCAGCAAGGGCGGGCGCCGCCCCGCCGTGACGGCCGACAAGGCCGACACCGTGCGTACCGCCTACCTGGAGGGCCGCTCGATCGCCGCCCTCGCCCGCGACCACGGCGTCAGCCGCGGCGCCATCCGCACGGCCGTCGCCGACCTCATGCCTGACCACACCGCCATCGAGCAGGAGGACGTCCCGGCCCCGGAGCTGCCGGTCACCCTCGACATGCCCGGCAAGATCGCCGACTTCCTCCGCGCCGCCGAGCTGGAGCCCGCCGAGCGCGCCGCCCTCGACCAAGGGGTGACCGTACGACGCGGCCAGGGCTACACCCTGCGCGTCACCGCCGTCCCCGTCGTACACCGCCAGCTCCTCGCCCGCTGCCAGCCGCTCGACGGCGCCCAGGGCGTCCCGGCGGTCCCGGCCCAGCGCAAGGCCCGCCGCGAGTACGAGAACCGGGTCAGCACACTCGCGCCAACCGGACCATGATCGTTCTCAGCGCCAACGGCTGTACCGATATTCCCCGAGGCCGTAAAGGCAGTCGTAGAACTGGACACGAAAGTGGGACGGGATGCCCAGCGCGGCGTCAGCGGACTGTTCAGGGGCGAGACTCTTCACCAGCGGCCGTTCTTTCACGCGACGTTGCTCGACACCTCGAAGCGTGAAGAACGGCCGTCCTGCTGTCTCAGGAGCGAGCCAAGATCAGCAGGTCGGGTGACCTGCGAGGTTAAAGATCAAGCTAAGGGCACTCCTCGATCTGGTCGTCGAACAGGTCCCTGGGCGATGGCCGCGTAGCGGCTGGCGGTGGTGTGGGAGAGATCGAAGACCAGGGCGAGGTGCAGCGGGTCGGTCCCGACGGTCAGGAGCCCGGGCAGCATGCGGTCGGCGCGGATGAGTTCGAGGTAGACGCCCTGGTGCAGCAGGTGCAGCAGGTGCAGCAGGTGCAGCAGGTGCCGCGGGGTCGGCCAGCTTCATGGAGTCCACCGCGCGCTGGGCGAGAATCTCCGGGTCGATGGCAGGCTGGGCGGGCGCCCGTCCGCCGTCCGGGATCCACAACCACGCCGATCCGCCCGTGGCCGGGCACATGACCTGATATGCCGCCCCTTTGCCGCCCTGCTTCTTGCCGTCCTGCTTCTTGCCGTCCTGCATGGCCAGGTTGTCGGCGGGGGGCTGCGGTTGGGAGTCGCTGCGGCCTTCCTAGCGGGCCAAGTGTGGCCGTCGCTCGCCGCTGCTCCAGGTCGTTCGAACGCTACTGCGCACGCCACTGCAGTAACCACCCACACGCCCCCTGCCGACCCGCTGGGAGTACGAACACCGGCGCACCCGGCACCAGGAGGCCCATCCGAGCAGCCGCGGCTGACCGCTGGGGTGCCGTGCCGGCCGTTACCGGCACGG
>NZ_JBHWJT010000083.1:0-12249 GCF_042731325.1 Streptomyces sp. NPDC059866 | reverse complement strand
CAGTCAGGCCCCCACCATCCGCGTACCGCATAACACCGGCATACCGCAGGGATCACCCAACGTCACCACCCGAACGCAAACCGAAAAGGTCAGTAGTGGCAAAAAGGGACGCATAGTGCCCGGCGTGAGGTGCCTCAGGAGCTCACCAGAAGTTCTGGCCCCCGCCCGGCCCGCGCCTCTTCTTCGCGCCGCATTCGGGACGGCGCCATGGCGCGCACGAAACGGCATGTCAGGCCGATAGGGAGGGGTTCGCGAGATGTAGACGGGCGGGCGGCGGATGCGGCAGGGGCGGGCGCTGGGGTTACGAAGCCCGTCAAAGGCGAGTGCCAGATAGCGACGCCAGACCTGTGGCTCCCGGTCCAGTAGGGGTAGCGCTGTCTGGTGGATTCCGCCGAGCAGCAGCACCATGTCCGTGCCCATGACGTCGCCGCGGACGGCACCCTGCTCCTTCGCGCGGGCCGTGAGGTCCTCGATGATGCCGCGGAGGCGATCGATCGCGTCCCGTACCTCCGCGTGCTGCAACGAGGGCCGTCCGATCAATTCGCAGAACGCGCGGTCGGCGGCGAGCACCTCGACACCGGTGGTCATGAACTCCCATAGCGCCGCGCCGGCGTCATCGGCCTCCAGGAGGCGGTCCGCTGTACCGATGAGCTGATCGAGCAGCTGCAACATGATCGCCGCGAGCAGATCGTCCTTCGACGCGAAGTGCCGGAACACGGTGCCCTTGGCGACACCGGCCCGCTGGGCGATCTCGCTCATCGACACGTCCACCCCGCATTCGGCGAACGCCTCAGTCGCCGCCGCGAGCAGCAGACGCCGGCTGCGGATCATGTCTGCCCTCGAGCCGGGAGTGTCCGTTCCCTTGGTCATGCCACCTCCTGTGAGCTGAGCCCTAACACCAAACATGACCGACCGGTCACTTTCGTTCAGCCGGCACCTCATCTGCCGTCCTGGCCTGTTCGAGCCCGACGGCACCGCCTCCCGGAGGAGACATGAGCACCACCCTTGACATCCAGGTCGCCTTGGTCGCCGGCGTTTCCTCAGGCATCGGCCAGGCGACGGCACTCGCCCTGTCCAAGGCGGGAGCCAAAGTGGCCGTCGGTGCCCGCAGGGCCGACCGACTGGAATCACTGGCGCAGGACGCTCCCGGCGAGATGCTGCCCCTCGGACATGGACGTCACCGACCACCGGTCGGTGCAGGACGCCGTCGCGGCGGCCGTCGAGCGCTTCGGGGCACTCGACATCGTGGTGAACAACGCGGGCGTCATGCTCAGTGGCGCCATTCTGGGCGCGGACACCACGGAGCGGACACGCATGATCGACACCAATCTGCTGGGGTCGATGTACACGGTCCACGCGGCGCTGCCTCATCTGTTCGAGTCCAAGGGGGCCGTGGTGCAGATCTCCTCCACCTCCGGGCGCACGGCATCTGCGGCGAGCGGGTGTACGCGGCCACCAAGTTCGGCATCAACGCCTTCTCGGAGGCGTTGCGGCAGGAGGTCACCGCGCAGGGCGTGCGCGTCGTCGTCATCGAGGCCGGGTTCGTCTCGACCGAGCTGACCAGCCACATCACCGATCCGGCCATACAGGCAGCGGCCAAGAACATGGCCGAGTCCATGCGGACCCTCCAGCCCCAGGACATAGCCGCCGCCGTCGTCTACGCGGTCACCCAGCCCGCGCATGTCGCCGTGAACGAGATCCTGGTGCGCCCGACCGACCAGACCCGCTGATGCCAAGGTGCCGGCCCGCCACCGGGCCGGCATCCATCAGGCGAGGACGCACTTTGAACCCGTCAGAGCCCGCGAAGCACTCGCCAAGCGCCCGCCGATAACAGAACGGGTGCCACAGTGTCACACCTTTCATCTGATACATTGTTCGATGTGCAACGAACATCAAACAAGAAAGGCGAGACCATGCAGGCAACCGCGCACATCGGCGTCACCGGGCTCGGGGTGATGGGCCGCAACCTGGCCCGTAACTTTGCCCGGAACGGCTACACTGTCGCCGTTCACAACCGCACCACGTTCCGCACCCAGGCACTCATCGAGGAGTTCGGCCACGAGGGATCCTTCCTCCCGGCTCCTACCGCCGAAGAGTTCGTCGCCTCGCTCCAGCGGCCCCGACGACTGATGATCATGGTCCAGGCCGGTACAGCCACCGACGCCGTCATCGACGAGTTCGCTCCCCTGCTGGAACCGGGAGACCTGATCATCGATGGCGGCAATGCCCACTTCGGTGACACCCGCCGCCGCGAGGCGGCCCTGCGCCACCGTGGCATTCACTTCGTCGGGGTCGGCATCTCCGGCGGTGAGGAAGGCGCCCTCAACGGCCCGTCGATCATGGTCGGCGGAGCGGTGGAAGCGTACGCCGTCATCGGCCCGATGCTCGAGGACATCAGCGCGCAGGTCGACGGCGAGCCGTGCTGCACCCACATCGGCAGTGACGGCGCCGGGCACTTCGTGAAGATGGTGCACAACGGCATCGAGTACGCCGACATGCAGCTTCTCGCCGAGGCCTACCAACTGCTCCGTCAGGTCGCCGGATACGGCCCCTCGGAGATCGCGGACATCTACCGCACCTGGAACCAAGGACGGCTCGGCTCTTACCTGGTTGAGACCACCGCGGAAGTCCTCGCCCACACTGACGCCTACACCGGCGCGCCGTTCGTCGACATGGTCGCCGATGCCGCGGGACAGAAGGGCACCGGCCGCTGGACCGTGCAGACCGCGCTGGACCTGGGCGCACCGGTCACCGCGATCGCCGAGGCCACCTTCGCCCGCGCCGCGTCCGGGCGCCACAGCCTCCGCGACGCCTACCGCGGCCTGCCTGGAGGAACCACTCCACCGCTCAGCCGCACCGAGGCCGCGCGGTTCGCGTCCCAGGTGGAGCACGCCCTCTACGCGTCGAAGCTCATCGCCTACGACCAGGGGTGGGCGATGATCCGGAGTGCGGCGGACGAGTACGGCTGGGACATCGATCTCGCCGCCGTCGCCCGGATCTGGCGGGCCGGCTGCATCATACGGGCCGCCTTCCTCGACCGGGTCCGCGCCGCCTATTCGGCCGACCCGGACATGAGCAGCCTCCTGACCGAGAAGGACTTCGCCAAGGAGATCGTCCACGCGCAGGTGCCCTGGCGGGAGATCGTCGCCTCCGCCGCGCGTCGAGGCATCCCCGTCCCGGCCTTCGCCGCTGCGCTCACCTCATACGACACACTGCGCGCCGACCGTCTGCCGACGTCTCTCATCCAAGGGCAGCGCGACTACTTCGGCGCCCACACCTACGAACGCATCGACCGTCCCGGCAGGTTCCACACCCACTGGATGGAACCCGACCGGCCCGAAACGCAGATGTAGTCGTACTCGGCCCCGGGGTACCTCCCGTGCCCCGACGCTCACCCCCCGCGCCGAGGCGTCACCTGTCAATGCCCGGCGCGGCACCGGGCACGGTGTGTTCCATCTGGAGGGTTTCATGGGCAAGCGTGCCGCCGCGACTCTGGTCGCCTCACTTACGATTACGTGCCTCGGCGCTTCAACGGCCATAGCGGAAACTCGCCTGGGCGACACGCAGATCGTGTCCGCGTCGGTCAATGGCGGCAAAGCCCTGGTCATCGGAACCGCCGCGCAGGCGTCCTTCTCCGCAACGGTCACCGCAAGTGATTCCGAGGGCATCGACTACATCGACGCCTGGCTGTACCGGGGACCCAGCACCGCTCCAACAGGAGCCTTGGCAGCCACAACCGACCCCAGGTGCACAGCGGTCGACGCAACCACCACACGATGCACCTTCGGGTTCGTCATGGGCGAAGGCTGGCTCCAGAACGCCGACGCCGGCACCTGGCGCCTCCACGTCAACGCAACCGCGCTGGACGGCGACTATCACCGCACGGCAGCGGCTTCCGTCAACGTCCAGCGAGCCTCGAAGTTGACGGCTAACGCAGCACCTGAGCCTGTAACTAAGGGCAAACCGATCACCGTCACGGGCGCACTGAGCCAGGTCAGCTGGAACGATTCCCAGTACTACCGCTACGCCACTCAGCCGGTGCGCCTGCAGTTTCGCACACCGAGCGGAACCTACAGCACCGTCAAGACGGTGACCGCCAGCTCCACCGGCTACCTGAAGACCACCGTCACCGCCACCCGGGACGGATACTGGCGCTACAGCTACGCTGGCAACACCACCACCGCAGCAGGCAACGCACCAGGCGACTACCTCGACGTACGGTAACAAGCAGCACCGAGTGCCGGACTCCGGTCATCGCGCTGGACATCGTCGTTTGCCGAGCCGCTGGCGCCGGTGAAGACCACGGCTCCACTGATGACCGCGGGGATTCCCGGTGAGTTTGCCCAGGACATCTCATCCGGGCGGCCGAGGGCACACGCACACTGCGGGGTGCACCGTCCCCGCCGCCCGGGCCTTCATCCGCTGGTACCGCGACACCGACCGCGGCCCGAACGCTCCCCCAGCTGTTCGAGGACTGGGAGACCGAGACCATGCACGCCCACGGCTGGGCCCGAGCTCCTCAGCTCCCGCCTCCCGACAGCCCGGCTCCCCCGCCCGGCCTCACACCGCGCGGACGAGGCTGAACACGACGCCGCTTCTCAGGCGTTCCTGCCGGGGAGGACGGTGAGCACGCTTGCGTCCCACTGGGTCCAGCTGTCGGGCCCAGTGGTGCGGCCCGCGACGGCGGACGACGAGGTCGAGATTCCCCTGGTGTTTCCAGGACTGAATGTCAGTCATTGCCCCGCCCTCCTTCCACCGAATTGGAAGCGTCAGGGCTGTCCGCAGGTCCGGTCTGCCCAGCGGCTTGGCGACGGTTGTGAATGATCTCGCCGAACTTCATCAGCGCGTTCGTGGTGAGCGCTCGTCCGCGCTGTCGGTACACGCTGTCGGCGGTGGAGACCAGCGTGTCGGTCGCGGCCTTGACGCCGCCGTCCCAGCCCTCGCCGTATGCCTCGCCCCGCGCGCCGGGGGCCATGGCGAACTTCTCTTCGACCCAGCAATGGCCCCCGGCGACGGCGCCGGCCTCGACGGCGCACACCAGCTCGTCAGCTTCGTCCGGGTTCAGCCCGGCGGCTGCCAGGACCGCGAAGATTCGCATCCGGGCGTTGACCGCCATCGTCTGGTAGTCGCCCATCCGCTGGCGCGGGTCGGCACTGAGCTCGGGTGCCGACGCAGCGGGTTGCCGGGGAGGTGCATCGCCCGCCGTCCTTTCTCCTCCAAATTGGCCATGTGCGGATGCCTTTTCGTGCGTGCTCTACCTGAGTTCGACGGAGTACGAGCCCCCGTCGAACGTCCATCCGTCGGTGCCTTCGCCGATGTCCTGCACGATGACGTCGTCGATGAAGTGGTCCTCGAACTCGTCGTCGGTGAGCTCGCCGGCCACCCAGAGTTCCTCGATCGCGTCCCAGTCGCCCCGGCTCCCGTCGATCCGCAGGGGCGCGGCGTCCCGTGTTCCGCGCTCGCGCCGGTCGCTACCGGTGGTGACCCAGCCGCTGATCTCGAAGTCGCCGTTCTTGACGTGGTCGGGGATCGGGTCGGCGGGGACGATGGCGACGTTCTCGTAGGCGGTGTGGATGAGGTCGCGGTAGCTGCGGCGGACGTTGTACTCGGGGTCGGACAGCCAGTTGAGCAGTGTTTTGACGGTTACGTCGAGGCCGGCCTCTTCCAGGGCCTGGTGGCCGCGGTGGGTCGCGGTGAGCTGGCTGAGCTGGGCGTGCCAGTGCTTGGCGTTATACGAGGACAGCCGGTGGCGGGGGGTGACCTGGGAGCGCAGGAGGTCGTTGAGGGCGGCGCCCAGGGAGCCGCCGCGGCCGGTGGGGCCGGCCATCAGTCGTCACCCTCGGGGATGATCTCGCCGGGCTGGATGAACTTGGCCTTCACTTCGCCGAAGCCGGTCCCGATCCGGTACGTGGCGGGCGGCGTGCCGTCAGGCGTCCAGAAGACGGCCGCGTCGACGTTGCGCAGCGCGAGGAGCGTGTGCCCTTCCTGGACCGCCTTGAAGGCCGTGGTCCAGTGGCGGACGGACGCCTCGGCCACCATGCTCATGCGCCAGTCCGGCCTCCAGAACGGGGACTTCTGTTCCTTGCGCTTGGGCCACAGCAGACGCAGCGCGATGGACAGCCGCGTCTTGTACGCCTTGTACGGCTCACCGCCGGCCTGGACGAGCTCGGTACGCGCTTTCCGGGCCGCTTCGTAGAAGGGCTTGAACAGGGACTCGTTGGCCTTCCCCGTCCAGGAGTCGTGGATGGCCGGCATCGCGGCGAGGTGGCCGTCGCGGACGAGCTTCTCCAGCTGTTTGATGTGCGGGGTGGTGACCCACACGCGGCCCTGGTCGTCGGGCCGCTCGATGATCCGCCCCAGCGGGTGCGGCATGTCCGTACGGTTCCACTCCGGGATGTCGATGAGGTAGATACCAGCACTGGCCTTGTCGAACGCCTCAAGGGGTCCGGTGTGCAGCAGCTTGTTGGGGGCCAGAGGGACGGCCGAACACGCGGACGGATAGCTGCCGTTACGGTCGATCAGGCACAGCACCCCCTCACCGAAAGCGTCGGGCACATCGAGCTGGTCTCGCCGGACACGCTTCCCGTTCTCCCGGATGTAGGGCACCCGTGTGCTGGTGACGTCGGGATGGACCCAGCGCGGTTCGCCGTCCATGTGCTCACTGATCAGCGGCCACGGACCGCTTTCCCGCTCCTCGATACGGATGACCCTGATCGGGTGCATCTTCGATCGGCCGACCGCATCCTTGAGGAGCTTCAGCGCGGGGAAGGGCGCGCCTTCCGGCTCGTCCTCCTCGTCCCCGGGCTGAAGTTCCTCTTCTGCTTCTGTGTCGTCTTCGTCGTCCAGGAGGTGTCCGCTGTCCGCGGCGGACTGGCCAGCGGCAGACTGCCCGGCGGTGCCGGCCAACACGGCGGTGTTGTAGGCGTTCAGCGCGGCGGCGAGGCGGCGGCCCTCGACGTCGTCCGGCAGCGGCTGCGGCACCGCAGCCGCCTGCGCGAGGGACGGCCCAAGTTCGGCAAGGGCGTCCTGGTCACTGTTGGCCAGCGCGGTGCGCAGCGCGGCCAGTACATGCGTGACGGAGGCCGACAGGCCCTTGCGGGCGCCGGATGTGTAGGGAAGCGCGGCTTCGGCCAACTCCCGCTCTACGGCGCTGCCCAGACTCCGCGCGGGTCCTTCGCCGCGCGTCCGGTCGACGGGGGCGGCAGGGGCGTCGAGGAAACGGGCGTGCAGCAGATCGGGGCGCAGGTACGCCGAGCCGATCGCGCCGAAGTCGCGTTCCGCGACCGTCACCTGGACCTTGGCAGGGTCGTCGGTCGGCGCGAGCGTCAACAGGATGTCGGCGTCCAGGAGACCCAGGAGAGTGGGATCGGCGCTGTCCACGATGGCGAGCACCGGTACGTGCAGGGTGCGCGCGAGAGAGGCAAGGACCTGGGAGGCGCCCGGGAGACGGTCACCCGACAGGGGAAGCCGGGCGTTGTGGGCGGCCTGGAGCCGGTCCACGACCACCAGGGCCAGGTCCTGAACGTACGGGGCGGTCTCCGCGATCGCCTCGGCAGTCAGGTCGCTGCCGTCGTCGATCAGCAATGGCGCCTGGACCAACTCCTGGGCGACCTGCTGCTCATGCGCGGTGAGGCGGCCCTGCTTCAGGCGCGGGTAGTCGCCCCCGGTCTCCGCGGAGATGATCCGGCGCATGATGTCGGCCTGGTTCGGCCCCGACGCCGCATACAGGACCCGGTGGTGGTCGACGAGCGCGGCCTGCCGTGCGGCAGCCAGCCCCAGCAGGCTTCCGCCGACGTTCGGGGCGGCCGCCACCAGCGTCAGCCGACCCGGCTGCAGACCACCGGTTGCGGCGTCCAGGCCGGGCAGCCCGAACGTGGGGCCGCCGGCCGGGCCGGAGGCGAGCACGGCACCGATGGCGTCGCCCAGCGTGGCGAGCCTGCGCGGTGCACTGTCGCTGTCCTGATCGTGTGGGCTGTTCACCGCACCTCCTGCGGGCACCGCGCCAGTGTGCGCGGTCGTGTCAGACGAGGGGGCACCTGAAGGGGTGTCGACGGGAAGCAGCACCGCGACCGGGGTACGGCTGCGCCGGAGCACCTGCGGCTGGCCCTGAGCTGCCAGCGTGATGAGTTCACCGAAGTCCTTCTGCGCCGCACTCAGCGCGTGGGACGGGAACGCGTCGGCCTTCCGGGCGGCCGGAAGCCGGTCGAGCGGCGCCAGCAGAGCACGCTCCCGGTGCTTGTGGATCAGCGTGGTACGCCCTTCCAGCTCGGCGCGCTTCACCAGGGCGAAGAGCTCTGTACGGGCTTCGGTCGCGTTCATCGCGGCCTCTTCGTGCGGCTGACTCACTCACCCTCCTAGAACATTCAACTCCCCATCATCATAACAGAATCCACTCATTTTTTGATTGAAATCACACCTCTCTCTGCGGGATTCACTCACTCGTGACGCTCTTTAGTGTGAGTTGACGCTTGAGGCATTCGCGTGGGCGCCGACGAGCAGCCGCACGAGAAGGCGAGGGCCGGGGCCATCACCCGGCCCCGGCCCTCGCTCACTCCGTCCGCAGACGCTTCCCATCTCGCCGAACAGGCAGGCTCAGCTGCCCGCTGCCGACTCCTGCTCTTCGGGCGCCTCCTTGTACGCGACGTGTCCGATCGCAGAGTGGGCCTTGCTCAAGTTGCCGTGCAGGTCGCCCGCGAGGTCCCGCGCCCTGCCGGACGACAGGGCGAAGCGCTCGAGCACCTCGTCGAGCGGCTCGCCCCGGTAATCGGACATCAGGCGCCCGCTGTCGTGGAGGCCCTGCACGGAGGTTCCGACGAGGTCGAGGGCGGTCCTCATCTCCCCGGCGGCACGAGTGAGGTAGCTGTAGATGCGGTACGCCTCCAGCGGGTACTCAATCCCGCGGGCCTGAAGGGCGGCGACGAGTTCGACGAGGGAGCGGGTCACGCCCTCCGCGAACTGCTCAAGGTTCTCAGTGTTCTCGCTCATGCGGGTCCCGGTCTCCTTACGAGGTGTGGTCAAAATCGGTCGGTGAAGTGGCACAGGGCGTGTACGGACGGCATGAGGGACGGGCCGGCCGACACTCCGGCCAGGAGCAGCAGGCCGTCCAGCAGGGCCGATCCCCTCGGGCGGGCGGTCTCCAGCCGCGTGGCGGACACCGGCTTCAGCACCGGGGCGCGCCGCAGCCGGAGCATGGGCGGTGAGGTCCGCCAAGCCCCTCTGGCCGCGCATCAGGCCGAGGTGCTTGGGCCCGTAATGCGTCCACAGCTCCAGCGCGGCCTCCAGAAGCGCTGCGCGGTCCGCTCGGGACATCCTCTCCACCGTGACCGCCAACAGATGAGCGTCGCCTGCGTGCTGGCGAGCATGCAGGACGAGCAAATAGAAGACCCGGAGGGGCTTGGTGGCGGGACTTTCCGCGTCCGGCTCGTGGGTCACGTGCAGGTTGTAGACGGATCCGGCTGTCACCGCGAGCGCGATCGGGGCCTCGTCGTCGAGGAGCTTCGCCGCGAGGGACTCCTGGCACGGTGCGCACCGCTCGACGCAGGCGCCGATCAGCGCGGACGCGGTCCGCATGTCCGGCGTGGTCTCCGCTCCCCACCGGCTGGGGTCGGCCGGCTGGAGGTCCTTGCTCGACGGGCCACTGTCGTGCCGATGGAGGGTTCCGGCGTTGGCGGCGGCGTACGCGGAGCCCCGCCTCCGGCTGTTGTTCCTCGCCCGGCTCCTGCGGCCGTGGCTCTTGGTCATACCGCTCTCGCATTTCCCGCGCCCGGCCCCATGACCCGATGCGCGCGGTGAAGAGCAGCATGCGGAAGGCTCAACGGCCGTGTGACCGCCAGAAGTTGATGTACACCTCGCACTGATGCTGCACAGACCGGGCCCTCGAGTGAGGGTCCGCGGGCACCTTTGCCGTGGTGCGCCCCGGTCATGGGCCAGGGTGCGGGCTTGGGCCGATGCGTCGGCCGCTGCCCGCACCCTACCGCTCCGTTACCGGCACCGGAACCGGTGGCCAAAGGAGCACCGCGGGGGTCCCCTGGGCTGTTTCAGCACAGGGTGCCGGGCGGGTGCTTCACCACCGTCTCGTGCTGCGGGTCCCAGACCCATATCCACGATTCTCGCCAGAGGCGGGGCAGCTCGTGGACCAGCTCGGCGTACGGGCTGGCCTCTTCCCCGGTCACTGGGTCCCCGGTGGTCCTGTCCACCCATCTGGCCTCGACGAGCGACGGCCGCCAGTTGATGTCGCCCACGAGGACGGCCTGCACGCTTGCGATGCCGGCGGTCCCCCGGGGCCGGGGCAGCCGCCACTCGCGTTCGTGCATCCAGGTCGAGCCCGTTGCCGTACGAACGCTCCAGTGCTCAAGTCCGGCCTGCTGGAACTGCTCGTACACAGAGTCCGGGACGTAGGCGACGGAGCCTCCGCCGAAGCTGAGGATCGTGGAGCGGTGGGTGACGATGCCCCAGGGGGAGCACTTGCCGATGCCGATCTCATGCCCCGGTCGTCGCACGGCGGCCGCGACGGCGGAGGCGGGCCCACCTGGACGGCGTCGGCTCAAGAGCGGCCCGTACGGCGTTCTCGAAGGCGGCCAGGGCCGTCTCGACGCGAGTTGTGTCCTCGGCTTCCGCAAGGGCGGCGGCCGTCAGTGCGTTGGTGGCGGCCGCCACGTTCTCGTCCTGGTGGCGGAGCAGGGGGGCGGCGGCCGTTGCCAGCCGAAGCAGTGGTTCGCGCACGGTAGCGATGTGCTCCTTGCTGGCCCGGCGGTCGCCGGCCAGCGTCTCCGCGGCGTTCCCGAGGCCAGCCGTGAGGGCGAGACGGTCGGAGGCGCCGAGTGCTTGTGCGCGTGCGACGCCGCCGGCGTACGACAGGAGGGCGAGGAGGAAGGAGCGGCCGCGTTCTGCGGGGCCCTCCCACAAGATGCGGTTGGTGGCTGCGGCCTGCCGGAGGTCGATGACTGCCACGGTCAGGGCGTCGGCCTGAGCCCGGAGGGTTGCCTTCTCCGCTTCGCGGTCGGCTCGGTCGCGGGAGAGGTTGGCGAGCCGCCAGGCCAGGAAGGCGACCGTCGCGTTGACCAAGAGGTCGATGAGCTTTTCCACCAAGGCAGTGTCCCGGTGGCCGGCCGCTGTCCAGCGGCTGTTACTAAATCGGGGCCGAGGGGCCGTCAAGTCCGTTCAATCTCGGTCCTGTTGCGCTGTGTGACATGTCGTTGGCGGCTTCGGTGAGCTGCCCGTCACGCCTGGCAGCGTACGGGACCCACCGGGTGCAGGGCGTGCAGTCGGGGCGGACTAGGGCGCGTATCGAGTCGTGATCAATTTGCGGGATGTGCCTTCGTGGCACGGTCCGGTCCGATAGACGGTCTTACGTGACGCGAGTGCAACTGACCGATCCGGATTGGGAGTTCATCGAGCCGTACCTGCCGATCGGCGAGTACGGCCCGTACCCCGAGCGACTGCGGCAGCAGTTCGAGGGCGTGATCTGGCGGTTCAAGACGGGCGGGCAGTGGCGGGAGATGCCGACGGAGTTCGGCGCCTGGTCGACCGTCCACAACCGCTTCCGGCAGTGGCGTGACGCCGGCGTCTTCGAGGCCCTGCTGGAGGGCCTGATCACGGAAGCCGCGAAGCGGGGTGAGGTGGACCTGTCCCTGGTCAGCATCGACTCCACCACCGCCCGAGCCCACCACGACGCGGCCGGGATGCACCTCGACGAGGACGTCGTCACCGCCCTGGAGAAAGCCGCGGCCGAGGAGGAGAAGGCCAGGTCAAAGGGGGCGGCCTCGAAGAGCAAAACGGGCAAGAGACCGAAAGTGATCCCGCGCTGGAAGAACGACGACGCATCCGGCGTCGGCGGAAACTCCGGCTGAAGGCCGCCCTCCTCGGACGTTCCAGAGGCGGGCAGACCAGCAAGGTCCACCTCGCCGCCGACCGCAAGTGCCGCCCGCTGGCGTTCATCCTGACCACAGGCCAGGCAGCGGACAGCCCGCAGTTCATCCCCGCCCTGAAGAAGGTACGGGTACGCGGGCCCGTCGGCCGACCCCGCATCCGGCCGGACGCGGTCGCCGGGGACAAGACACCCCATGCAGCTATTGGTCAAGCAGCTGCTGCCCGCGGGGACAGTACTGGCGGGGCGAAGGCGATCGTTTCGTCGAATCTCTGACGGGTGGCCAGACAGTGGTAGAGCTGGCCGAGCATGCGGTTGAACAGGTGGCGGAGGGCCGCGTAGTAGCGGTCGCCGTGGTCCCTTCGACGGTTGTAGTGAGCGTA
>NZ_JBHWJT010000082.1:0-12717 GCF_042731325.1 Streptomyces sp. NPDC059866 | reverse complement strand
GGCATCAGCCTGACCGGCCCGTCTCACCGTCATCCGGGCCGCACGCGGCCCGGATGCTGCCGCCTGCCCTCCCGAACATCGATTTTCCGATCAGCATCAAGGAGACCCGGTGACGGTGCACCCGTTCATCGAGGCGGAGAAGCAGGCGGGCCACAGCGTCAAACGCGCGTGTGAGCTGCTGACGGTCTCCCGTGCCGCCTTCTATGCCCGCCGCACCGGCGCCGTCGGACCACGCTCCGCGCAGGACGCGGAGCTGACCGAGCAGATCACCGCCGTCCACGCCCAGTCCCGAGGCACCTACGGCGCCCCGCGCATCCACGCCGTCCTCAAGCGTGAGGGGACGGCCTGCGGCCGCAGACGCATCGCCCGGCTGATGCGGGCCGCCGGGCTCGCCGGCTGGCACCGCAGACGGCGACACCGCACCACGATCCCCGACCCGCACGCGGCCACCCGTCCCGACCTGGTCCTGCGCGATTTCCGGCCCGACCCGACTGCGACCGACGCCCGCTGGTGCGGCGACATCACCTACATCCCCACCGACGAGGGCTGGCTCTACCTGGCCACCGTCATCGACATCGCCTCCCGCCGGGTGGTCGGCTGGGCCACCGCCGACCACCTGCGCACCGAACTGGTCGCCGACGCGCTGCGGTCCGCCTGCCGACGGCGCCGCCCGGCAGGGCCGGTGGTCTTCCATTCCGACCGCGGCTGCCAATACACCAGCCATGAATTCGCCCTGTTGACAAGCGAGTTGGGCATCCGGCTATCCGTCGGCCGCACCGGCCAGTGCTGGGACAATGCGCTGGCCGAGTCGTTCTTCGCCACCTTGAAGAACGAGCTGATCGGCACCCAGCCCTGGCCGAGCAGGTCTGCCGCCCACACCGCGATCTTTGAGTGGATCGAAAGCTGGTACAACTTGCACCGGCTGCACAGCAGCCTCGGTTACCGCAGTCCCGCCGACTACGAGGCCGCACTGGCGGCCTGACCACCACACCGATGGTGTCCGTCAAAGCGGAACAAGCTCACGTGACATCGGACCGCGCGGAGTTCGAACTCCAGTCGGCTTGAGGGCACTTCACGGCGTCCGGCCCTGTGGTTCCGTCGCCTCCGGCGTCCCGACGCCCACCTTGACCGGCCCGGCTGACCTGTCCCGACAGATCAGCGGCCGCAGCGAGCTGCTCGCCGACCTCTGGGGGGTGGAATTCAGGCGGGCGCCCGGCGATCTTTACCCGACTCTGCCTTTGAGGCATTTGAGGCGGTCCGACAGGTGCCGAGCGCCGGACCGGTGACCATGGCTGGGGACTCACAGATGCGAGCGGGCAGCACTCTGGGCGACGGTTCAGCCAAGACCCCAAGAGCGATCCCGCTCAACTTCTTCGCCATACCGTTCGGCCTGGCAGCCTCGCCGGCGCTTGGCTGGCCGACGCCGAGTACCGCCTTGCCCCGCGGGTCGTCGGGGACGTGCTGCCAGGGTCTGCGCCGCTCCGCCGGGTGCGGCGGTCGCCGCGCTCGAGAACAGTAAAGGACGTTCTGACATGTCCTTCGTCAATGTCAAGCTTGTTGAAGGTGTCTTCTCCGAGGAGGAGAAGCATGCCATGGCCAAAGCACTCTCCGACGTGATGGTGCAGTTCGAGGGTTCCGAGGCGTTCCGCGAGGTCGTCTGGGTGCTCATCGAGGAGCTGCACCGCGACGGCTGGCACATCGGCGGGCGGCCGTTCCGTGGTCCGGCCTCACTGATGGAGACCCTGGAGAACTCCAAGGCGGTCGTGGAGACCGTCGACGGCTATCCGACCACACGGCCGGAGTGGGCCAAGACAGCCCCGGTGAAGGACACCGGTCAGTAGTCGGCTGCCGCTGGCGGCTCCGGCGCCGTCAGAGCTCGCGGGAGGAACTCCTCATACCGTCAGGGCCCATCGGAGGAGCCCCGCATGCCGCCTCGTCTCGTATCATGGCCGATCTGCGGACCGCGCGGGGCCGCGTGCCGTGGCACGCGGCCCCGCCGACACCCTTCGTCTCCTGCGGCCCGACGAGCCCGGACACCGCAGCCGGATCAGGGCGCAAGCCTGGGTGTGGAGGAGCCGGTGGCGACGCAGTCGGCGTTCGCGGCCGCGTTCACACCAGGTCCCGTTCATTCATACGCACATTGCCAACGGCATCTCGGGCGCCATCCAGCACCGGGGCGGCATGCGGACGTCCAAGACCATCGCTGGCAGTCCCTTTTGCCAGCTCCGCTTTCACGGCCGGCCAGCAGCAGTGGTGTCGTCACAGTTCTTCGGAATGGCCCTTTCGCACCAGACGACCTTGCCACGGCCGCTGGGCGAACTCCCCCACTCGCCGAGAGCGTCCACGATGAGCAGGCCGCGACCGTGCTCTGCCTGCGGATTCTCGTCCTCGCGTGCTGAGAGGGAGGAGGGAACCGGAGGCGTCACGTCGGAATCCCGGACCTCCAGCCGGATGCGATCCGGATACTGACGCAGCCGCAGCTCGACGTGACTGTCGGCGTGAACCAAGGCGTTCGTCACGACTTCCGACGCCATGAGTTCCAGGTCATCCGCCGCCGCTTCCAACTCCCAGCCCTTCAGGCAGTCCCGGACGAACTTGCGGGCAGTTTTGACGCCGTGCAGATCGTGCCGCTGGATTTCCATGCGGCTCCAACGGTGCGAGCCTGCGCCCGCGTAGAGAGCCAAGAGGAGGACGACGTCGTCTCTGCGCTCCGGGGCAGAGGGCACCATGGAAATGAGCCGGTCCGCAAGTCCCTCCAGGCCGTGGTCAACGTCCGTGCTGCAAGCGGCGAGCATCGTGTGTGCACTGGTGACCGCGTCAGGTCCGTGCGCTTCGCTGAGGCCGTCGGTGTACAGGAACAACAGTGTCCCTGGTGAGAGGGTCGCCTCGAAAGCGCGGTAGGGAATGGGTGACGGCACGCCCAGGGGGACACCGATGAGCGTGTCGAGCGCTTTCATACGGCCGTCGGGACGGCGGGTCAGCGGCGCCGGGTGTCCGGCCAGGGCCACCTCGGCCGTCCCGGCGGCCGGGTCCAGACAGACGACACAGCACGTGGCCAACAGTTCGCCTTCCAGCTGACTGAGCAGGTCGCTGGCGCGCGTCAGCACTGCTGCCGGTCTGTGGCCCTCGGTGACATAGGCGAGCACTGCGCTGCGTAGCTGGCCCATGACGACGCAACTTTCGACGGAGTGGCCCTCCACATCACCGATCACCAGCCCGATGCTTCCAGAAGGGAGGGCGACCACGTCATACCAGTCGCCACCGACTCCCGCGGTCGCCGGGGCAGGCAGGTAACGGGCGGTGGTGGCCACCCCCGGCAGGTCGGACAGGACACGCGGCAGTAGCCGCCTCTGCAGGCTCTCGGCGAGAGCGTGCTCGCCTTCGCTCAGGAGGGTCCGCTCCAATGCCTGGCCAAGCGAACCCGCCATCATCATCATCACGGCCTGCGCTTCCGCACCGAAGAGCCGGTGCTCCGCCCAGCCAAGAGAGCAGACACCCACCGGATGTCCGCTGGCCAGCACGGGGAGGTGCGCCCACGCCTGATTGCCGTCGTCCTGCGCATCGGGGTAGGCCCCGAGCAGATCCGTACGCTGTGGGAAGAAGTACGGGTCGGAGCCACGCAGGACGTCGGTCACTGGAGTCACCCCACTCCTCACAGCACTGGATCCATGGAGCTGCCTGACCACCCCGGAGGCCGGACCGGTGTGTCCGACGACCCACACCCTGCCGTCACTGACCACCGTCAGGATCAGGCTCTGCGCGCCGAGAGTGCCCATGATGCGTGACCGGGCCACCTCGACGACCTCGCGGGGGCTCACGGCCGAGTTCAGCTCGTTGGCCAGCCTGTGAACCTGATACATCCAGCTCAGACCGGCAGAGCCGGGGACATCCGACAGTCCCCACCTGGTCGCAGGTTCGGTAAGGGGGCTGCGTGGCTTGAACACGGGGAAAATCAGCGGTTGACTCCCGCGCTGTATGAGCGTGCCGCGTGCCGCCAGGGACGCCAACTCGCGCGACAGACTCTCGCCCGTCTCCCGGAGCCGGTTGCGCTGAGCCTCGCCGAGAACGCCGTCCCTCCATGGGATCCGGCTGACAGCCAGCGCCCCGTACCGGTGGCCGGCGTGAACCAGGGGCGCGCTCACCACCGCGTACGGCGCTCGGACAGGGCCCACGTCGTCCGGACGAACGCCCGGTTCGCCCATGCTCGCCATCCTTCCGGTCCGGCACGCCACCGCCGAAGCCCGCCGCCCGCTCAAGAGCATGCGCTCCGGCATGTTGAAGACAGCCGGAGGCGTACCACCGATCACAGCCGCGCGCAGCCACTCGCCGTTGTCCTCCAGAAGGTAGGCAATTCCGGCCACCGCGTCGAACTCCACCACCGCCTCGCGGACGGCAGCGACCAGCAGCCTGTCCAGGACCTCGGCGTCCGTCGATGGACGTGCAGGGCAAGCGCCATCCAGGCTTTGCCCCGTCATCGGGCTCTGCCGGGCGATTCCGCTCATCTGTGGCTCCCATCACTCGGCCGTGTCCCGAATCGATGATCATCACAGCGACACGCCCTATCCGCAGCGCACCAGCTTCACTTTCAACCTGCAGTCAGACCTTCCCCCAGTAAATGTGAACACCTCGGATAAATGGTACATTCGGCGGCTGGCGCTCGTGGTGGCGGGAGGAGCGAGCCGGGGGCTCGGAGCGGGCGAAGAAGTCGTCCAGTGCCTCGGGGCTGACGGTGAGCGCGTTGCCGGGCACGGTGCAGGCTGTGTCCGCGATCGCGGACACAGCCTGGCTCGACGACCAGGTGTGGCGCGCCGCCTGGGAGGGGCAACTGCGCGCGGCCGGCGCCGGACTCGACGACTTGAAGGCGACAGCGGCTTCGGCGACCGGCTGTGACCGGCCGCCGATACCTGGCGTCAGGCCACGATGTCGACGATGACCTTGCCGTTGGCCGTGCCGGACTCTACGGCCCGGTGGGCGTCCGTTGCGGTGGCGAGGCTGTAGCGGGTCTCGTCCAGCAGGGGACGGAGCTTGCCCTGGTCTGCCAGCTCTGCGGCCTCACGCAGGATTTCGCCGTGGTGCTCGCGGCCCCGGCCGGTCAGCATCGGCAGGAGTGTGAACACCCCCGAGTACGTGGCCCCCTTGAACGACAGGGGCGCCAGCGCGTGTGTGCCCCAGCCCAGCGAGCTGACCACATGGCCGGTGTAGGTGCGCACCGCCTCGAAGGAGGCGTCCAGGACCGGCCCGCCGACCGTGTCGTACACGATGTCGAAACCGGCACCGCCGGTGAGCTCGGCTACGTACTTCTCCACGCCCACCGCGGCGTGATCGATCGGCACCGCCCCCAGAGCCCGCACCATGTCACCCTTGGCCGCCGACTCGGTCGCAAACACCTCCGCCCCGCGGGCTGCGGCGATCTGCACCGCGACGCTGCCCACGCCGCCTGCACCGCCGTGCACCAGAACCTTGTGACCGGCCCGTACCCCGGCCCGGTCCACCAGGCCCTCCCATGCCGTGATCACCGCCAGCGGCAGCGCGGCCGGCTTGCGGGCCAGCAGGCGCGCGTCGACCGCCGCGAACTCGGCGAGCGAGCCCTGCAGGTCACCCACGCCGCCGGTCAGGCCGTACACCTCGTCCCCAGCCGCGAAGCCGTCCACACCGGGCCCGTCTCCACCACCTGACCGGCAAGATCCATGCCCAGCACAGCGGGCAGCTTGACGCGGGCGTGCGCCGCCCGTCCCGCCCTGATCTTCGTGTCCAGCGGGTTCACCCCGCTGGCATGCACCCGCACCAGCACCTGCCCCGGGCCCGGCACGGGCCGGTCGATCTCCCGCAGCTGAAGCGGGCCCTCGAACTCCTCCAGCACCACCGCACGCATCACGCCACCATCCCTGTACACATCGTTCGAAGAAGCGGGCAACCCCGCCACTAATCAAACAGACCGGTCCGTCCGATTAAGTATCGGCAAGCGGATGCAGCCGTTAATGAAACGGACTAGTCTGTCTTGTATGGCGACGCGGATACGCAAGACGAACACCGAGCAGAAGATCCTCGACACGGCCGCCGGCCTGTTCCACCGGCACGGCCTGCGCGGGGTGGGAGTCGACCAGGTCATCGCGGAATCGAGGGTGGCGAAGTCGACGCTGTACGCCCACTTCCGCACCAAGGACGACCTGGTCGCCGCCTACCTGCAGCGCACCGACGACTCGTGGATGCAGCAGCTGCAGGCGGCGGCCGAAGCGGCTGGACCGGATCCCGCCGAGCAGGTGGTGGGCCTGTTCGACGCGCTGCTGGCCTCCTTCGACCGCCACGGCTTCTTCGGCTGCCCCTTCATCAGCGCCGCAGTCGAGGCCGAGCCCGACTCGAAGGCGCATGCGGTCACCTCCGCCCACACCCGGCGCCGCCAGGAGTGGCTCACCAGCCTCGCCGCAACCGCTGGAGCCGCCGAGCCGGCAGCGCTGGCCGCCCATCTCGGGCTGCTGATCGACGGTGCCCTCGCCTCCGGACGCCTCCTGCAGGACCGCACGGTCGTGGACAGCGCCAAGGCATCCGCCCGCGCCGCCGTTCACGCGTACGCCGCCCCAAGCACGACCCCCGCCTGAGCCCCACCCACCGTCCCGACAGGAGAACCTGAGCACCTGGCTGATCACCGGCGCCTCCCGCGGCCTCGGCGCGCACATCGCACAGCACGCCCCTGCAGCTGACGGTCGATCTCCTCGCTCAGGCGGGAGATCCGGTTGTCGGCCTCGTCGATGGCCCGCAGCATCGAAGCGATCATGAACGCGTGGTGCCCGTTGAAGTCACCGGTCAGGGCACGCGTGAGCAAGGGGACCTTGCCCTGCAGACTGCCCAGGGCGAGGGACGCCAGCACCTGCACCGGTCGCCAGCGGGTGAAGCGGAGGGTGAAGAAGACGATCCGCCTTCCGACCTTGGCGGAGATCGAGGCGATTGAGCGGCACCTACCCGGGCCCTACAAGCTACTCGTGTGGCTCATGGCTGGGTGTGGGCTGCGCATCGGTGAGGCGTGCGCCGTGACGTTGCAACAGTTCGACTTTGAGAGCGGAACACTCTACGTCGACCGCCAGGTCACGCAGGACGGCGAGAATGAGGAGCCCAAGACCACAGTCCAAAAGGCCATCACCAAGGGCAGGGGGTGTGCCCATTGCGTCCGCCACCTCAAGTGGCGTGATCTGGATGAGGGCCGAGCGGTTCCCGTGCCGCCCACCATCGCCGCGAAGGTGCAGAAGCATGTCCGGCTGTACGGAACCTTTCGCGTAGAGGAGGGACTCAACCGCTTGGAGGGGGACTACCTCTTCTCTAATATCGGGCGCACCAACATCCTCATGTACTCCCTCGTTGACCGGCTTTGGCGTAACGCGAAGAAGGCGGCGGGCATCTCGCGCAGGATCACCACGCACTGGCTTCGGCACTTCTTCGCCTCCGCCGGCCTGTCGAAGGGCGTCCCGGTGACGGACATGGCTGAGTGGCTGGGGCATCGCGACCCGAGGATCACGCATCAGACCTACGCGCACGTGATGCCTGACGCTCCGGAGCGCTTGAGGTCTCTCTTGGATGCCGTCTTCACGATGCAGACCGAGCTTGAATTGCCCCTCGAGTTCGAGGCAGTGGTCGAGACGGTCTGACGCAAATTTGCGAACGCGTGGTGCCCTCAGCGAGACGTATGGCGAGGGCATCACGCGTGCGGCTTGGTCGCGTCCGGACCCGCCATGAGGCCGCCGCCAGTGCCGCAGGTCTCGCTACGGTGAGTGACTATCTTTGGTGGCTGTCGCCAGGTCCGCAACCAGCCGGATCGGGCACGTCCTCGTTGCCCACCCAGCACGAGATTTTCCGGTGCTGGTTTCGTGCTGACTTCGGAGGGTCAATGGCAGAAAAACCGCAGGTCGTAGCTCTGATCGAATGAGTTGTCGTACCACTCGATGGTGGTGCCGATGAGGCTGGCGGCGACGATGCGCTTGAGGTTGCCGGGCGTTGGGGGAGGGGATGCTGCGGAGGCCATGTGCGCCACTTCCTCGTGTGCGGTGGGGACGGGTACGTGTGGGCACACCGTAGAAACACGCAGGTCAGGCGCACATGTGGTGGGGCAACATAGTTCGGGGCGCGGCTATGCGTCGGACCACCATGACCGCTCGCGCAGCGGCGGCCCAGCGGCTTGAAGACGGTCGAAATGACAGCTGTCCAGGACGCGTAGTTGGAGGTGATTTGACGGTGGCGTGCTGACTCCCGTCCTGACTTGGTGCTGACTACGCTCCGTGGAACTCGGGCATGGGGGGCGGATCGGGCCCAGAGTTGCACTGCAGCAGGCGACTCGATCGAAATAGGCCAAGCCGCTCGATGTTGAACGGTCCCTGCGCGATGAGCGCGATGCCGGGACGGGATGCGGTGCGCGGTCGTCCCAGCAGGTTCTTCGTCTCCTTGTGGTACACGCCTTCGCCCATCTCTGACCTGCGGCAACGGGGGTAGTGAGACACGTGGGAGAGCACGTGAGAGGTGAGGGACCCCCATCGGCTTGTTCCGGCGGGGGGGTTGTGCGTGGTGGTGCGTGCGCGGCGTGGTCAGGGGGTCGCTGTGGCAGGGACCTGGCGCACCAGAAGGCACGCTTCGGGTGCGATCACAGTGGAGGCGGCGGTGTTCGCCGGGGTCGTGAACGAACACGGTTGCTAGTGTCCGGACGTGACTCTGACTGACCTCAGGAACGGCTTTCGTGATGACGAGCAGCGGCGGCGCGTCCAGAGGGTCATTCATGAGCGCCTCGCAGACGACCGTGACCCGCCGGAATGCCGCTTCCTCATGCGGTTCTGGTGGCAGCTGCTCATGTCGTACCGAGAGGTGTCGATGGACGAGCTCAGCCTGAACGTCGGCAAGCCGAAGCTGGACGTGATTGAGGCGCTGATCAGTGCCATCAGGTCGTCCCGCGCCGAGATCGATGCCTGGATTGCCACCACAGAGCAAGTCTTCCCGGTGATCCAAGATCGCGGCTTCATGGCCGCCCAGGACAGCGACAGTTGACGCGGCCGGAGCTTCTTCAGCCGTCGCCGGCAGATGATACTGCAAGCGAGTCTGAGGAAGGCTTCGTGGATGTCGTCGCGTATCTGCCAGCGGATGCGCAGGTGGCGGAACCAGTGCAGGTGGGCGAACGCTCGCTCCACGACCCAGCGTTGGGTGCCCAGGCCGGAGCCGTGCTCGGTGCCACGGCGGGCGATCTGCGGCTTCACGCCGAGGTCCCCGACCAGGCGGCGGTACGGCTTGGAGGAGCGGGATCAGCTGGGTGACGTCGTTGCGGTTGCCGCCGGTCAGGGTGGCGGCGAGCGGGATGCCGGTGGCGTCGGTGATCAGGTGATGCTTACTGCCTGTCCTGCCCCGGTCTGCAGGGCTTCGTTCGGTCTTGCCTCCCTCTTTAACGCCCGGATGTGGGAGCCGTCGACCGCCGCCCGGGAGAAGTCCAGGGCGTTCGCGCCACGAAGCTTGGCGAGGAGGACTTCGTGCCGCCGGGGCCACACTCCGGCCTCGGTCCACTCGGCCAGGCGGCGCCAGCAGGTCATGCCCGAGCCGAAGCCGAGTTCCTGCGGCAGGTGTTCCCAGGAGATCCCGGTGTGCAGCACGAACAGGATGCCCTGGAACACCAGCCGGTCCGGACGACGCTTGCGTCCCGGATGTCGGGGCCGACGCTCGATCCTGGGCAACAGCGGCTCGATCACCGTCCACAACTCGTCATCGACTTCCCGCGGCTTCGGTCGAGCCACCCCACACCCCCGGATCGTCAGTCCCGGAGTGATCCAACCACCTCGAAGATCATTTCGTTAGGAGTTCTTGGTCCGGCACGTTGCGATAGCTGGATGAGCTGCCCAGGGAGCGCCTGCGACTCGCCCCGAGCGGGGGCGCTGCGCTTACGGTCGAGTGCCGTCGATGTGCTCGAGCAGCGTTCGGGCTTCGACGGTGCGGCGGTGGTCCGGGCCGAAGGAGGCCAGGCAGGCATCGTGAGCGGCTGCAGCCTGGCGACGGGCATCAGGAACGCGGCGCAACCCGAACAGGGCAGTAGCAAAGGCCAGTTCGACGGCGCCCGTATCTGGATGGCGCTGGTACTCGGGCAGAGCGCGGTACAGCTTGTCGGCGCCCTGCGCCTCGGTGAGGGCGTCTTCGTGGCGGGCTTGGCCGTTGAGGCTGCGAGCCAGGCCGAGTCGCAGGACCAGGGACGCCCGGTCACGTGCGCGATAGGCGGCCAGGGCCTCGCGGGCGAGTGCCTCGGCCTCCTGGTGGCGCCCCTGCGCATTGAGGGCGAAGACCAGCCCATTGCGGGCGGCCGCTGCCAGGAGTGACATTTCCGGGCCGGTACCGCGGCCCGCGGCCTCGGCGACGGCCGCACATTCTGCCTCGCACTCGGCGTGCTGACCGAGCGAGATCATCTGCTGGGCGCGGTCCGAGCGCAGCTTCAGGGTCAGCCAGTGATCGGCTCCAAATATCCTGCTGAAGGCAGGCAGCGCTTCGTCGTAGGTGGCGAGTGCCTCGGCGTGGCGGCCTTGGGCGCCCGTCGCGAGCGCGGCGATGTTCAGCGCCACGGCTGCGTACTCGTCGTCGCGTGGCCGCGATCGGGCCACGGCGCGGGCTTCGGCCTCCGCCTCGGCGTAACGCCCGGCTTCGTAAAGGGCTTTGGCCTCAGCCACAGGCGTTCCCGTCATTCGTTGGGCGTCGCTTCGGCCGCGCGGCCGGAAAAATCTCATGACCGGGAGCATACGCATGCTGCGCAGGCTGCTCGGCGAAGAGGCAAGGAGATGGTCGGCAGCCCCTGCGTCCTACAGGTTCAGCTCATTTGGTGAGTCTGCGGTAGCAGATGAGGGTGCAGGCGATGCTGGTGAAGGCCAGGAAGTGGCTCGCCTTGCGTTCATAGCGGCGGTGGAGGCGGCGGAACCCGGCGAGCCAGGCCATGGTGCGTTCGATGGTCCAGCGGTGGCGGCCCAGTCGTGTGGAGGACTCGCTGCCCCTGCGGGCGATGCGGTGCCGGATGCCGCGGCTGCGTAACCATCGGCGCAGGTGATCATAGGCGTAGCCCTTGTCGCCGTGGAGTTTGGCGGGACGTCGCCGGCGCGGTCCGCGGCGGGAGCGGATGGGCGGGATGCCTCGTACGAGCGGTTCGAGGGCCTGGCTGTCGTGCAGGTTGGCACCCGAGATGCCGACAGACAGGGGCAGTCCGGTGCGCTCGGTGATCAAGTGGATCTTTGAGCCGTACTTGCCCGGCCGACAGGATTCGGACCCGTCACGTCCCCCTTTTCAGGGCCCGCATGTTCATCGAGTCGATCGCGCAGCGGGACCAGTCCAGCTCTCCGCGGGAGCCGAGTGCGTCGAGGACCAGGCGGTGGAGCTTCGCCCACACCCTGGCCTTCGACCACTCGGCGAACCGCCGATGGGCCGTCGCTCCCGACGGCCCGAACGACGCAGACGGCAGCTGCTGCCACGTGCAGCCCGACGTGGCCACGAACACGATCGCGGCCAGCACCTCCCGGTCACCGTGCCGGCGTCGGCCACCACTAGGGCCTGTCCGGCGGATCTTGTGACCGTTCGTGGGTTGGCTCGTTGGCATGGTCATGGGGAGGGGAGATCTCACGAATGAGGAGTGGGCCCGACTGAAGCCGCATCTGCCCGAGTCCGGGCGGCGTGGGGGTCGTTGGGTCAGTCATCGCAGGATCATCAACGGGATCCTGTATCGACAGCGCACTGGGGTTCCCTGGCGGGATCTGCCTGTGCGTTTCGGTCCGTGGAAGACCGTCTACGAGCGGCACCGGCGGTGGTCGGCGGACGGCACGTGGGACAAGATCTTCGCGGCCGTGCTGGCCGACGCTGATGCCGAGGGCCGTATCGACTGGTCGATGGTGAGCGTGGACTCCACGTCCTGCCGGAGTCATCAGCATGCGGCGGGAGCGCGCAGGAGACCTCCGCGGGTGCCGGGAAAAGAAGCACGCCCCGGCACCACCGCCCAGACGAGGGACTCGGACGCTCCCGGGGCGGCCTGACCTGCAAGATCCACCTGGCCGGTGAAGGCGGACGCCGCCCGCTGGCGCTGCTGATCACGCCGGGCCAGTGGGGCCACGCCCCGCAGCTCATCCCGGTCATGGAACGCATCCGTGTCCACCGCCCGGGCGGCGGGCATCCGCGCACCCGGCCCGACCACCTGGGCGGCGATAAGGCGTATTCCTCCCGGCGCAACCGCCGCTACCTGCGACGTCGCCAGATCAAGCACACCATTCCCGAGCCCCGAGATCAGCGGGCCCACCGCAAAAGACGCGGCAGCAGGGGCGGACGGCCCGCCGGCTTCGACAAGACGATCTACAAACGCAGGAACGAAGTGGAGCGGACGATCAACGCGTTGAAGAACTTCCGGGCCGTGGGTGAGGTCGACTCGGGGCGCCCTGCCGATGTCTCCATCGGTGGGTTTCCCCGAGCCGCCTCCCGAACCCGGCGTGCCCGTCTCCGAGCACCGGGCTCTCCGCAAATCCCGTTTCGGGGTGTTCAGTTCTTCATGCCGCAGGGGGCCACGGGGTCGGGATGAGTGTTCCCCGGTATCGGTATCTGGTCGTGCCTACCTTTGCCGGGTTAAACAGTTCCGCTTTCTCCGTGACAGGCCACCAGCCACCACCGTAGTAGCGTCGGCGGAGCTGCTTCCAGGTGATCCCGGGATGCTTGCGCCGGATCCACCGTGTCACCCTCATCCAC
>NZ_JBHWJT010000081.1:0-13489 GCF_042731325.1 Streptomyces sp. NPDC059866 | reverse complement strand
GCAACAACGTCCGCTCTGACGTGCACGTCAGAGCAGTCTTGAGATGCATTCATCCCCGGCGTGAACGCCGGGGCTTTCTGCAAGAGTCCCGGTAACTACGTCTTCTTCGACCTGGTCATGGCCGGCCTCGGCGTCTGCCGGTCGAGGGCCTCGCCTTGTCGGTCGTCGTCACCGTCATCGGCTACCGTCCCGAGTACGGGTGGATCGTCACCGACGGCGGCTGGATGGCCATGTCGCGCGACCGCGGCACCGCCGTCCAGGCGCAGGACCAGGGCTACGGCCTGGTCACCGACCTGGACGGCAACCCGATTCCGGACCTGGTCATGACCGCCGCGAGCCAGGAGCACGGCACCCTCACCGCGCGTGACGGCGCCGACCTGCCCGACCTGCCGGTCGGCACCCGCCTGCGCATCCTGCCCAACCACGCATGCGCCACCGCGGCTCAGCATCACGGCTACCACGTCATCGATGGCACCCGGAGCATAGACGCCGCGCCCGTGATCGAGGCTTTCTGGCAACGCGTCACCGGCTGGTGACCTGCCTCGGCGTGCTCGGGCCGGTGTGGCCTCGAGGGCGGCGGTGGCGTACGCCGCCGAACGAAACGAGCGGTGCGGCGGCCACGATGTGTCTTTGCGGGGATGAGAGTTCAGGAAGACGGCTACAGGTGATCCTGTCCATCCTCACTTCCCAGCCCTGCCTCGTCCGCCACGGTATGCGCTGGTCGGATGCCGATTCGCGCGTTGGCAGGCTCGATTGTGTCCGCCGACCGGCAGGCATCTCCCGCCCGAGGAGAGCAGCACACCGTGGCACCGACCATCGCCACCTTCACTACCAGCGCGCGACTGGAGGTCGGCGATGCCCGTGGTTCAGAACTCCTCCTGACTGTGGCGCTGCGGGTGCCGTAGCGCTCACCTCATGGGCGTGAAGTGCTCCGGGTGCGTTCTCGGGACCGTCCGCCGGAGGACTGCGGACGCGGTGAGGTCCTGCCGGCCTCTGGCACTGCCGGAGGGGCATGCCGGTGCGATCAGCTGGTCACGGGCCGGTCTGGCCGAGGACCTCTGCCACGAGTCGGCGCGCGTACGCGGCGTCGAGTCCGTCCGGGCGGAAGAGGATGCGGTACATCATGGGCGCGACGACGCGGTCGATGACCGTCTCGACGTCGGGCGTCCTCTCCCCACGTTCAGCTGCTCGGGTGAGGATGAGGTCGATCTGGTCGGCTGCGTAGGCCGAGCACTGGCCGGCGTTGCTGCCGTCCGGGTCGCCGAGCAGGGCGTCGCGGATGTAGGCGCGACCGGCGGGAGAGGCCATCTCGTCGAGGAACTGCTCGGCCCAGGCCGTCAGGTCGGATGCCAGGGCACCGTGGTCCCCCGGCGCGGTGTCGGGCCGCAGACGCTCGACCGCTACGTCCGACAACAGCTCCTGCAGGTCCCCCCAGCGGCGGTAGATCGTCGACGGCGTCACGCCCGCACGCTGGGCGACCAGCGGCACCGTCAGGGCGTCCCGGCCCACTTCCGACGCGAGTTCGCGTACGGCGGCGTGGACCGATGCCTGGACCCGGGCGCTGCGCCCACCAGGGCGCACCATCTGCCTGCTCATAGAACCTACCTTAAAGCAAAATCATTGCGTCTAGTGAGCCGTCCAGCTCCGTGTGACGAACTGGCCACTCGTTCGACGACCTTCTCGCCACAAGTCGTGTACGCACCGCAACCTCGTGTACGCCTGCGAGGAGCGGCGCTTTTCGGCCCGGACGGAATGGTTCGGCCGGGCCGGAAGTGCTCGTTCACGCTGCGCGCGCGAGCTCGCGGGCGGGCTGGGTCTGCTCGTAGGCGTGGCCGACTCGCAGCAGCACGCTCTCTCCGAGGGGTCGGCCGAGCAGCTGCATGCCGACCGGCAGGCCCGCCGCATCGTGGCCGACGGGGACGGACAGGGACGGCACCCCGGTGATGTTGGCAGGGGACGAGAGGCGTACGTAGGCGTCGGAGACACCTTCGACGGTGCCGTCAGCCCAGGTGATCGTCTCCTGGCCGGCCTTGACCGCGGTCGCCGGGACGGTGGGGGCGACGATCAGGTCGACCTCCTGCAACATGCGCGCCCACTCCTGCCGCATGAGAGTGCGGGAGCGCTGGGCACGCAGGTAGTCCCCGGCGGGCATCAGTTCGCCGGCCTCGAGGAGGATGCGGACGTCTGCCTGGTAGAGCTCGGGAACCGTGCGCAGGGTGCTCTCGTGGTAGGCGGTGGCCTCGGGCACCATCAGGCCCCACTGGGTGGACTGGATGTAGCGGGACATGGGGATCTCGACCTCGACGAGGCGCGCGCCGAGGGCCCGAAGCTGGTTGATCGCGCGCCGTACGGCGGCCTCCACCTCCGCATCGACGTGGTCGAAGTAGTAGGTGCGCGGCACGCCCACGCGCAGCCCCGTCAGGTCCGCATCCGCACCCGGCCGGTAGTCCACGGCGGGAGTGGTAAGGGACGCGGGGTCGCGCGGGTCGTGTCCGGCCAGGGCGGTCAGGGCCAGGGCCGCGTCCTCGACGGTGCGGGTGATCGGGCCGACGTGGTCCAGCGACCAGGACAGGGACGTGACACCGTGGCGGGGGACGAGGCCGTACGTCGGCTTGAGACCGACAACCCCGTTCAGCGCGGCGGGCACCCGGATCGATCCGCCGGTGTCGGTGCCCAGGGTGAAGGTGGCGGTGCCCGCGGCGACGGCGACGGCGGATCCGCCGCTGGAGCCGCCGGCGACCCGGCCCGTGTCCCAGGCGTTGTTGGTCTGCGGCGTGGTCAGCCCGTAGGCGAACTCGTGGGTGTGGGTCTTGCCGACCAGGACGGCTCCTGCCGCCGACAGACGGGCGGCGACGCTGCTGTCGGCCTGCGCGCGGTGGTCGGCGCGGACGCGGGAGCTGGCCGACGTCGCCGCACCGGCGACGTCGATCAGGTCTTTGAGGCCCATCGGGATGCCGTGCAGCGGACCCCGGTAGCGGCCGGCCGCGATGTCGCTTTCGGCTTCGCGCGCGGCCCGGCGGGTGTGCTCGGCGGTGACGGTGACGTAGGCCTGAAGGTGCGGCTCCACCTGTTCGATGCGCTCCAGGACGGAGTCAGCCAGCTCGACGGGGGACAGCTGCCGGGTCCGGATCGCGTCGGCGGCTGCGCTCAGGGACAGTTCATACGGCTGCATCGTGCATCTCCTGTTCCGCGTGGTAGGCGGGGGCGGGCGGGGTGTCCCCGAAGTCCAGCTCCCGCAGGACCGCGACGACGGAGTGGATGTGGTTGGCGGTGGCTGCGACCGCGGCGTGGCGGTCGGCCGGCAGCGGGAGCCCGGCGCGGGCGGCCCAGCGGGCCACTTCCGGCGGGGTGAGTTCAGCGGAGGACATGGACTTCTCTCTCCTCAGGGCTGGAGGGGTGGAGCAACCCCCGACTCCAAAAGCTAAACGTTTGCGTTAGTTGACTGTAGAGCCTACGGTGGCTTAAAGCAAACTAATTGCGTTTAGCGCCGAGGAGTCCCATGCCCACCGTCACACCCCGCGCACCTGCGCAATCCAGCCACCCGGGAGCCCACACCCAGACCGCCAACCGCGCGGCGTCCTTCGTCCTGGACGTCTCGGTCCTGGCCGCCCTCCTCGCGGCATCCAGTGCGCCGACACCCCTCTACCCCCACTACCAGGACGCCTGGGACCTGTCCGCGCTCACCATCACCGTGGTCTTCAGCGCCTACTCCCTGACGCTGCTGCTGGCCCTGCTCACCGCCGGAGCGCTCTCAGACCACCTCGGGCGGCGCCCCGTCCTGGCGGGCGCCCTGCTGCTTCAGGCCACCTCCATGGTGCTGCTGGCCTCGGCGGACAGCGCCGGAGCGCTGATCACCGCCCGGATCCTGCAGGGAGCGGCCACCGGCGCGGCCACTAGCGCCGCGGGAGCGGCCCTCCTCGACCTTCAGGACCCCGCGCGTCCGGGCCGGTCCGCCCTGACCAACAGCATCGCCCCGGTGGCGGGCATGGCCGCCGGCGTCCTGGCCTCCACCCTCCTCGTCCGCTTCGCTCCCGCGCCCACGGTCACCGTGTACGTCCTGCTGGCGGTCCTCTTCGCCGCCCAGGCGATCGCGGTCACGTTCACCGCGGAGACGGCCCGTCCGCACGCCGGCGCCCTGCGGTCGCTGTGCCCTCACCTCGCCGTGCCGCCGTCGGCGCGCCGTGCCCTGCTGGCGGTCGGCACCGCTGTCGTCGCCATCTGGGCCCTGGGCGGCTTCTACTCCTCCCTCGGACCGGCGCTCGTGCACCTCGTGGCCCCCGGTGCCTCACAGGCGGCCGGCGGCATGGTCTTCTTCGTGCTCACCGCCGCGGCCACGCTCACTGTGTGGACACTGCGGCGCACAGCGCCGCGCGCCGCCGCCACCGGCGGAAGCCTGGCCGTCATCCCGGCCGCGGCCCTGAGCCTGCTCGGTCTGCACGGCGCCGGCCTGCCCGCCGTCTACGGCGGCGCGGCCCTGGCCGGCGTCGCCTTCGGGGCCGTCTCCCAAGGGGCGCTGCGCATGACGCTCGCCTCGCTCGACGAGCAGGACCGCGCCGCGACCCTGGCCGCCTATTACGTCCTCAGCTACCTGTCCATGAGCCTGCCCGCCATCGCCGCGGGCGCCGCCACCCAGCGCTACGGGCTGAACACCGCCGCCCACGCCTACGCCCTCGCCGCCGCCCTGCTCGCCGTCGCGGCCCTGGCAGCACTCGCCGTGTCGAGACGCAGGGCAGCCCACAGCGCACACAACGACTTTCCGTAACGAGACATAAGGAAACGACCGATCATGAGCACTGCACCGGCCACCGACCCGACCGCCATCCCCTCCTGGGCCGTGGGCGACATCACCGTCCACCGCATCGACGAGGTCCTCCTGCCGCCCGCCACCGGACCGTGGCTGCTGCCCGGCGCCACCCCGGACGTCGTCGCCGGGCAGGACTGGCTGCGCCCCCACTTCGCTGACGACGAGGGCATCTTGCATATCGACAGCCACAGCTTCGCGTTCACCGTGGGCGGGCTGCGCATTCTGGTGGACACCGGCATCGGCAACGGCAAGGAGCGGGCCAACCCCGCCTGGCACAACCTGAACACCGACTACCTTCAGCGTCTCACCGCCGCCGGATTCCCCCCGGACTCCGTCGACCTGGTGATCCTCACCCACCTGCACGCCGACCACGTCGGCTGGAACACCCACGAAGTGAAAGGCGAGTGGGTCCCCACCTTCCCCAACGCCCGCTACATCACCTCCCGCGTCGAGCGGGAGTTCTGGGCCGGGTACGACATGGAGGAGGCGCGCAAGCAGATGTTCCGCGACTCCGTGATCCCGGTGGAGGAGGCAGGGCTGCTCGACCTCGTCGACGTCCCCGCCGACGGCGTCGAAGTCGTCCCGGGCCTGCGCCTGATCCCCGCCCCCGGGCACACCCCCGGCCACATTGTCCTTGAGCTGACCAGCCGCGGAGAGACGGCTTTGATCACCGGCGACTGCATCCACCACCCCGTCCAGCTCGCTCACCCCACCATCGGGGCCTGCGTCGACATCGAGCCCGAGCGGTCCGAGGCCTCGCGCCGCAATTTGCTCGGCTCGCTCGCTGGCACGGACACCCTCGTCCTGGGTACCCACTTCGCGCCGCCCACCGCCGGCCGTGTCGTCACTCACGAGGGCGCCTACCGGCTCTCGCCCGTCCCCGCCGACTCGCACTGATCCGGTGGCGGCCCAGCCCGTGTCCGGCCGGCACTCCGCAGGGCCGGACAAGGCCCCGGACAGACGCATGAAGATCATCGAACCCAGCGGCGCCAGCGGCCTGGCCGCTCTCCTGGCCCACGGATCGACCAGCGTACTTCGCGAAGGATCCCCGGTAGCAAGCAAGTACGAGTTCATCGACGAGATGCGGCTCGACACCGAGGAGTACGCATACAGCGTCGAGTTCATGTGCGGCCGACTCGGCGTATCCAGATCCGGCTACTACGACTGGCGATCCCGCCCGGAATCCGCGACGACCCAACGGCGTGACGAACTGAAGCTGCTCATCACGAAAGCCTTCGACATGTCCGACGGCACCTACGGGCACCGGCGCATCCAGGCCCAACTGGACCGTTGGGGCGTCGCCGCGGGCCCGGAGCTGGTCCGCCGTCTCATGCGTGAACTGGGCCTGGTGCCGTGCCAGCCCCGGCCGAGGAGGTTCGGCCTCACGCAGGCCGCGGCCGGCCCAGGGCTTCGGCGTAGTCGCGTGACGTCTGTTTCGTGATCATGTGAGTCCGAGGAGGGTGAGTGGTCGGCTGGCGTCGCGGGCGTTGTGCCGGAGGCCGGCGGCGATGCTGCTCTTCCCGGCGAGGCGAAGGGCGCCGATGGCGAGGTTGCGCCAGGTGGCCATGGCGCGGGGTGCGGAGCCGGTTCGCAGCTGGGAGGCGTCCTCGGTGAACGTCATGTCTCGGACGTGGTGCAGGGCCTCGACCTTCCAGTGGTCGCGGATCGAGCTCGCGAGCTCGGCGGGTGTGGCCTGTTCCGCAGTGAGGCTGGTGACCGCGTAGACGGTCTTGATGCTGATCTTGTCGTCTTGCGGTCCACTCGGTGGCGCTTGAGCTGGACGGCCTGGCGGGCCCCGGGGAAGAGCAGGCTGTTCACCGTGCACACCTTGATCCGGCGGATCTCGCCGCGGCCGTGGCCGGTGTTGCGGGTGCGTCCCTGCAGCGGGATCTGCTTCCAGGGTAGGGACTTGAGCTGCTTGCGGAGCTTCTTCTGGTTCCCTTTCCCGATCACGATGCAGTGCGCACTGCGACCGAGCGGGTACGCCGCGTGCTCGCCCCGGGTGTGCATCGCGTCGCTGGTCACGACCACGCCCGCCAGATCAGCGATGGTCTCCAGCAGCGGCTGGAAGCAGGTGATCTAACCCGAAAATACCCGTGGCTGGTGCGGTGGCGTGGTCGGGCTCGGCTCATACCGCCTTGGGGGCGATGGTCACGTCGTGGCCGAGCGCTTCCAGTTGGCGGATGAGCCCTCTGGTTCGGGCGGCGGAGTTGACTACGCGCAGATGGTAGTCGGAGCCGAGGTCGTGGAAGCGGGTGTCAGGATCGCTCAGCAGATGCCAGACGATCACGAGGATGGATCGGGCGACGGCGACCAGCGCCTTGCCGTGCCCCCGGCGTTTGACGAGGCGTTTGTATCGGGCGCCGAGGAAGGTGTTGGTGCGTGCGGCAGCCATGGCGGCTTCGCCCAGGGCGCCCTTCAACCAGGGATTGCCCTGGCCGGTGCCGCCGGGAAAGTTCTTGCCGGCTGACTGGATGGTACGTGGCGAGAGCTTCGCCCATGAAACCAGGTGACCAGCGGTGGGGAAGACGGACATGTCGAGTCCGATCTCCGCCAGGATGACCTGCGCGGTGGCAGGGCCGATCCCGGGGATCTCGTCCAGACGCTGCTGCGGTGTCAGACCTTCGGCGTCGGGCACGTCCGCGTCGCGGCTGAGCTCGGCGAGCCTGTCGGTGATACGGGTCGTCAGCTCGTCGATCTGGCTCTGAAGCCGGTCGATGGCCTCCAGCAGGGTGCCGAGCAAGTAGGCGTGGTGTTCGTCGAACTGGCCGGTCAGCGCTGCCGTCAGCGCCTCTCGCTTCGACTTGGCCTTGCCCTGGGCGAGTGCGGCGAGCTCCTGCGGGTCGCGCACCCCGCTGATCAATGCGTCCAGCATCAGCCTGCCGGACAGCCCGAAGATGTTCGCCAGGACGGACGACAGCTTGATCTGGGCGTCTTCCAGCACCTTCTCGACCCGGTGCTTGTGACGCGTGCGTTCTTGCGTGAGCGCGGACCGCAGCCGGGTCAGGTCCCGCAGTTGCCGCAGCGGCCGCTGCGGCACGAACGAGGCCCGCAGCATGCCCCGTTCGGCCAGCTTGGCCAGCCAGACGGCGTCCAGCTTGTCAGTCTTGGGCCGCCCGGGGACGTTCTTCACATCCCTGGCATTGACCAGCCAGCATTCGAGTCCGCAGGACTCCAGCAGGAAGAAGAACGGCTTCCAGTACACGCCGGTGGCCTCCATCACGACCCGGGTGATACCCAGTGCCTTCAGCCGCGCGCCGAGTTCCAGGATCCCCGCTGTCGTGGAGGCCACATTCCAGACCTCCTGAACACGCCTCCCCTTGCGGGTGCCGTGTGGGACACGCGTACAGATCATTCCGCTGGCCTTGGCCACATCGATGGCCGCGACCCGCTCCACCAACTCCGCTTCCAGATCCGTCTCGTCGACCGTCACCGCCACCCCTCCTCGCCTCGCGATCGTGCGCACGGCGACGGCCACCCGGGGGTCGGCGAGGGAAGACGAGAATTTAACCCGCGTGCTCGAAGCAACAGTGCGCAGCCCCTCTGGGTCGGCCCCGGCACCAGACTCATTACGGACTCGTCCACCCACAGATCATCGGCGTCGGACGGGCAGCCGCCCCGCGGCCCATTTTCACGGCTGCGCCGACGTCCGGTATGCCGGATACAGAGACTCGTTGGTCTTCTCGCCTACGTCGAGTTGGGCCAGGACCAGGCCGGAGAGGTGGTCGCAGGCGGCGAGCAGATGAATCTTGCGGCCCGTGGCCCTGGCCGCTCCGCGCAGGGTCTTGCCGTCGACCGCCACTGCGTGCAGTTGACCGTCGGCCCCAGCGCGCCGGTCGGCCAGCCAGCGACCCACCGCCCGGTCCAACGCGTCGCCGTCGATGCGGCCCAGCAGCCGCCGCACCGTCGCCTCCGCCGGCAGGCACCGCTTCGGGGACAGCGGATCAGGCCGTACACCAAGGCGCTTCAGTACGGACGGTGGGGCGTCGGTGATCCACTCGCCCACCGCCAGCAGGGAGGTCGCTCCGGCCAGAACCGCGCACGCGGTCAGCGCGAGCACGACGACCAGAGCGTGCCGTACGCCGCGCGGATCGCGAGGGTCGGGAACCTCGGCCAGTCGCTCCAGCAGGCCCGGGATCTCCTCGGGCACGGCCTCGGGATGCTCGCGGAGTTGGTCAAAGGCAGGCAGGATCGGCGATGATGCGTCGGCAGGCACGGTCTTCCACTAGGGTCACGGGGCGTCGAGAACTCCATGATCTTGGAAGGGCACGTCAGTCAGCTGCGGCGTCCTCGGCCTCCCAGCGCAGCAGGTCGCCTGGCTGGCACTTGAGCACCTCGCAGAGGGCGGCGAGGGTCGCGAAGCGCACCGCCTTGGCGCGGCCGTTCTTGAGTACCGCCAGGTTGGCGGGTGTGATCCCTACGCGGTCCGCGAGCTCGCCCACGGACATCTTCCGCCTGGCCAGCATCACGTCGATGTCGACGGCGATCGGCATCAGATCACCTCGTCCAACTCGGCCTGCATCTGCGCCGCTTCGACGTCGCGCGCGACGGCCTGGGCGAGCAGCATCCGCAGCACGCGCACGATGAGCGCGACCCCCAGGATGGCCACGCCAACCCCGCCCATGATGACGGTGACGCCCGGGTCGTCCCGCTGGCCCGGCGCATTGATGGCCGTGACCGCGAACCACACGAGGGCAGCCGCCACGATCGCGCCGATCACGCCGTCCACGTACCGGAAGGCGGCGTGGGAGAACACGGTTCCGTGTCGCACCATCGTCACCAGCCGCCATACGCAGACCAGGGCGACCTGGACCGACACCATGCCCAGGATCGTGATCACGCGCAGCGCGGTCAGCGGGAGCGACCCGTCCTCCGGGTCGCTCCCGCTGACCAATGTCCACACCATCAATGCCTGCACGAACACGGTGCCGGCGAGCACCACCACGAGCAGGGCGCGCAGCGCACGCACGGTCAGCTTTCCCATGACCCATCCTTCCATCGAATCGCGATCGGAATCTATCGAGATTCGATAGGTGAAGCAAGGGCTGGGACGGAGGGTGGGCGGCAGTTTCGCACGGTGGCGGGACGCCGCCTCCCCTCCAGTGGCATGGCGTTCGCGCGAACTGTCTTGATCTTGTCGAAGCCGGCCTCGCTTGAGCACAAATCGGACGCCACCCGACTACGCCGAAGCCCTGGCGGCCGGCCAGGTGCCGAACCTCGTCGGCCGCGACTTCACGGCGGATGCGCCCGGCGAAAAGCTCGTCGGCGCCATCACCTACATCACGACCGGGGAAGGCTGGCTGTACCTTGCGACGGTCATCGACTGCTGCACGAAGGAAGTGATCGGTTACGCGATGGACGACCACTACCAAACCTCTCTGATATCCAGGGCCATACGTAACGCGGCCCGGAACAGGAGGCTCGCCAAGGAGGCGATATTCCATTCGGACCGCGGAAGTAATCCTGGACTCAACCGGTCGTCGCAAAACCGGCTTCCTGAACCGATAGTAGGTGCTCATTGAGGGCTTCAGCAGGCGTCTTCCAACCAAGCGTTTTCCGGGGCCTGCTGTTGAGAGCGTGAGCAACAGCATTGAGCTCGTCGGCGTCCCATCGCGACAGGTCTGTTCCCTTGGGAAAGTACTGACGCAAGAGGCCGTTCGTGTTCTCGTTGGTGCCCCGTTGCCAGGGGCTGTGCGGGTCGGCGAAGTAGATCTGCAACCCGGTGTCGACGCTTAGGGCCAATGCCAGGACTCTGTTGGTGATGTTGGTGGGGTCATGCGGCGGCGGTGCACAGAGCACGAAAGCGGCTTGATCGGCGGCGGGCTGTGGATGGGGTGTTGATCCAGTCGGCGATGCGGGCGACGTTGCAGGCCAGCGCGGTGAGCACATGCTGGACGTGGGTTTTCGCCAGGCCGCGGTAGCGGGAGCGGCGCAGGCCGTGGGCGCGGACGTTCTGCGAGAGGGTGGCCTCGATGCCGGCCCGGATCGCGTAGCGGCGCTGCCACTCTGCGGTGGTCTGGTCGAGCCGGTTGTGCATCTGAATCTCGTGGAGTTCGCGGGTGGGCAGCAGGGTGAGGGCTCTTGGCCGGGTGGCGGAGGTGGTGCACTGCGGGCGGACCGGGCAGGCCAGGCAGTCGGCCTTGGCGAACTTGACCTGGATGTAGTCGTGTCTGCTGATCCTCAGCGCTCTCCACTCCCGGCTGACCGCGCCCTGGGCAGGTGGCCTGCTGGCGGTCCCAGTCGACGGGGAAGGCCGACTTGGCGAAACCCGAGCCGTCTTTGGCCTGGCGGCTGTTGTCCAGGACCACCGGTCCAAGCAGGGTGATGCCGTGCACCCGGGCGGCCCGCTCGATGTACGCCGGGGTGACGTACCCGCTGTCCACGACGTGCTCGCACGGCAGTAACTCCCGCTTGGCGAGGTCGTCATGGATGATCGGGGTCATCTCGACGTCCTGCACGGTCGAGTGCGTCGTGGCCACGTGGACCACCAGCTCGGGACGCTCTGCGTCGCAGGACTCGGTCAGATGGACGCGATAGCCGCTCCAGGCGGTGTCCCGTTTGACGCAGTAGTGCGCCTCGGTGTCGTAGGGGGAGTCGAAGCGCAGGTGAGCCGACGGCAGGGCGTGGCCGTCCCGCCAGCGCAGCCGCCCGTGCGCATCCCAGTAGTAGTGATGGACCCACACCTGGCGCAGGATCTCCACCTGCGGCAGCAGCCGCAGATGAGGCGGGGCGGATGGGGCCCAGGCAGCGGCGAGAATCGTCTGCCCGTCCCGGCCGGTCTGCTCGGCCCGCCCGGTCACCGCCGCCTTCCCGCCGGGCAGCTTGCCGATCTCCACCTTCCTCCCATAGCGCTTGCCCCACTCCGGTGCGATCAGCGGAGTCAGCCAGGCGGGGGCGGCCTCGGCCAGTTCCTCCAAGGCGGCCCGCAGCGTCTCCCCGACCAGCTCCAGGCGGCTGAGGAAGCGCACCGCGGCCAGTACATGGGTGGCGTCGGTACGCTGTCGGCCCCCGGCCTTGAGCAGGCCGGCCTCGCTCAGACGCTGCAGCATCGCCTCCAGCAGCCGGTCGGCAGCGCCGTTCTCGGCCAGCCGGGCCCGAAACTCGCACAGCACCGAGTAGTCGAATCCGGGATCGTCCAGCTCCAGGCCCAGCGCGTACTTCCAGTCGATCCTGGTCCGCACCGCGTCCGCCGCAGCCCGGTCGGACAGGTTCTCCGCGAACTGCAGCACCGACACCAGCGCCAGCTGCCCCGGCGACAGCCCGGGCCTGCCATCGGAGGGATACAGCCCGGCGAACTCCTCGTCCTCGAACAACACGTCCAACCGGTCCCTGATCAGCATCGCCGGAGTGCCGTTCGGACACGCTGCCCGCGCTGTCCGCACCGTCCTGACCGGGATCCTCTGATGGTTCTCCGGCCGCAGCGACATCGCGACCACCCCCACCGCCCCGCTCCCACCAGACAAGCACCCACCGGACCAGGTGTCAGCACCCCGCCAACATCACCAACAGAGTCACGGCATTGCGCTTAGTACTCCAGCCGTGGTTCGGTATCTGGGCTGGTCAGCGGCCTGGTGGCGTGGAGTGTAGCGGGGCGCCAGGTGGGCGGGACGGACTTCCCCACCGCGCCCCGGCGAATAGGTAGCCGCGCCGTTCGTAGTGGCTCTGGCGGGCGCGTGCCTGGTGGCGTCGTCTCCACCGTGACCAGGTCAGCGTGTGGTTGTGGCGTGCGGGGTGGTGCGGGGGGTCAGCTGCCAGGAGACGGCGGATCTCGCCCGGTGTGAGGTCCACGAGATCGGGCGTGTCGTCGCCGGGGCCCCCCTTTCGCGTTCCTGGGCGGCGATGGCGGCGAGGAACGCGTGGGCGAGCATGGCGAGCGTGATGTGCCGGTACCAGCCGGTGTAGCGGCGGACCTCGTACTCGTCGAGGCCGCACTCGTTCTTCGCGGACTGGAAGCATTCTTCGATCTTCCAGCGGCATCCGGCGATCCGGGCCAGGTCGGCGAGGGTGGCGTCCAGCGGAGCGCTGGCCAGGAAGTAGGCGATGTCCTCGGGGTCGGTGATGCTGCGGCGGGCCAGCATCCACCGCCTGCGGGTGGGCTTGTCGCCGTCGCGTTCCTCGACGACGGGCAGGAGGGCGCCGGCCCAGTCGTAGCAGCGTTCGCCTTTGGCTCCGGGGCCGGCGGACAAGCGCTGCCATGCCTCCGGCGGGGCTTCACGGCGAATACGGTCCTCAATGCGCGGGCCGTGGACCTGCTGGGACTTAGGGACGGCCACGACGTAGTGGAGCTTCAGGTCGTCTTCGAGGAAGCGGCGGAAGCGGCTGTCCTGGCCGTAGGCGGCGTCCGCGGTGACCCAGCGGAAGCGCAGCGGGGAGGCATGGGCCCGGCAGATCATGTCGCGGGCGAGGGCGTTCTTGGTGGCGAAAGTACGGTCGTCGGGGATGTGGGCGGCCTGGCAGCGGTCGCGGTCGTCGGTCCAGGACCTGGGCAGATAGAGGTCACGGTCGACGAGGGCGTGTCCCCGGCTGGTGGCATAGGCGGCGAACACGCCGATTTGGCAATTTTCGGTGCGTCCGGGGGCCCGTATTTCAATTACTGATCTCTTCGGGTTGTTGTCGGGTGACGTGTGCTGATCCCTGCGGTATCCCGGTGGTATGCGGTACGCGCAGGGTGGCGGACTGACCGCA